>NZ_JBHSTW010000003.1:0-131924 GCF_042660305.1 Rothia nasimurium
GGCTCTTTGCGCCGATGGTACTGCACTGGTGACGGTGTGGGAGAGTAGGTCACCGCCGGTTTTTATATTGGGATACAGGAAGGTCCTGGACTGTTTGTCCAGGACCTTTTTGTTTTAAGTATCGAAAAATATCACCAGTCTTTTACGCTCCATCGGGCATAAAGACCTGGGCTCTCCATACTGCCCCTCACCTAAACTAATTGTTTCCTGGGAAACCAGTTTGAGCTTCTGTGGAAGGGCAGATATACCCGTCAAATCACGGTAGGCTTGAATCTATCAAGAACGCACGTACGAAAGTGAGGCACACCTGTGTCTAAGGGAAACCCCTCCACTGACGCCCGCGAGCGTGCCCGCCAGCTGGCGGCACAGCAGGCCAAGAAAACCTCGAAATCATCCACCCGTTGGATTCAGTTCACCGTCCTTGGCGTCATCGCCCTCATCGTAGCTATCGTTGCTGTCGTCATCATCAACGGCAACCGCAACCAGATTGCTGACGCTGGACCGGTGCCGTCCTCAGCTAACCAGTACGGCGGTATCGTCCTGACTGCTGACGGTATTGAGCAGAACAGCAGCAGCGAAGAAAGCCGCGACAGCAACGACCTGGGTACTTCAGAAGCAACCTACACCGCTGCAGACGGCTCCGAAGCTAAGATGCCCCTGGGTGTAGCCCTGCCCGAAGAAGCAGACAATAACGGCGAGCCCGTCCGTCTGACGATTTTCCAGGACTACAACTGCATCCACTGTGCAGCCTTCGAAACCGAAAACGCAGACACCATTGCAGCCCTCGTTGCCAGCGGTGACATCACCCTTGAGGTCCGTAACCTGACCTTCCTGGATGCCTCCAGCCCCACTTTCTACTCGGCCCGTACTAACAACGTGGCCTACTCCGTGGCTAACCAGGTTTCCACCGAAGACTTCCTGAACTTCCAGAAGGAAATCTTTACCTACCAGGGCACCGGTGGCCTCTCTAACGAAGAGCTTGTTGCGATTGCTGAGAAGTACGGTGCAGATGTGAAGGACGACGTTGCTAACAACACCTGGCGTCCTTTCGTCCAGACTGTAACCCTGGAGTCAGCCTCCAACGGTGTGAGCGGTACCCCCACCATCTTCGCTGACGGCGAGGTCTTTAACTCAACTGACTTCAACGCCTGGATCACCGAAAAGATTGAAGCTAAGAAGAACGCCTAAGTTCACCCAGTAAACAGTCTGTAGAAGGCCTGGCCGCTGTGTACTAAACTGGTACACAACGTGTAGGGGCAGCTACACGCCTTTACCCATGCTCACAGCGGGGTAAAGGTGGGTAGCTGCCCCTTTTTCTGTGCCCCGCGCTGGGCACGTCAGCCTGCCCCTTGCCAGTAACCGACTACCTAGCACCGTAAAGATTTCATGACCCTGCACTTCTTCATCGACTGCGACCCCGGCATCGACGATGCCCTTGCCCTCACCTACGCTTTTGCCCACCCGCAGGTTGCTGTAGAGGGTATCGCGGCAACCGGCGGGAACGTGAGTACCGAGCAGGTAGGACGCAACGTCCGCGGTCTGCTGGAACTGCTCGGCGGGCAGGGTACCCCCTGGGCCCTCGGTGCTGAGAACCCGCTGGCCCAGCCGCTCACCACCACCGAAGAGACCCACGGCCCGCTGGGCACGGGGCACAGCTTGCTCCCCGGGCAGACCAGGCCCACGGAGCGTACCCACGGTGAAGGGGCGGACCTGTGGGTGCAAACTGCCCGCCGTTTCCCCGGAAAGCTGCACGGGCTCGTCCTGGGGCCTTCAACTAATCTGGCGCTGGCTCTACGGCAGGATCCAGAGCTGCCCCGTTACCTAGCCAGCCTGACCATCATGGGTGGGGCCCTGAACCACCGGGGGAACACCATGCCCACCACCGAGTGGAACGTGCACTCTGACCCCGAAGCCCTGCACGAGGTCTTAGCTGCCTATAGCCGCCCTGGCCTCGATCTGCCCTATGCGCCGCTGCTCTGCCCGCTGGATACTACCGAGAACGCCGTCATGACTCCTCAGCTACGCGAGCGTCTACTGGCCGGCGGGGGAGAACTCTTTACCGCCCTGGACGGGGCTCTGCAGTTTTACATGGAATTCCACGAGTGGGACAAACTGGGGTTTATCGCCCACGTGCACGACCCCTTCGTAACTGCTCTGGCTGTGAACCGCGCCCTGGCCGCCGACGGCCGGGCCCACACCCAGCTGGGGGAGACCACCCCGGTGACGCTCGACGTTGAGCTGGCCGGGACCCTCACCCGCGGCCAGGTAGTGGCCGACTGGTTAGGACGCTGGGGGCGCGAACCAAACGCCCAGGCCCTGACCAGCGCCCGGGCCCCTGAATTTTTTGAGCACCTGATCCAGACCGTTCGGGCTGTGTATGCCCCAAAGGGGACTGGCTAGAACCAGCTCAAAAAATAAAAAGAACAATTATTCTACAGAAAGGGGTGGGCATGGCCCCCTCATCACACGCACCTGCACAGCCGTCAACGTCTGGGCAGAGGAGCTCAGTAGCCGCTGGTCTCCTCGGTAAAAACCCGGAACACAACACACCCTTGACCACCTCCCAGAAGGTGCTCAACCTGCTCGCCGCCCTGGTGATCGCAGGAACCTACACCTGGGCCGTCCTCACCGCAGGCGGTGCCACCAACTACGCGGGCTACCTGGAAGGCACCAGCGATGCCCAAGCCGCTATCTCCCTGCCGCTCATGCTGGGCTATACCGCGGGCGTCCTGTTGCTTCTGGCGGCTAACCTAAGCCGCCTACCCCTTGCCACCATTGCCCTGATTCCTTTTGCGGCAGCTTTCAATATCATCGTGGGCCAGCTCATTGGCTTCTCGGGTATTCCCCTCTACCTTGACTCCGTTGCTACCGTGCTCATTGGTGTGCTGGCCGGACCCGCCGCCGGAGCCATGACCGGTATTATCACCAACCTTGCCTGGGGCCTCACCATTAACCCCACCACCATTCCCTTTGCCGCCGGTGCCGCCCTCATCGGCTTCCTTGCCGGTTACGCTGGCCGCCTGGGCCTCTTCCGCAAACTCTGGGGAGCCCTGCTCGCGGGCTTTATCACCGGCATCCTGGCCGGGTTCGTCGGCGCCCCCATCGCCGCCTTCGTCTTTGGCGGCGGCCAGGGCGTGGGTACCGGTTCCGTGGTTGCGGCCCTGCAGGCTGCTGGCCAGTCCCTGCTGGGTGCTACAACCCTGCAATCCCTGCTCTCTGACCCGCTCGATAAGACCATTGCCTTCGCCCTGGTCTGGCTCATCATCAAGGGCCTGCCCGCTCGCGCCCGTCGTCAGTTCGGCCGCTAACCGGTGAGCGCCCCCGCCCTGAACCCCCGCACCTGGGTCACCCTGGGCTGCGCCGGGCTCCTGCTCGCCTTTGCCCCGCTGCCACTGATCTGGCAGGCGGGGCTGCTGGCTGTGCTCATCGCCCTGCACGGGGTGGGGCGGACGCTTGCCCCCTGGGTGCGCCTGGTCCTGGTGGGGTTGGCGCCGGTTGCGGTGATGGCTTTTATCATCCAGCTGGTGTCACGCGGGGGAGAAACCGTATGGGCAACCTGGGCGCCCGTGCACTGGATGGTGTTTGAAGTGACCGCCGAGGGCGCCCGAGCTGGCCTGGCTCTAGCCCTACAGATTCTGGCCTTCGGGTCGGCCTGTGCCCTGCTGATCCTACCCACCGGGGCCGCTGGCCTGCGCTATGCCCTGACCGTCTGGGGACTGCCACCTAGACTCATCTACCTGCTGGTCGCTTCGCTCAACGCCCCTACCCAGCTGGCCCACTACTCCCGCCTAGTGCAGCGGGCCGCCCGAGCCCGAGGTATGGCCGACGGGTCGCGAGGTGCCCGCGCCTGGTTGGGGGTGCGGACGGCGTCCGCCCTCTTCAACCTGCTGTTGCTCGACCACGAGGTGCGAGGGGCAACCCTGGCCACGCGCGGGATTGACCGGGCCGGGCCCAGAATTTTCTGGCAGGACTACACCGACAGTCGCACCCAGTGCTACCTTCGCTGGGTGCTCCTACCGCTGGCCTGCCTGCTCGTGCTTGCTACCTATACGGGGGTGCTGCTGTGACCTATACGCGGACGCTGGTCTTTGGGGCCCGGGGGACGGGAAAGTCTGCCCGGCTACAGGCCTGGGCCCAGGAACGGAACGGGCTCTTTGTGCCCTCGAACCCCCATGCCCTAATGACGGGGTTGGTACCCACCGTGGCCGAAGAAATTGCCCTGGGGGTGGAGCAGATTGTGGGTAGCCGGGATCAGCTCCACCGGGCTGTACAGGCTGTTGCAGCTGACCTTGGAATTACCGACTTACTGGCAGCCCACCCCCTGCAACTTTCGGGTGGGCAGACCCAGCTGGTAGCCCTGGCAGCCTACCTGGTGCTGGGGCAGGTGGACGGAAACCTCGACGGGGCGACTGTGCCAGTCCTAGCCCTGGACGAACCCCTGCTCGGCCTCGACGATGCCATGCGGGCCCGGGTGCTGGACGCTTTCTCCCGCTACCCGGCAAATCTGGCCTGGGCCTCAGCCAGGCCCCAGACCGACGAAGAGAGCCTTGCCGCTAGCGTCGAAAACCTAGGGGAAAGTATTTCACCGTCTGCTGGGGCGCCGTCTCCGCCGCCTTTGCCCGCCCGAGCCGCGGCAGACGTCCTGGCCCGCGACCTCGCTATATCCCCGGTTACCCCGGCCCGCCGCCGGTGGAAGAAACCGGTAGCTACCCCCGTTGCTACCGGTATTAATGTCGAGATAGCACCCGGCGACTGCCTGATCCTCACCGGCCCCAACGGCACCGGAAAATCCACCCTGCTGCGCACCATCGCGGGGCTCCTACCCCCAGTTGCCGGGCAGCTCACCATCGGTGGGCTACAGCCCCACAGGCAGGACGCCCCCGCCCGCGCAGCCCTCGCCCAGCTGGTGGCGCAAACCCCCGCCCACCACTTCTTGGCCTCCACTGTGGATGCTGACATGAAGCTAGGGAACGGGGCGAAGGCTAGTAGCCCTACCCGCGAAGCCCTGCGCGACGCCGTCCTACCTACCGGCTCCGGCGAAACACACCCCCTCGACCTACTCCCCGCCGAGCAACACCTGCTTGCCCTCGCAGAAGCGCTCGCCGCCGGGGCGTCCTGCCTACTCCTCGACGAACCCACCGCAGGGCTAGACGCCCCCGGTCTTGAGCAGGTCGCAGCGCTCATCGCCGCCCACTGCGCGGCAGGAGGCAGCGCTATCGTCGCCACCCACGACCAACAACTCACTCAAGACCTCACAGCCCGCCTGCCCCTACACCACTACCAGCTAGGTACGAGCTGGTAACGAAGCTTATTCATAAGGGGTTCCGCAGGCTCACGCTCGCTGCCGACCCTCTCGCCTGGTTCGCTTCGCTCACAAGGGCGATTCACGCCAGCCCCGAGCCAGCAGCTTCACTGTGAGCCTGCTTCACCGCGTTGATGAATAAGCCGCAACATGCACCTGCCTGCGATATCGGGTACACTTGAAAAGTCTTGCCTCCTTAGCTCAGCTGGCCAGAGCACCTGTCTTGTAAACAGGGGGTCACCGGTTCGAATCCGGTAGGGGGCTCCACTATATGAACTCTGCGATCGATTGGACACCCATAAACCGGTGACCATTCGGTCGCAGATTTATTTCCTCGCGCGCCAGTTTCGCTGACGCTCAACTGATTCCAGGCCCTCTTGAGTGCTCGCGAGCTCGCACCCGGGCCTTCCATCCGCTCCCTTATCTGGTTCGAATCCGGTAGGGGGCTCTCTTTATGCCCAAAACAGGGCAATACCCGCTATCTAGACGCGGGGCGTCCGGGCTTACTCTCGCTGTGCAGGGTTCTTGGGCTGTGTGCAGAGAAAAGTCTGCACACAGCCCAAGAACCCTGCACAAGCCAGGTGAGCGGCAATTTCACTACGAGCCTGGGGCGCACGCGAAAAGCATAACTTGCCCCTATCTCACCATGCGCACCTAGCTACCCAGCGTTTGCACAAATACGCAAACAAAAGATAGTGTTATTCCTGGCTTAGGGTCGCCTAAGCAGTTCTATAGATAGTCCTATAGAACCAAACACCCTTCCCAGGAGAACACAAGACCATGGTCGCCATCACTCGAAGCACCTTCCTCAAAGCCACCGCAGCTACCGCCCTCACCGGCCTACTCGCAGCCTGCACCACCGGCTCCAACGACACCTCAAGCAGCACCACCAGCTCAGCCGCCTCAGGTGAGAGCTACACCGTCAAGCACGCCTTTGGTGAGACCACCTTCACCGCCGTCCCCCAGAAAATTGCCGTCGTGAACTTCTGGAAGAACCCCGACGTCCTCCTCGCCCTGGGCGTTGTACCCGCAGGCACCCCCGTGGTCACCTACGGAGCTAATGCCAAGGGCTCCACCGACTGGTTCGACGCCAAACTGGCCGAACTGGGCGGCACCGCCCCCGTCACCTACGACGAAACCGACGGCCCCGACTACGAAGCTCTCGCCACACTGGCCCCCGACGCCATCTTCTCCGTCTACGGCGACATGACCCAGGAAGTCTACGACAAGCTCACCGCCATCGCACCTGTCGTTGCCGCCCCCGAGGGCGTCGGCGCCTTCGCAGCCTCCTGGGAAGACGTCGTCAACCAGGCCGCAGCCATGCTACAGAAGACCGACGAAGGTGCCGCCCTCATCGAAGCCACCCAGAAGACCATCGACGACGCCGCAGCCCAGTACTCCAACCTGGCAGGCAAGACCTTCGTCGCTGGCATGTTTGACCTGGAAGCCCAGAGCCTTTCAGCCTACGTAGCCAGCGACTCCCGCTCCCAGTTCCTCACCTCACTGGGCATGGAACTAGCCCCCTACATTGAGCAGAACGCCACCGAAGCCGACGCCTTCTTCATGACCATCTCAGGTGAGGTTCTGCCCGAGGTTCAGTCAGACGTGCTCTGGGCCTGGGGCACCAGTGACTCCGACGAAGAAGCAATCAAGAGCAACACCCTCTTCTCCCAGATGCCCGCCGTAGCTAACGGCGGCCTGGTCGTAGAAACCGACGCCGCTATCTCCCTGGCTCTCTCAGCTGCTTCACCGCTGTCTTTGGACTGGGCTATTAACCAGACCGAAACCCTGGCCAAGATTTCTGCCGCCGTAGACGCAAGCCAGGCGTCCTAACCCGTGAAGGTCGCTCCCGTCCGGCCCTCTAGCAGCCGCCGCGCCACCCCCGCCGGGGGAGCGCGGCGGCTGGTCGTGCTGAGTCTGGCCCTGGGCCTGCTCCTCGCTCTCGCTGCCCTGGCTAGCTTCGGCCTGGGCGCTCGCCCCATTAGCCTGACCACCTTGCTGGACTACCTGGCTGGCGGTTCGGTTGCTGAGGCGGATGCGGCGGTGCTGACCCAGCGGTCGGTGCGGACGCTGACGGCCGGGTTGGTGGGGGCGGCGCTAGGTTTAGCTGGGGCCGGGCTTCAAGGTATTACCCGTAACTCTCTGGGTGACCCCGGAATCCTCGGTATTAACGCCGGGGCAGCCTGCGCTGTGGTTGCCGGTATTACCTTTTTCTCCGCTGACTCCACAGCGGCCTTTGCCCTCTGGGCTTTTGCCGGAGCGGTGGCTTCGGCGGTTGCGGTGTATGCCCTTGCCTCGCTGGGGGCTGGGGGAGCGACCCCCATCAAGCTAGCCCTGATGGGGGCAGCCCTGACCGCCGGCTTAGGTGCGGTAACGAGCGCCCTGATTCTTACCAACCAGAACACCCTGGATAACCTACGCCGCTGGCAGATTGGAACCGTTGCCGGAGCCGACCTTTCTGATATGGCAGTGGCCGCTCCACTGCTCGCCGTAGGAGCCCTCATCGTGCTCACCGGTGCAAAAACTATCAATAGCTTTGCCCTGGGGGATGATATGGCTGCTTCTTTGGGGGAGAACGTTGCGGTGCGCCGCCTGGTCATTACCGGTGGCGTCACTTTGCTGGTGGGCACCGCCCTAGCCCTGGCCGGCCCTATCGCCTTTCTGGGGCTCATGGCTCCCCACGCCATGCGGGCCCTAGCCGGAGCTGACTACCGCACGCTGCTGCCCCTCTCCACTCTTTTCGGCGCCGCCCTGCTGATCCTCGCAGATACCGCCGGGCGCGTCATCGCCCCGCCCCAGGAAATCCAGGTGGGCGTCATGATGGTGGCTCTCGGCGTGCCCGTCTTTATCTACCTGGTACGACGCGGGAAGGCGGTTAACCTCTAATGTCGGCCCTACCGCGCCCCCAGTCCCAGGACGCCGCCCAGGCGGTGGCTAGCGTCCGCGCCCGGGCCCGACGCCGCCCGGCTTTCGCTGTCATCGGCCTGGGCCTAGCCTTACTCGTAGCCTGCGCGGTGCGCGTGCTACTGGGCTCCTATACGGTCACCATTCCCGACTTCTTCACGATTCTCGGCGGAGGAAGCATCGAGAATGCCCGGGGCGCCCGCTATATCGTCATGGAAGAAAAACTCCCCAGAGCCGTGCTGGGTACCCTGGCCGGGGCCGCCTTCGGCCTAGGCGGAGCTATCTTCCAGCTGCTTCTGCGCAACCCCATCGCCAGCCCCGACATTATCGGCGTCTCCAACGGGGCTGCCCTGGGTGCTGTTATCGGCATCGTCTTTCTGGGCCTGGGTGGGCTGCCACTGACCCTGCTGGCTATAGCCGTTGCTCTGGCCGTTGCCCTCTTGATTATGGCCCTCTCAGCGGGCGACAGTAGCGCAGGTAACCGCTTCATTCTGGTAGGCCTGGGTATCTCAGCCCTGGGGGCAGCCTTCATCCAGTACCTGCTCTCTCGCACCTCAACCACCAGCGCCCAGACGCTCACCCACTGGCTGGCAGGTTCCCTGTCCACCGCCAACTGGGACCGCATCAGCCTACTGGTCCTGATCCTACTACCCCTGCTGTTGCCTCTTATCCTTTTCTACCGGCCCCTGCACGCCACCGCAGTTGGCGAAGAACTAGCTTTTGGCCTGGGGGTGCCCACCCGCGCCGTCCGCACCGGCTTTATCGCCCTGGGCGTGCTCCTGGTAGCCGTAGCAACCGCTGCCACCGGCCCCCTGGCCTTCATCGCCTTCATGGCCGGGCCCATAGCCCGAGCCCTGACCGGCGGACGCCACAACCTCACCGCCGCCGCCCTGGTTGGTGCAAGCCTGGTTGTGCTCGCTGACTTCATTGGCTCCAACCTGATACCGGGCGGCGTTAACCTGCCCGCTGGCGTCCTCACCGGTGCCTTTGGCGCCCCCGCCCTCATCTGGCTGCTGACCCGCCCACCCGAAAGAAGCTAAGCCCATGAAAACCGTAACTTCCCGCGACCTGACCGTCTCCCGCGTGCGCCTGGGCTACGGGGACCGCACTATCGTGCCGGACCTCTCGCTGAGCATACCTGCCGGAAAAATCACCGCCATCATCGGGCCCAACGGCTGCGGCAAGTCCACCCTGCTGCGCGGTATCTCCCGCCTGCTCAAGCCCAGTGACGGCGAGATCACCCTGGACGGTAAGCCCGTTACTTCCTACGGCGGTAAGGAATTTGCCCGCATGGTCGGTCTGCTGCCGCAGAGCCCCATCGCCCCTGAAGGTATCACCGTTGCCGACCTGGTCTCCCGTGGGCGTTACCCCTACCAGGGGCTCTTTCGGGGCAACAGCAAGGAAGACGACGCCGCGGTCGCCTGGGCCCTAGAAGCTACCAACACCCTAGAACTGGCGGAGCGTCAGGTCACTGAGCTCTCCGGCGGCCAGCGCCAGCGCGTCTGGATTGCTATGGCCCTGGCCCAAGACACCGATATTTTGCTTCTGGACGAACCCACCACCTACCTGGACCTCGCCCACCAGGTAGAACTCCTTGACCTGCTGGCCGATATCAACGAGCGCCGCGGCACCACCATGATCATGGTGCTGCACGAGCTCAATCTAGCTGCCCGCGTCGCCCACCACCTGGTCGCTATGAAGGGCGGAGAAATTGCCGCAGCCGGTACCGCTGCAGAGGTCATGACAGGGGAGAACCTGCACCGGATCTTTGGCCTACGGGCCTCGGTGGCTGACCCCCTGGGGGACGGCTCTACCGTCGTAGTGCCCCACGCCCGTGCCGCAAGCCACCCGGCAGAAAACCTAGAAAGCCAGAGCCTTGTCTAAGCCCCGCCCGTCCGCACCTCGCTCCTCTGCCCGCCGCGAGGTCAAGCGCTCCATCAACCAGTACGGGGTCTTCCCCGTCACCGTCTCGCGGGTTGAGAAGCTGACCGATTCCTTTGTGCGTGTCTCACTGACCGGCCGTTCTCTACTGCACGCTGCCGCCCCTATCTCTGACGGCACCGGGCAGGTCTATGACGCCTACATCAAACTCTTGATTCCCCCGGCGGGAGCCAGCGGGCCCACCATGATTGAGCTCGATACCTCCTGGCGCACCCGCTGGCTGGCTGCCCCCGAAAGCGAGCGGGGGTACATGCGCACCTACACCGTCAGCAACTCCCGGTTAGTGCCTTCGGTTGGGCTGGACGAAACACCCCTGCTGGGCATGCTCCCGGCAGCTGAAGCGGACCTCGAACCCCTGGAGCGTGAGCTGCCTGAAGGGCAGCAGCCCGAAATTGACGTGGACTTTGTGCTACACACCGATAGTGAGGGAAAGAGCGGGCCCGGCTCAGCCTGGGCCGAACAGGCAAGGGTAGGTCAGCAGATTTCCCTCCTAGCTCCCCTGCGCGGTTCTACCCTCTGGGCCTCCTACAACCCGGGTGAGGCCCGTTCGCTCCTGCTTGTGGGGGACGAAACCGCAGCTCCGGCCATTCTCTCTATCCTGCGCTCCCTGCCCACCGAGGCTACCGGGGCGGTGTTTCTTGAGGTGCCCGGTGCTGAGGACGCCCTCGACCGCCTCCCCGAGGTGCGGCGGGCTGCTCAGCGGGTGCCGGGCGTCCGCCTTAACGTGCTGGATCGAACCGATCAGCAGGCGCGAGGTCAGCAACTTGCCGACTCCCTGCGGCAAGTCTGCGGCGTCGAAACGCTTGAAGAGAGCGCACCTCGGGAGGAAGCTACACCCGGTGAAATTGTCTGGCATCTGGCGGAGAACCCGGTCGATACCTATGTGCTCCTTGCCGGTGAGTCATCGGTGGTTAAAACCCTGCGCCGAATCTGCGTGAACGAAGCCGGGCTACCCAAGGAAAGCATCTCTTTTATGGGGTACTGGAAGGCAGGGCAGGCCGAGGGGTAGAGTGGCCTGGTACCCACCTCATAGAGAAAGGCCTAGTCCGCATGATATCGATCCTCGGCAAAGACGAATCTATCCGCTACGTTGCTCTGGGGGACTCCTTCAGCGAAGGAGTGGGCGATGACGCCCCGGACCGCCCCAACGGAGTACGCGGCTGGACTGACCGAGTAGCTGAACAGTTCATGCTGGCAGACCCGCAAGCCCAGTACGCCAACCTGGCGATTCGCGGGCGCCTGCTCGTGCCCATCATTGAAGAGCAGCTAGAACCTGCCCTGGAACTTAAGCCCAACCTGGTCTCGCTGGTTGGCGGTGGCAATGACTCTTTGCGCCCCGGCTTCGATGTGGACGCTCTGATGGTGCGTTACGACGAGGCCTTTAAAACCCTGCGCGATGAGGGTATAGAGGTCTTTACCATGACCGGTTTTGATCCCGGCCCCAAGGGTTTCTTTAGCGGTAACCGTGCCCGGGTGGCCCTCTTCAACGAGCTTCTGCGTGAGGTTGCCGATGACCGCGGCGTCACCGTGGTGGACTACTGGCGCATGCATGAGCTGCTTGACCTTCGATTTTGGGCCCCTGACCGTTTGCATATGAACGCAGCCGGGCACATCCTGACCGCCCGCCGGGCACTAGAAACTCTGAGCGCCGAGAACATCCGTATCGGGGACCCCGTCATCCCCGCACCCCTGCATAAAACCCGTGTGCAAGAGGCCCTGGACAATGCCAAATGGGCTCGGGAGTTTGTGGTTCCGTGGATTGGCCGACGTCTGCGCGGCACCAGTTCCGGTGACAATATCAGCCCCAAGTACCCCACCTGGACGCGGTTTGATGTCCTCCCTGAAGAATCCGACCCAGCCCTTTAACAGCTAGGCTCCTGGATTAAAAGACTTAAGCTGTTAACATCACACTTAAGATTACACGCCTGTAATTTACCCTCTTGGCAGGGGCGGACGCCGGTGGCAGCTGCCGCCTGGCAAGGGCGAAAAACCGCGGATTAAAGCCTGAGATGACTTGCGAAAAGTTAAAAGCCCGGTAGAATTGATAGAGGTTCAAACGCACCCTTGAGACCATGAAAAGCAGCTTGCGCACACCGGAGCAGGTAGCACCAGCACCGGCTGACGCAAGCTTTTTATTGGCCTCATAGGTTGCGTGGTATCCCGTAATTACCTAGACTTTAAGGCTGTTCGTAGTGGTGGCAACACCTCTCGTACACCTAAGCTTCACCGTTTTTCCCGCGGCGGGGATTCTCATCGGCCTCTCACCCGATGTGGAGTCTCAAACACTCTAGCCTTGGAGAATAACCCGGTGCTCTACCTATAGGTGACGGGACGCCCATTGCTGATCGCCAGAAAACTGGCGAACGCCAACTGCGTACCGTCATTTCGTCAACATTTGGAGGAGAAAACTATGGCAGCTGTCTGCCAGGTGACCGGAGCTGTTCCCGGCTTTGGACACAGCATTTCGCACTCGCATCGCCGCAACAAGCGTCGTTTCGATCCGAACGTACAGAAGAAGAAGTACTACGTACCCTCACTTCGTCGCAACGTAACCCTGAACGTCTCTGCAAAGGGCATCAAGGTTATCGACGCACGTGGTATCGACGCAGTAGTTGCTGACATCCTTGCACGCGGAGAGAAGATCTAAACATGGCATCAAAGGCTAAGGACGTACGTCCTATCATCAAACTTAAGTCCACTGCGGGCACCGGCTACACTTACGTCACCCGTAAGAACCGCCGTAACAACCCCGATCGTATGGTTCTCAAGAAGTACGATCCCGTTGTCCGCAAGCACGTTGACTTCCGAGAGGAGCGCTAAACAATGGCGAAGAAGTCCAAGATTGCTCGCAACGAGCAGCGCAAGGTCATCGTTGCACGCTACGCTGAAAAGCGCCTGGAACTGAAGAAGACCCTGGTTGACGAAAACGCAACCCCCGAAGAGCGCGAAGCAGCCCGCCTGGGTCTCCAGAAGCTGCCCCGCAACGCTTCACCCGTTCGTGTTCGCAACCGCGACCAGATTGACGGCCGCCCCCGCGGTACCTTCCAGAAGTTTGGTATCTCCCGCGTACGCTTCCGCGAGATGGCACACCGTGGCGAGCTGCCCGGTGTTACCAAGTCAAGCTGGTAATCTGTAGCTGATACGGTTAGCCTTGTGAACAGGGCTAACCCAGCCACTCACTTTTTGAAAGTCTCAGGAGGAGCATTCAATGGCTAAGAACCGTAGCGAACTCGTTGCAGAGGTTGCAGAGAAGGCCGGCACCAGCCAGGCAGCAGTGAACGGTGTGCTCGACGCACTGTTCCAGGTCTTCGAAGCATCTGTTGCACAGGGCGAGAAGATCACCATCCCCGGCTGGATGGCAATTGAGCGCACTGACCGTGCCGCTCGTACCGGTCGCAACCCGCAGACCGGCGAAACCATTCAGATTCCCGCAGGTCACGGTGTTAAGCTGACCGCAGGTTCAAAGCTGAAGGCAGCAGTCTCCACCAAGAAGTAAATTCTTGAACAGACTTTGAAAAGGGCCATCCCGTTTTTCGGGGTGGCCCTTTTGTGCCAGCTGGGCAGAATAAAGTGAACCGACTATGAGATAATGGGCAGGTAAGACACCAGCAGAGACCGGCCGGGGAGGAAAACATGCGCCGAGGGCACCAGCTAGCCCGCTCCTGGCTCATTGCCGGTAGCGCCACGGGCCTAGGCGCCATCTCGCACCTGCTGGCCGGTGGGCACCTACCCCACCCCATCGTCCTAGCCCTTGCCACCTCCCTGGCAGCCCTCCTGACCCTGGGCGCTACCTGCCTGAAGCTCACCCACACCAGCTTGGCACTCGGCGTGGCTGCCGGACAGGGCACCTTGCACCTTCTCTACAGCCAGGGCCAACCTCTGGCCCCTATGACCGGATACGCTCATCACGGCCCTGCAAGGCTTACGGCACCTGTAGCCCTTGACCCCCTAACCCAGGCCGGGCCTGCCATGTGGGCTGGTCACGCCCTAGCGGCAGCTGCCAGCTTCGCCCTGCTGGCCTACGGTGAGAGCCTGCTTAAGGCCCTCACCGCCCTGCTAGCTTATCTGCGGGCCAGACTGGAACCTGTGCGGGTGCGTCCGATCCTAGCTATCTCTTCCCTCCCGGTGGTCGCTACCGCTAGCAGTCCCTTTAGTCTGCTGATCAGAACCTGCACCGCCCCGCGCGGCCCACCCCTCCTTGCCTAAGCCGAAATAGAAGCCAGTTTTTCGACCAGCAAGGATAAATCCTATGTTTAAGGCTCCTAGAGCCTCAGTCGTGCCCCCTAGCCTGATTGCAACAGCGGCCCTGGCCACCGCCAGCCTGCTGGGCATGAACCCTGCCGCGGCCCACGACGAGCTGATTTCTACCAACCCAGCCAATGGGGCCAGTCTGCCCGAAGCTCCCACCAGCCTGAAGCTGACCTACAGCGGTGAGATTATGGACCTGGAGGGGGCCAATCAGGTGCGCGTTACCAATGCCGCCGGAGAAAGTGTAACGGACGGTGCCCCCCAGATAGCCGGCAAAACGGTTACTCAGGACCTGGCCACCGCTAGCGCCCATGACGCCTATACTGTCACCTGGCGGGTTGTCTCATCTGACGGCCACCCCATTCAGGGCATCTTCACCTACACCGTAGGTCAAGGAAGCACCGCAGCTAGTTCTAGCGCCGCGAGCCTGGAAGCGGCTCAACCCTCGGCAGTTAATACCGGCAGCTCCGGTGAAACTGCCAGCAAGACCGGGGCTACGAAGAAGGCAGCGAGCTCGGCAGAGCAGGGACTTTCTACCCCCCTGAAACTGGCCCTAGCCCTGCTGGCGGTAGCGGCTCTGGGGTCAGCCCTGGTCGTCCTGCTGGCTAAAACCAAGGGTAAGTAAACTATCCATCTTTCGTATTCAAAGAAGAAGTACTATGTCATCACAGAAAATTTTGTCCACTCTGGCCCTGCCCGCTCTTGCCCTACTGGTCCTGACCGGCTGTGGTAGCGACAAGACAGCAACCGATAGCTCCTCAAAGGCCTCCGCTAGCTCCAGCGCCTCCGCCAGCACATCTGCCAGTGAGACTAGCGCCCCAATTACCGTTGAGGAAGCCTGGATTAAGGCCAATAATGGCGATATGACCGGGGCTTTTGCCCGCCTGACCAATACCAGTGCTAGCCCGATTACTATCCAGGGGGCCAGCAACGCAACCGCCGGTATGGTCCAGCTACACACCACCGTCTTCGACCCGGCAACCGGCACTAGCGTGATGAAGGCCGTTGAGGAGGGCTTCACCATCGAACCCGGCACCACCTTTGAACTGGCCCCCGGCGGGAACCACATCATGCTTATGGGCATGTCCTGTGCCCTGGGAGCAGGAAGTAGCGAGTTCATCACCCTACAGACCTCAGCCGGTGAGCTGACTTTTGAAGCTACAGTACGCGATTACGCCGGTGCCCAGGAAGAATACGCCCCCGGCGGGGCCGCTAGCAGCGCAGCCCAAGAAGCTAGAAGCCAGGCTAGTGACCATTCCATGCAGACTGACCAGGCCAGCGCCAGCGAATCAGCAGCTGCTGTGCTACCACAGTGCAACTAGGGCACCAGCTACCTAACCCACCCCTAGCTACCGGCAGGTAGCAAGCGGCCTGCCCGCCGTCCCTCCCTTTTTAGCTCGGAGCGGACGGCGGGCAGGCTACCTAAGGAAGATTATGACTAGCTCATTTGACCCCGCTTCGCACCGGGCCCGAAGCGGTGCAGAAACAGACTGGCAGACAGAAGAAAACCCCAAGAGGCAAGAAGAGGCGGTAGGTTCTGCTGGAACCAACCGCCGTGTGGCTCTAGCCGGTGCCCTGGGCCTAGGAACCGGTGTGGCCGCTAGCCTGGCAAGCCAATATGCCTCAAGCCTTATTAAGGGCCAAGACGAGGAGACAGCTAGCACCGCGCCCCTGCAAGAAGCTGTCGTGCCCTTTTACGGGGCCCGCCAGGCAGGTATTGATACTCCCGCCCCCAGCCACGGTGTCTTCATCGCCCTGACCCTGCACCCGGGGCTGGATCGCGATGGTATCCGCCGCCTACTCACCGTGCTAACCGACGATGCCGCCCGCCTGACCGCAGGGCGCCCCTCCATCACCGACCAGGAGCCGGAGCTAGCAAGCGTCCCGGCCAACCTGACCGTCACCTTCGGCTTCGGCGAGCGCATTTTCGATATCGTAGCGCCCGAGAAAAAACCCTCCTGGCTAGGCCCCCTCCCCGCTTTTGAGCAGATCGATCAGCTTCAAGAGCAGTGGAATGACGGCGATTTGCTCCTACAAATCTGCTCATCTGACCGCTTCACCCTGGCCCATACCCAGCGCGTGCTGCTAAAAAGCATTCGCAGTTTTGCCTCGGTGCGCTGGGTTCAGGAGGGCTTTCGCCGCGCCTACGGTAGTGAGCCGGAGGGCATGACCATGCGTAACCTCTTTGGCCAGGTCGATGGCACCATTAACCCCTCCACCGGCGACGGAAGCATGGAATCCTACGTCTGGGGTAAGCACAAGGACCTCACCCCCTGGGAAGAGGGCGGAACCTCCCTGGTGATTCGTCGTATCCACATGAACCTAGATACCTGGGACCAGGCCGACCGCCCTGCCCGCGAAGACGCTGTAGGCCGCAACCTCACCAACGGTGCCCCGCTCACCGGCACCGAAGAGCGGGACCCGGCAGATCTTTCCGCAAAGAATGAACTGGGCTTTACCGTCATTGCCCCCTACGCCCATATCCGGCGGGCCGCCGCCCAAAACCCGGTGGAGCAGATCCTCCGCCGGGGTTACAACTACGATCTGCCGGTACAGGAGGCCTCGGGCTTCTCGGATCACCAGCAAATAAGCGGGGGAGTAAGTTCCACGGGCCTCATCTTCTGCTCCTACCAGGCAGACCCCGTCAAACAGTTTCTCCCTATTCAGCAGCGCCTGGCCCAGCTCGATATGCTCAATACCTGGACAGTACCCATCGGCTCTGCGGTCTTTGCCCTACCAGCCGGGGCCCGCGAAGGTAGTTTCGTGGGCGAGGGACTTTTTAACTAAACCACCGTGGACAGGAAACAGATATAGACATGGCAGCACAGGAGATAGAGCGCGGGCTCAAGGGTAGCTGGATTTGGGTTTTCCCAGCGGCCTCCCTGCTAGCCTTGGTTGTCAGCCTGCTGGCAACCGGTTCAAACGCCGCTACTGACCTGGCGGATGCTGGTGCCCTGGTGCGCTGGGGCCTACCGCTAGCCGAGAGCCTCCAAAACTTCTCAATGGCCGCAACCATAGGCTCACTTGTCTTTGCCCTTGGCCTGGTGCCCCGCTTCCTTGATGCGGCCCGGGGGCGGGTAAAGGTGAACATGGCTCATGCCACCGACGCGGTACAGCGGAAGAAGAACCTGCACCGCCCGGAGCACCCGGCCTTTACCCGCACTCTTCTTCTGGCCTCTGCTGCTGCCCTGACCTGGACTATCGCCGCTATCGCGGTCCTGGTCTTTAGCTATGCCGATATTTCAGGCCGCGCCCCCTCGGGCGAAGCCTCCTACACCTCAGAACTCATCAGCTATATCACCACCATCGACCCTGGTAAGCAGGCAGCCACCAGCGTCATTGTAGCTGCCACCGTGACCACCCTGGTCTTTGCTGTGCGCTCGCTGACCGGTCTGCTCCTAACCTTGGGGCTGTCCCTCATCGGTATCGTAGCTATGGCCCTGGGGGGGCACTCAGCCGGTGGCAAAGACCATATGGGGGCGGTCAATTCCCTGGGCCTGCACCTGCTAGGTGTGTCACTCTGGTGTGGCGGGCTGATAGTGCTGGCTTTCATCTCCCGTGATATTACGGGTAAGGAGGCAGGCAGCGGCACCCTGGCCGAAGGGCAGCGGGGGGCTACTGCGCCTTCTGCCCGTCGCGTACCCCTGGCGGTAGCGGTACTGCGCCGATACTCGGTATTGGCCCTTTTCAGTTTCGTGCTGGTGGTGCTCTCTGGCCTGATTAATGCCCTGGTTCGCCTGAACACCCTGAGCGAACTTTTCACGACCACCTACGGGGCCCTGGTGCTGGCCAAGCTCACGCTAACCCTGCTACTGGGGGCCTTGGGGGCCCTACATCGCCTGCGGCTGATTCCCCGGATGCAGACGGGGCAGACCAGTGCCACCGGTGGTCTTTGGTACGCTATCGCCTGCGAGCTGGTGTTGATGGGGGTAACCAGTGGCCTGGCCGTCTCCCTCTCCCGCACCCCGCCCCCGGCACCTGAGACCCTGGAAGCTGGAGCCGAGCCCGTCCGCATTATCACTCTCTACGATATGCCCCCTGAACCGGGCCTAGCTGAGTGGTTTACCCAGTGGCGTTTTGACTGGTTTTGGGTGGCCTTTATCAGCCTGGCCGCCTTCTCCTACATCTGGGCCCTGCTTAAGGTTCGCCGTGCCGGTGGGCAGTGGCCGCTTGTCCGGGCCCTGTCATGGTTCTTAGGGCTTCTGGTCCTGCTCTATATCACCTGCGGCGCTCTTACCGTCTACTCCATGGTGCTCTTCTCAAGCCACATGGTGGCGCATATGTTGCTGACAATGGTCTGCCCCATCTTCCTGGTGCTGGGTGCCCCCGTTACCCTGCTCCTGCGCGCCTTAGAACCCCGTCAAGACGGCACCCGTGGGCCTCGTGAATGGATTCTGCGCCTGGTACACTCGGGCTGGTCTAAGGTCATCACCCACCCCATCTTCGCGGCAGTGAACTTTGCCGGGTCAATTGTGCTTGTCTATTTCACCCCCCTCTTTGGGGTCATGCTGCGTTATCACGTGGGCCACGAGTTCATGCTGATCCATTTCTTGATAACCGGCTACATCTTTAGCCTGGTGCTGATTGGTATCGACCCCATTCCCCACCGCCCCACCTACCCTATGCGTCTGATTATGATTATCGCGACCCTGGGGTATCACGCCTTTGTGGGGATTTCGATGATGCAGATGGATGCCCTGCTCCAGGCCTCCTGGTTCGGCAACCTGGGGCGGCCTTGGGGTCTATCTGCCCTAGAGGACCAGAAGCTAGGTGGCTCGCTCATGTGGGCTATTGGCGAGATTCCCACCATGATTATCGCTGTGGCGGTAGCGGTGCAGTGGTCCATGAACGATAAGAAGGTGCAAAAACGCATCGACCGTCAGGCTGATCGCGACGGGGATGCCGAACTCAACGCCTACAACGACATGTTCGCGCAGCTGGCAGAAAAGGACGCCCGCCGCTAGGACCTTGCTCGGAGGCGCTGGAGGCTTATAAGAGTAGAGAAAAGCCCGGGTAGGTACCTGCCCGGGCTTTTCTTTGTCTTTTTTCTCTCTCTGAGGTGCTGTGCTAGGAGGTGCGGCTCCAGGGCTGAACAGGAGGAGTGGGTTCCTGAACTTGGGTGGCGAAGCGGGTGCCGCCAACGGGCTGCTGGCTAGTTGCCTGAGGGACAGCAGGAATTGAGCCGCTGAGCGGGCTGACCTGCTCTAGTCGGGCGGAAATCTGAGAGATTTTCTCGAACAGGTTCGATGACGAGGGAGCTGCAGTGTGCTGGGTCATCAGAAGCCTCCAAACATCGTAAAGGTGGTTTCAGAAGGGTACTAAGCGGAGCTGGGAAGTCTCTGCCTGCCCCCGGGGTCTCTTTAATATAACCACCCCCAGACAGGCTTATTCTTTCTTTTACCTGGGAAAACCCTTGAAGAATGACCACTTGGGGGACAAGTTGCTGAGGGGGCTGCCCCTAGATCGGCCAGAAGCGGGGCTGCGTGGCCTTGATCTGTCCCCCAAACATCTTCAGCTATGTGATGAAACAGTCGTGCTATGACGGTGGGTGAAGGCTCCCATCATGGCCAGCACCGCCGCAACTGCGACCGATATCAATACCTCTACGCGGTGGGCTTCGGTGAAACCCATATAGATGAGCAGGGCTAGCAGGCCCACAATCAGTAGGTAATTAACAACGACAGTGCCCTGCCCCCCGTCTAACCTGCGGCTTCGCAAGTGGGAGACAGCTACAATCAGCCAGACAAAAATACCTACCCCACCGGTGGAATTAACCAGCAACGAGAAAACCTGTTCGGGCATGAAGTAATTGAGAGCTACCGACACCAGGCCGATGAGGGAAGAGAGCATAATAGCGTTGCGGGGAGCCCGAGACGTAGAAACCCGAGAGAAGGAGCGGGGGGCGTCCCCCTGCTCGGCCAACGCAAAGATCATACGTGAGGCCGCATAGAGACTAGCGTTCAAGCAGGACAGCAGGGCAGTGAGGACCACAATGTTCATCGCCAGCCCGGCATAGGGGATACCCAGGGCTTCGAACATGGTGACAAAGGGGGAAGAGCCAGCCGCCACCATGGTCCAGGGAATCACCAGCAGAGTCACCGCAATAGACCCCACATAGAAGAAAAGCACCCGGAAAATCACCGACCGCACCGCCTTAGCCACAGCAACCGCAGGGTTACTAGACTCACCGGCTGCCACCGTGGCAATCTCAGCCCCAAACATCGAAAAAATCACCGCCAACAGGGCGGTAAAAATCGCACCCACACCGTTAGCAAAGAAGCCGCCCCCCGCCGTGTAGTTAGAAAAGGACGCCGTCGAGTTGGGAATCAGCCCCAGCACAGCAAGCAGACCCACCACAATAATGACGGCGATCGCCCCAATCTTGATGGAGGAGAACCAGAACTCAGCCTCCCCGTAAGAGCGCACCGACAGCAGATTCAGGCCCATGAAAGCCAGCACCAGGACCAGGGCCACCAGCCACTGGGGTGCCACCGGCCACCAGCCACTGATGATAGTGGCAGCCGCAGTAGCCTCAATCGCTACCGTCACCGACCAGAACCACCAGTACAGCCAGCCCACCGAGAACCCAGCCCAGCGGCCAATATAGCGGCGGGCATAGACCGAAAAAGACCCTGTCTCAGGAGAACGGGCGGCCATTTCCCCCAGCATGCGCATGACCAGCACCAGCACAGTGCCCGCCAGCAGATAGGTCACAATAACGGCAGGGCCAGCCGTCACAATAGCGGTCGACGAAGCCACCAAAAGACCGGCACCAATCGCACCGCCCATAGCGATCATTGATAAATGTCGGGGCTGTAAAGTCCGGGCCAACTGAGAGTCAGCACTTGGCTGCTCCACCTCGCGTGTAAGCGTCACACACACCTTCTTGCCATACGGCGCACCCAAATATGCGCACCTACTTTAACCACCGGCGTCCGCAAAAATTTCCCGAACACATCCCGGCGGTAACTGCTGATAATCCTAACCGTTACGCAAGTGTTACGCACAGTTGAGTTCTATGACACCACCCCCTACACAGAACGCAACAAATGCCCCCGAACCCAGCAGCCCACTAGGCTGGTGAGTAACTAACCCTGCGCTCAAATGCGCACCACAGAAGGAGAACCATGGCAGAGAATGCAGCCGCACGCCAGACCAAAGTCCGCGCCTCAGAACTCGTCGGCCGAGGCTGGCTCAACACCGGCGACAAGCAGCTTTCCCTTGAAAGCCTGCGCGGAAAAATCGTTATCCTCGACTTCTGGACCTTCTGCTGCATGAACTGCCTGCACGTACTCGACGAACTGCGCCCCCTCGAAGAAGAATTCGCAGACGTCCTCGTTACCGTCGGCGTGCACTCACCCAAGTTCGAACACGAAGCCGACCCGGTGGCGCTCGCCGCCGCCGTCGACCGCTACGACATCACCCACCCCGTGCTCGACGACCCCAACCTGGACACCTGGAACGCTTACACCGCCCGTGCCTGGCCCACCCTGGTCGTCGTTGACCCCGAAGGCTACATCGTCGCCCACCTCTCCGGTGAGGGCCACGTTAAGGGCCTCACCTCCCTGGTGCGCGAACTCGTTGAAGAGCACGAAGCCAAGGGTACCCTGCACCGCGGCGACGGCCCCTACGTGCCCCGCCCCAAGCCCCAGGGCACCTTTGCCTTCCCCGGCAAGGCGCTGGCCCTACCCGAAGACCTGGCCGGCCGCACCGGCACCTACCTGGTCACCGACACCGCCCGCCACCGCCTAGTGCAGGTCGAGGGTGACCTTGAAACCCCCCTAGCCAGCTTCGGCGGCCCCGAGAAGGGCTACGCGGACGGCGACGCCACCACCGCCCGCTTCAACGAACCCCAGGGCCTGGCCCTGGTCCCTGCCGAACTGCGCGAGACCCTGGGTGCGGACGTCCTCATCGCCGACTCCGTCAACCACCGGGTACGCGGCCTTCGCCTAGCTGACGGAACCGTCACCACCCTGGCAGGCTCCGGCGCCCAGCGCCTGATTGACGGCGACACCGCTCGCACCGACCCCAACGTCATTGCAGAGGGCGCTGACCCCCTCACCGTCGCCCTGTCATCCCCCTGGGACCTGGTCTACTCCCGCGAGGCGTCCGCCTTCCTGATCGCCATGGCAGGCACCCACCAGATCTTCAGCTTCGACCCTGCCACAGGCCAGCTGGCTGTTTTCGCGGGTACCGGCGCTGAGGGGCTCAAGGACGGCGCGGCCGCCGACTCCTGGTTCGCCCAGTCCTCCGGCATTATCGAAGCCCGCGACGGCTCCATCTGGATTGCCGACTCCGAAACCTCCGCCCTGCGCCACATCACCTTTGACAAGGGCGCAGCGACCGTTAGCTCCGCCGTGGGCATCGGCCTCTTCGACTTCGGCTTTGTCGATGGCCCCCGCGAGGACGCCCGCATGCAGCACTGCCTGGGACTCACCGAACTGCCCGACGGCTCCATCGCCATCGCCGACACCTACAACGGCGCTATCCGCCGCTTCGACCCGGCCACCGGTGCCCTCGGCACCCTGGACCGCGGCTTCGCTGAGCCCTCCGACCTGCTGGTCGAAGAGACCGAGGACGGCGGCGCCCGCCTCATCGTCGTGGAAGCCAACGCCCACCAGCTGGTGCGCGTCGCTATTCCCGAGGCCATGCAGCACGTGGACGAAGGGGCCTCCCAGGTCACCCGTAAATCCACCCAGCTGACCGGTGGAACCCTGGACTTCACCGCCCGCTTCACCGCTCCCACCGGCCAGAAGCTCGATACCCGCTGGGGCGACCCCACCCAGCTTAAGATTTCATCCACCCCCGAGAACTTCATTCTCGAAGGTGCTGGAACCTCCCAGGGCCTGACCCGCCACCTGGTACTCAACCCCGAGATTACCGAAGCCGTCCTGCATATCACCGCTCGTGCCGCTGCCTGCGACGGTGAGCCCGGCGGGGAAATCCCCGACCACGCTGCCTGCCACCTCTACCAGCAGGACTGGGGCCTGCCCGTCATCGTCACCGGTGACGATGCAGACGAGGCCCACCTGGTGCTCGATTTGCGCGGGGTGAACTAGGCAAAAGTGACGTTTAGTCAGCGGGGGGTAAAGGTGAGAGTCTCCCCGCTGGCAGAGAGCGAACCAGCCAGGGTAAAAGGAACTGTCTCGGTGACCTGCTGGGTCTTGCCCGTATAGAGGTCAAGCTCGGTAAAGGAAATCTCTGCCTCACCGCTGCTCTTGCCCAGGGCCCACTTGCCCCCGGCCAAAGTCACCTCTGGCTGGGGGTACTTCGTGACAAGCCAGGTCACATCGCCGTTCACTCGACCTGAAAAGTCGTACTCAAAGGGACAGCCGGTGGGGTAGAGGGAGCTCTGCGCGGCACAGGTATCAAGATAGGTCTTAATCTGCTGCTGAACCGAGGTCACCGCAGTTTCAGAAGGGGTGAGGTCTACAGCAAGGGTGGACGGCTCACTACTGGGGGCCGTCACATCGACCGTCTGCGACCCAGCGGTATACAGTGCTGACTCATAGGTGACCGTATAAGAGCCGGGGTAGAGCACCGCAAACTCGCGGGAGCCACCCTCAACCGCCACCTTAGTGTTATTGAGGGTAGCTGCCTCTACCGAATTCGAGGTAATTTCCACGGTCGGCAGTTCACCGGCGTCAATCTGCCACTGGTCAAAGACTCCCCAGTGGGAGCCCACCTTATGCAGATAGAAGTCCGTGCTACCAGCCTGCCCATCGAGGGTATAGGTAACGGTCACGGTGGCCTGCTCCCCGCCGTCCGTCACGGTGACAGTTTCGGTCGAAAGATCTTTGAGACCGGTAACGGAGGCCTGCAGTGCATCCCCATCGAGCATAGCGGCGCTGGCATCGGGAACCTGGGCACCCAAGATACCCAGGGCTTTAGAACCGTCGCCCTCCCGCACCGCAGCGAAGTAGGCCCGCACCTGCCCCTGCGGCCCGTAGACCAGACGGTTAATGAGGGCTAAAGAAGCAAGAGCGATAAAAAGCGCGGCAAGGACGCCCAACAACCACCAGGCTAAAACACGGTCTACTGAAGATCTAAAATGCACCCTTTAAATGTAGCTCACACGCGCTTACGCCCCGTTTAGGCGGTACTGCCGATAGAGTAGAGCCATGGCAGAACACGCTCACCAGGTACCCGATAAGTACGGGGCCGTCACGAAGATCTTTCACCCCCGTATCAACTCCTACCACCGCCGCCTCATCGCGGGTGTGCCCGCGGGTGTGCTGGCTTTAGCCTGCATCTGGTTCATGGTGGCCAAGCGCCCCACCCCGGTCTTTATGGTGCTTCTGGGCCTGATTACCCTGGGTGCCCTCTTTGCTATCTACTCCACCCTGCGCCCTCAGATTGTGGTTAAGACCGAAACCCACGTGCTGAGCGGACGCCTGTTCGGATGGCAGGCTGCCGAGCTCAGCTCGATTTCTCAGACAGTCTTCGCTGAGCGTCTCACCCCCCGCCAGGCAGCGGGCAAGGAGCTAACCGGCATGGCAGCTTTGCGCTACAAGGGGGTGCCTGCCCTCTGGGCCGTGAACGCCAAGGGCAAGCGTGTTTTCCGCCTTGACGGGCGTATCTGGGACGCCAAAACCCTGCGCTCCATCGCCACCGCAATTGCCCCCCAGACCACCGTCTACCAGGTTATCAACGTGACCCAGATGAACAAGCAGCACCCCGGCCTGGTGACCTTCAACGAGCTGCACCCCGGCTGGAAGTCCACCACCGTGGGCGTCATCTCCCTGCTCTTCCTGCTGGCCCTGGCTGTTGCCGCCGTTCTACCCGAAGAGACCCTGCAGCAGTTCAATATTCTGTAGCCAGACGTTCACCGGCTAAAGAAAGGCCCGGGGTTCCCCTGATATCAGGGGAACCCCGGGCCTTGGCCTATCTGCTGGGAACAGGCCCTAGAAACTACTGGCGGTCATCCGCGACGATTTCGTAGTTTGAGGTGAGCTGGCTGTCGTCCGCATCAGCATCTGCCTCTACATGGTTCTCGTAGTCAGCGTTAATCTCAGCAATGATGTCTTCGACGAAGCTCATGACCCTGCCACCGCCGAAGACCGGCCCGCCTGCTAGAAGGCCGTCCGCACCGAGCGCGACAGCGCTGGGGGTGCCGTTGCCGAAAATGCGCTGGGTTTTAAAGCCGGGGTCAACAAAGGCCTGGATATCGCCGGTGAAACTGAAGCGGTCGATATCGGAGTCGTTTGATACGACCGGGTGAATGCCAAGCATGGGTAGCTGCTGCTGCCATTCGTCAATCTTGCCGATGACCTGGTGGCAGTGACCGCAACCGGGGGAGACGAAGAAAAGCACACGGGCCTGCTGCAGGGCCAGGTCACGCAGGCTGGTTTGTTCGCCTGAACCGGCAGGCAGGGAGCGGTCCTCGTGGGGGTAGTAGAGGGGTGCGAAGGGGACAGGGGTACGGACGTACTCGCCCTCCTCATCCACGGGCGATTCAAGGGCCGGTGCGGCCTTCTCTTCCTCGGCAGCAGGAACCAGCTCAGAGCGGTAAATCGCCCAGAGGGTCAGCGAGGCCAGGCCTGCACCAATCACCCAGAGCCAACCGTTGGCGTCGAGGGCCAGGAGCACGGTCAGGGCTGAACCGCCGGTGGTCAGGGCCCCGATGAGGGCGCCGCAGGCAGCCAACAGGAGGGCTGTGTTGCGAACCAGGGTGTAGACCGAGACGGGGGCGGTAGAAGCTGACCCGAAACAGTTACAGCTGGCGGTATTACCCTGGACCACAGCCCGTGCGATAACGGCCCAGTAACCAATAAAGAGCAGCAGGGCGGCTAGAGCCGCAAGAATCTGGATAATACCGGGGGCAAAGAAAAGGACGGCCGCCAGGGCCAGCTCTGCCCAGGGCAAGACCCTGGCAATCGGCTTAACCGGCAGCCACTGATCTAGCTTGAGATTGACGATAGCGGTAACCGTGCTGGAAGGCTCTTTAGCCTTGGCGTAACCGCTCACAGCCAGCGTCACAATAATGGTGAGCGTGCATAGCACTAGGGGAGTCATAGTCTGCTTTCGTGCGAGTGAAGGAAGATGTTTTTGCTTTTAAGACTACGTCTCTTTCCCCCAAAAGAGAGGGTGTACTGCGCCACGCTGTATATAGAGCATCAGCCCGGTGCTGTTGAAGTGCGGTATTTTTGAAGTGTGCTATTTTCTGATCAGGATATCCGCAAAGAAATTGATGCCGGGCGAATTGCCCTAGAGCCCTACGACCCGTCAATGATTCAGCCCGCCTCGGTTGACGTGCGCATTGACCGCTTTTTCAGGCTCTTCGACAATCACAAGTACCCCTACATCGACCCTTCCCAGGCCCAGGAAGACCTTACCCGCCTGGTAGAGGTGGCACCCGATGAGCCCTTCATCCTGCACCCTGGCGAATTCGTGCTGGGTGCAACCTACGAGAAGGTGACCCTGCCCGATAATATTGCTGCCCGACTTGAGGGCAAGTCCTCCCTGGGGCGTCTGGGCCTGCTCACCCACTCCACCGCCGGCTTTATCGACCCCGGCTTCTCGGGCCATGTGACCCTGGAGCTGTCGAATATGGCGACCCTGCCGATTATGCTCTGGCCGGGCTCTAAGGTCGGCCAGCTTTGCTTCTTCCAGCTCACCAGCGCAACCGAGCACCCCTACGGGTCAGGAGCCTACGGCAACCGCTACCAGGGCCAGCGCGGCCCCACCGCCTCGCGCAGCTACCTGAACTTCCATAAGACCCTCATCCCTACCGATACCCCGACCAGCTAAAGGAGCCCCATGCGCGGCCTGTTGCTTCACCCCGCAGACGTTCCGGTGCTGGTGGTCTTTGAGGACGCTTCAGACCGGCTCTGGGAGGACTCCCTGCGTGCCTGGGGGTCCCTAACCCCACAGATTATTGACCCCCTCACGGAGGCCCATGCGGAGGACATCCGCCTGGTCGTGCTGACCCGGCGGCCAGCTGCCGACGTGGTAGCTGCCTACCCCAAGGGCCTTGAAACTACCACTATTGATAGCTCTGACGAGGGGCTTGCAGCCGAGCGCCTTACGGTGCACGTCACCATGCACCTGCTCAAAGCCCATGCGGGGAACAAGCACCTCTTGCACGCCGCTGTATTAGGCGACGCAGAGAGCGGGCAAGCTGTGGGCCTGGTGGCAGCTTCTGGCACCGGTAAAACCACCGCAGCCAGCGCGCTGGGGGCCTCTTTTGCCTACCTCAGTGACGAGACGGCCGTGGTCAACGTCGATGACCTGAGCATCATGCCCTACCCCAAGCCCCTTTCGGTGATTGAAGAGGAAAATGCGCCAAAGGTTCAGTACGACCCCGCTCATCGGGGGCTCAAGGTGGCTGCTCCCGAGCAGAGCTACACTCTTTCACATTTGGTGATCCTTGACCGGGATAAGACCGGCCAAGCATCGGTAAGCTGGGAACGTCTGCCCCTAGACGAAGCCCTGTTTATGATTGTTTTGCAGTCGTCGGGGGTGCAGCAGATGCCGCAGGGGCTGGCAGAACTGGCGGGTCTCTTGAACCGCGTGGGCGGAGCTATCAAGCTCACCTACAGCGAGATTACTGAGACTCTGCCCTTCTTCCGTGATCTGCTGGCAGGGCAGCTGGACATTCCACAGCTCGCACCAGATTTTGAGTACCTGCGTGCCCCTGAACCTGTCACCGGTGGTAGCAGCGGCGAAAAGCTCTACCAGCGGGCTGCCGGTACCGAGGGCTTGGCTATCGGAGATAGCTTCTTGCTGACGACCTCAGGGCGGCTTTCGCGAGTTTCTATTATCGGCTGGGATATCTGGTCTTTCTTAGAGACACCCCAGCGGGCAGACACTATCTACGCGGCCATGGTTGAGCTCTACGGAGAGATTGCCCGCCTTGATTTCGACACAGTTCTGCGGGCCATGGTTGATGGGCAAATGCTGAAGGTAACCCGTCAGCCAGATAGCCCTGCGGAGACACCACGCCCCGATAACCGAACCTAGAGCGGCAGTAGCCTACCTGGCTGTGCTGACCTGAGGATCCTTAATAGGAATCATCAGAAGCAGACCGGCAAGGAGCACGATAACAATACCCACAATGCCCCAGATTTGGCTGCCCATGAGGGTAACGAAGAGGCCGAAGAGGGCGGGGGCCAGGAAGCTGGCTGCACGGCCGGTGGTGGAGTAGAGCCCGTAGATTTCACCTTCCTGGCCTTCCTCGACCAGGCGACCCAGATAGGATCGAGCCGCTGACTGGGCCGGGCCGACAAAGGCGCATAGGGCGAGGCCGCAGACCCAGAACATGGTGGTGGACGGCCAGACCAGCAGGGGGACGGCTACCGCGATGAGGGCTACCAGGGAGAAGATAATGACCCGCTTAGGGCCAAAGCGGTCATCGAAGAACCCGCCCAGTATGGCCCCGGCCCCCGCCACGATATTGCCGAAAATAGCGAAGATAATGACCTGGTTGGTGCTAAAGCCAAAAGATCCTGCCGCGAGCACGCCGCCGAAGGTAAAGATACCGTTGAGCCCGTCACGGAAGATGGCGGACGAGACCAGGAAGTAGAGGGTGGTGGGGGCCTGCCGGTAGAGCCTGACGACGGTGGCGATAAGCTGCTTGTAGGAGGCAAGGATTCCCACACGGGGAGCGTCCGGACGTACCGCCTGCGGCAGGGAGCGCACCTTAAGAATCAGGGGCAGAGAGAATATAAGAGCCCAGACCGCTGAGAAAAGGGCAACGGCGCGGATATTGAGGGCGCTGTCCTCTGTAATGCCCAGTAGGCCGGGGGAAATGAAGCCCACCAGTACGAGAAGCAGGGCTACGATACCGCCGAAGTAGCCGGCTGCCCAGCCGGTCCCGCTCATTTTGCCGATGGTATCGCGGGTGGAGATGGTAGGCAGAATGGCGTTGTAGTTAACCACCGCAAATTCGTTGACCAGGTTACCCAGAGCCAGCAGGGCTACACCCCAGAGCAGGTAGTCGGGGGAGGGAGCTACGAAGAAGCACAGGGCCATCAGGAGCACTAGGAGCAGGCTGTTGACGCTTAGCCAGAGGCCACGGCGGCCGGTGACATCTGCCCGCTGACCCGAGAGCGGGGCGAGGAGGGCGATACAGATACCGGCGATGGTCAGACCGGCAGAGAGTACGGCTGAGGTGTGCTTGGTAGTGCCAAAGCTGGAACTGGTCAGGTACACCGTGAAGACGAAGGTCGTCATGATGGCGTTGAAGCTGGCGTTGCCCACGTCCCAGAGGGTCCAGGCTAGGAAAGTGGAGCGGGAGGCCGAGGCAGTGGTGCCGGGGCTACCGGGCGTTGGTGTGGTCATGGCTATATGCTATCGGTCCGACCCCCGCTTTGGGCCCGTGAAACGGTTAAGTCAGGGTAAAAGTAAAGGCTGTTCCCCTTCAGTGAAGAAAGGAATCAGCCTTGGGCGAAGGTCTGTCAGCTAGGTTTTAGACCTCAGCCTGGGAGCCGGAGCTAGCCTTTGCCTCAATCTTGTGCTGGGCGCGGGTGATGCTGACCTTGATGATGGTGCCGACCAGGCCGGTAATCAAAGACCAGAGGATGATGTCGCGCCAGCGCTCGTCGTCATCGGGGTTGTTGGCGGGGGGTTCGTTGCCGGTAATCTTGGTCCAGGTCGCGCCCAGGACCTTGTTGGCCAGGGCAACGCCGCCGAGTGAGGCAGCGGTTCCTGCGATCTTGATGAGGGGGTTCATGAGGTTCCCTTTCGGTAGCTGATGGAGGCTCTACAGAGAGCTACTGGCACTAACACTATCAGTACTGTGTAAATGTGGGCAGCTGGCAGCGGCTTCTGTCATAAAAGTTTGTATCTTTTCTTTGCCCGGCTGACCTGCCTATACTACAAAGGCGTTCAGAAGGAACGTCCGCCCACGGCGGAAACAACAGGGGAGCGCCCACACGGGGCGCTGAGAGTGCACATGCAGACCCTCGAACCTGATCCGGTTAGTACCGGCGCTAGGGAGTCGAAAAGAACGGCTGGTTTTTTGCCTGCCGGTGCATGCCCCCTTTGCTGTACCACACCAAAGGAAGGCTTATGTCTAAGAAAGCTGCGCTGACATGGCGCGTTAACGATATTGTAGTAGCCTCTGTGCTGGCTGTTGCCTGCGCTGTGCTCTTCTGGGCCTGGAATAACGGCGGCTACAACATGGCCCAAACTGCCTTGGCCCTGGCCCCCGAGTACGCCTCGCTGGTGGGCGGCACCTGGCTGATTGCGGGCGTCCTTGGCGGCTATATCATCCGTAAGCCCGGCGCTGCCCTCTACACCGAGCTGCTGGCTGCGGTGATTTCTATGCTGCTGGGCAGTAGCTACTCTGTAGCGATCATTATCTCCGGCATTATCCAGGGTCTGGGTACCGAGCTGGTCTTCCTGCTCTTTGCCTACCGCGTCTGGAACCTGGGCACCGCCCTGCTAGCGGGTGCTTCTGCCGGTGCCTTTATGAGTATTTCTGAGCTCTTTATCTACTACGCGGGCGTCTTTGAAGGCTCCAAGGCTGTCACCTACGCGGTGTGCGGCGTTATCTCCGGCACCCTGCTGGCTGGTCTGGTATCGTGGCTTCTCACCCGCACCCTGGTAACAACCGGCGTGCTCGATTCTTTGGCCGCTGGCCGTGCCCGCCGTCGGGCTAGCACCTCACCCCGCTCCCAGGCCTAGAGCAGGGGCAGGCGCGTGCAGGTAGAGCAGGGGGCCCGCTTTGTGGCCCGTAATTTCGGCTGGCACCACCCTGGGCGGGGTACCCCTGCCTTTTCGGGGCTGAACTTTGAGATTGCCCCGGGGCAGAAGGTACTCCTGGTGGGCCCTTCTGGCGCGGGCAAATCGACTCTGTTGCACGCCATGGCGGGCCTGCTTGTTGATGAGGACGACCAAACCCAGCTAGGTGAGCTGACCGTCAACGGGCAGGCCCCCACCGAGGCCCGCGGGGTTTGCGGGCTCATGCAGCAGGACCCCGAAAGCTCGGTGGTGCTGGCGCGGGTGGGCGATGACGTGGCCTTTGGGCCCGAGAACCTGGGGGTGCCCCGCGAGGATATCTGGGACCGGGTGACCTGGGCCTTGGACGCCGTCGGTTTGGGCTCCCTGCCCCTTGACCGTTCCACCTCGGCTCTCTCTGGCGGGCAGAAGCAGAGGCTGGGGCTAGCCGGTATCTTGGCTATGCACCCCGGTGCCCTGCTCCTGGACGAACCCACCGCCAACCTCGACCCGGCGGGCGTGCTTGAGGTGCGCGACGCCGTCCTGGCCGCCGCTGCCGCTTCGGGAGCTACCCTGGTGGTTATTGAACACCGGGTTGGTATTTGGGCAGAGCATGTTGACCGGGTGCTGGTGCTCGATGCTCAGGGGGGAATCAGTTTCGATGGCCCGCCGGCGCAGGTGCTGGAACAGGCCCGCGACCAGCTCATTGCCGGTGGGGTGTGGGTGCCCGGCTATGTGCCCCACCCGCCCCGGGCAGGGCAGGTGGGGGCGGACGTCCGCCCCGGGCAGGGTACGGACGAGCCCTCCCCGCTACTTGAGGCCCGCGAGGTGAGCCTGACCCGGCAGCTACCTACCCGCCGCCAGCGTAAGGAGCGCTCCCGCGCTATCGCCGCGGGGCAGGTGCCTACCCTCGATCTGCCCACCCTGGCTAGTGGAATCAATCTGACCCTTTCTTCCGGGGAGCACCTGGCTCTGCTGGGGCCCAACGGTGCCGGGAAATCGACCCTGGCGCTGACCCTTGCCGGGCTAATCTACCCGGCTGCTGGGCAGGTCTACGCCCATGAGGCACTCACCGCGGGTCTACCCGCCCGGCACCGTAGCTCCGACCCCGCTAGCTGGCCCGCTGCCGAGCTGGCCGACCGCATCGGTCTGGTATTCCAGGAGCCGGAGCAACAGTTCCTTGCCCCCACCGTGCGCGCAGAACTAGAGTTTGGCCCCCGGCACCTGGCCCGTGTGCGCAAGGAGAAGATTGATGAAGACTGGCTGGCTGCCCGCACCGATGAGCTCCTTGCCCGCCTGCGCCTTACCGACCTGGCCGATGCTAACCCCTTCACCCTCTCGGGCGGTGAAAAACGGCGGTTATCGGTAGCCACAGCCCTGGCTACCGAACCGGCTGTCCTGGTGCTTGATGAACCTACCTTCGGGCAGGACGCCACCACCTGGGCCGAGCTCGTCACCCTCATTAAAGAACTGCTCGACCGGGGGCTTGCCGTTATATCGGTAACCCACGATACAGACTATGTAGCGGCCCTCGGCGGTACGCGCCTGACCCTGCAGAAAGCGGAACCCACCCATGGCTCTTGACCTTTTCGCGCTAGGCCCTGCCCACCGTAGCCGCGCCGGAAAGCTCAACGCGGGCACCAAACTGCTGGCTACCTTCCTGCTATCGATAGGGCTGCTGCTCATCAAAGACTGGGGCACAGCCCTGGTGGTCTTTGCTCTTGAACTGGCCCTGCTCAAAGCCTGGGGCGTGCAGCCGTTCGCCCTGTTGGCCCGTTTCTGGCCCCTGCTGATTGGCACCCTGCTCACCGGCTGGTCCACCTCGCTGATCGCCGATAAAACGGGGGAGACGGTGCTCCAGGTGGGGTTTATCTGGATTACCACCGACTCCCTTGCCATGGGTATCTCCCTGATGATTCGTGGCCTGGCCCTGATTCTGCCCAGCCTCTTGCTTATCACCACCACTGACCCCACCCACCTGGGCGACTCCCTGGCACAGACGGCTAAACTGCCGGCCCGCTTCGTCCTGGCAGCCCTGGCCGCCCTACGCCTGCTGGGGCTCATGTTCAGCGAATGGCACACCCTGGGGCAGGCACGGCGGGCGCGGGGACTGGGGGCAAGCGACTCCCTGCTCCGCCGCGTCCGTACCCTGGCCGGGCAGACCTTTGCCCTGCTGGTGCAAGCTATCCGGCGCGGCACCCGCCTGGCTGTCACCATGGAAGCTCGTGGTTTCGGTGCCGGGCCCCGCACCTGGGCCCGCGTTCCCGTCTACAGCAGGGATGATTCGATCTTCCTGCTGTGCTGTCTGGGAACGCTCATCATCGGCTACGTGACATCGGGCCTTGCTGGCACCCTCACCTGGGTGTGGCAGTAAAAATATGACCTAAAAAGTCCAAAAATCTTTGAGAAAGCCCCACCGACCGCGTTAGAGTGAAAGCGTGTACCCGGTCACCAGACCCCACGCCTGGTAGTACTGGGAAAGAGTTCGAGCTCCCGACCAGAGGGCTCGAAGAACGCTCGCGCCGCACGCGGTGCTCGCATCAGGTGCTCCCGCCCCGCAGCCCTTAACGCCAGGTTGCCGCGGGAGCATCAGCGTTAAGGGTTAGGCTTGGAAGTATGACTACAACCGTTGTGATGCTAACTGAAGCCAACCCCGCCGGTGAGCTGGTTGACGCCACCGCCCCCCTCATCAACATCGAAGACCAGGGGCTGACCCGCGGCGACGGCGTCTTTGAAACCATGCTGGCCGCTAACCGCCGCGTCCGTAAATTTGAAGCCCACCTGACCCGTCTGGCCGGTTCCGCCCGCCTGCTCGACCTGCCCCTGCCCGCTGAAGACAACCTGCGGGCTGCCGTGCAGCTGGCCGTCGATGCCGCTGCCCAGGGGCCCCAGACCGTGCTGGGTGAAGAGCACACCGTCAAAATCATCATTTCCCGCGGTACCGTTGAAACCGGCCCCCACGCCTGGGTGACCGTGGCCCCGTCCTCACCCACGATTCTGCGTCAGCGCGAGCAGGGGGTGCGGGCTATGCTCCTGCCGCGCGGCCACGACCCCGCCGAAGACTCCGCCTACCCCTGGCTCCTGGCCGGAGCCAAGACCCTCTCCTACGCCATCAATATGTCAGTACTGCGCTACGTGGGCAAACACGGTGCGGACGACGCCATCTGGGTGACCGACGACCGCCGCATTCTTGAGGGGGCAACCTCCTCGGTCATCGTTGCCAAAATCGAGGGGCAGAAGAAGGTGCTCTACACCCCCGAACCGGCCCACGGTATTCTGCCCGGTACCACCCAGGGTGCTATCTTTGCGGGCGCTCGCGCAGCCGGGTGGGAGCTCGGCTACGGGCCCCTCTACCCCCAGGACCTGCTGGAGGCGGATGCCGTGTGGCTGGCGTCCTCGGTGCGCCTGCTGGCACCGGTTACCCACCTCAACGGCACTCCCGTGGCCACCGATAAGGAACTGACCGAAGAACTGCTGGGCTACCTGGCGCGCGGTTAACGGTGGGGTAGATACTCGCTAGGGTTTGGGTCGGTCAATCGCGTAGTCGCTCTCGGCCCGCGGCGTAGTGGCCAGGCTCAGAGCGCTGAGGGCCGCAAACCCCACCATCGCGCAGGCCATGGGCAGGTAGGCGCTGCTGCCGCCCAGGGCAACCAGGGGTGAGGCTAGGCCACCCATCAGAGCCTGTACAGTGCCGAGCAGGGCGCTCGCGGAGCCCGCAATGTGGCGGGCTTCGCCGAGGGCCAGGGCTGAGGCGTTACCAAAGACCATGCCGACTGAGGCTGTGAAGGCAAATAGCAGAACCATGGTGGGAACAAGCGAAGGGGTGCCCATCAGGAAGTAACCCAGCAGGAGCAGGCTGACGGTCAGCAGGGAGCTGGTGCCAACGACGAGGAGCTTGCGCAAGGCAACTTTGCCTACCAGGGCGGTCATCACGGTGGAAGCAAGGACGATGGCCAGGGAGTTCAGGCCAAAGACGTAGGTGAAGTGGGTTTCGCTCAGACCCATGACGTTTTGCAGCAGGTAGGGCGAGCCGGAGATATAGCTAAAGAGGGCACCGAAGGCCAGCACCATGGTCAGCATGAACCCCCGGTAGCGGCGGATTCGGGCCACCTCGATAATGCCGGCATAGGCTGAGAGCAGGGAGCCGGTGCGGCGCTTGTCTGCCGGTAGGGACTCCTTGATGAAAAAGAGAACCAGCACCAGGGAAATAGCGATAATGACGCTAATGACCTTGAAAATATCGCGCCAGGTACCGTGAGCCAGCACGAAGCCGCCGATGAGCGGGGCGGCGACCGGGGCGATACCGTTGATCATCATCATGATGCCCATCAGGCGGGCGGTCTGCAGACCGCTGGTGGAATCGGCCACGATAGCGCGGGCTAGCACCATGCCGATGGAGCCGGTAAAGCCCATCACGAAACGGGCCGCAATAAACAGCTCAATGGTAGGCGCAAAGACGCAGACCAGGGCCGAGAGGGCACAGAGGGTTACCCCGATGAGCAGGGGCAGACGGCGCCCGGTCTTATCAGAAAGCGGCCCCACGATAAACTGCCCGGTGCCCATGCCCACCATGAAGGCGGTCAGGGTGAGCTGGGCGTAAGCGGTGGTGGTCCCTAGATCAACCGCGATAGCCGGGAGTGCTGCCAGATACATATCAATGGCGAGCGGGCCCACGGCGGTGAGTGACGCCAGGGTAATAATTGCAATCGGTGGCAGGCCCCGATTAGGTGTGGTGGCTGAGCTCATCGGCGGTGGGTCTTCCTCTTAGGGGCGGTTTTCAACCCGTCCATTCTACGCCTGCCGGTTTCTTATTTGATAGGGAAACTAATGTGATGTTGCAGAAATGAAAAAATATGACCTACCGCTGAACATAGCGGACGCCCGCCCCCGCATAGGCGCTCGCGTAGGCTGCCAGCAGGTCGGCTTCTTGTTCTGCCCACATGTCCCAGTAGGGGCGGTAGGTTTCTCCGTCCCGGGCTAGGGCCCGCTGCCTGCGGCACGCGGTATCAAGCTCCACGAAAACACCCACATCGTGGGTACCGGTCAGGGCCCCTACCCCCTCAGCGATGAGCACGCCGCCCGCCGCCTGCTGGGCAGCGGTAAAGGGGTGCGGGCCGGTTGCCTGAGAGCTACCCCAATCCCAGCCAAACCAGTGCGGGGTAGTCTCGGGGGAGCTGGCGCGTCCGTCCGCCACGGCCTCGGCAAGCTGCTGCCATACCAGGGCAGCTTGGGCCAGCCCGCTCCAGCCCTGATAGAGGTCTTCTAGATGAAAGACCTCGGCCGCGATACCTCGCTTGCTCAACCAGGTAGCCAGCTCAGCAGCCAGGGTGGTTTTACCCGACCCGCTGCGTCCGTCAATCGCCACCAGTAGCGGCCGCTCACCCCGCACCTGCTGGTGGGCCTGTGCCACCACCTCACCGAGCGAATCTAGCCCCGTTAGCTCAAGCACCCCGGCCTCCTTCGCCTTTGCCATAACTACTGCCCTCAGGCTACCGCACCGGGGCGACCTGCTAGGCCATAATGAGAAACAAGCCAACAGGCTCCACCGACAACCAGGGGAACACATGAGCACCGAAGAAGCCCAGGGCACAGCCCTGCTCCACGCCAGCCAGCGCAGCCAAGCCACCCTCGCGGCCTTATCCGCCCCCACCGCCCTGCGCTTCAACCTGCCCGAGGGCTACGCCGGCTCCCTCTACCGCTTCGCCCCGTTGGCGCCCGCTTCTATCGAGAACCTTTCCACCTGGCTCACCCAGCAGTTCTGGCGCAACCAAAACCCCGCCCTGCACGATGACCTGCGCACCCTTGCCGCAGCGGGCGACAACCTTCCCGCCCTTCTGGCAGACATCCAGGCCGGGAGCGGCGGCCTGCTGGGCCGACTCTTTGGCGGCCAAAAGCGCCGCGCCGCAGAAGCTGCCAGTGCAGCCCTTGCTGAGCGGCTGGCGTCCGCCTCCGGTGCTCTTACCCGCCTCACCCCGCTCTTTGCCCAGGCAGACCAGCTCACCACCCTTACCCCCGATGCGGCCTTCGCCGCCAACACCTTAGGTATTAAGGACGCCGCCGCCCCGGCCCTTGCCCGCTATGCCGGGGAAAACTGGGCCGCCCCGCACTGGGAAGAAGTCAGCACCGCAGACCACGCCGCCTTCCTGTCGGTATGGGGAGCCCTCAACACCCCCGAACGTGCCCAGCTGCTCACCGGTATGAGCGGTGACATGCAGGCCCTCAAAGCAGAACGGGCCACCCTCACCCTCAAGAACGTTCCCGTCGAAAAACTGCGTGATCTGACCAGCGGCACCGTCCGCACCGCGCCCCTGGTAGACGCTGGCTTAGCTACCGTCGCCGACGTCCTCGCCCAGGGCAGCGCCGCAGCCCTCACCCGCATACCCGGTATTGGTGAAACCACCGCCAACCAGATTTACGCCGCTGCCACCCGCCTACTCGACGAAGCAGCGGGTCAAGAAAAAGAGAACCTGGGTGAAACTCGCACCCCCGCCGCCGAACGAATCCTCATCGGCCTTGACCGCCTGCGTACCATCGACGCCGCTCTGAACGACTCCGACCTCTTCGACCGCCTGGCCTCCTACGCGCCCCTGCTCACCCAGCCGACCCCGGCGTCCGGCCCCCTCTTTGTGGCCGTCGGCGACGACCTGACCGACCTCAACCAGCTCCGCACCGACCTTGCCCGTTGCCGGGACCTCGCTCCGCTCACCGTCCCCGCAGCCACCTGGCTCACCGCCGATGCCGCCTGGGCCGGCTACCTCGCCGACCCCGCCACCCACCAGGCCCTGCTCGCCCACTACCTGGGCAAAGAAACCCTCGGCGACGCCTACCTACCGGCTGAAATCTTCGAGAGGATCCGCAAATACCCCCTCAACCTCACCGGCCTCTCCGCCACCCTGCGCGGCTACCAAACCTACGGCGCCAAATTCATGCTCGCCCAGAAAAAAGTAATCCTCGGCGACGAAATGGGCCTGGGCAAAACTATGCAAACCCTCGCCGCCCTCACCCACCTCACCAACACCGGCAAAACCCACTTCATCGTCGTCTGCCCGGCCTCCCTGGTCATCAACTGGCAGCGCGAAACCGAAAAATTCACCACAATCCCCACCCACCTAGCCCACGGGGACGCCCGCGACGCCGCCCTCACCGTCTGGAAAGCCGACGGCGGCCTACTCATCACCACCTACGACGGAGCCCGCCTCTACGCCGACGCCACCTGGCGCGCCGACGCCGTCATCGCCGACGAAGCCCACCTCATCAAAAACAAGAGCGCCCAACGCTCCCAAAAAGTCGCCGACCTCGTGAGAGCCGCCGACTACGCCGTCCTACTCTCCGGCACCCCCATGGAAAACCGCGTCTCAGAATTCGTCACCCTCGTCGACTACCTACAACCCGACCTCGTCGCCGGCGGCGGGGCCGAAAACCTACTCGCCAGCGAATTCCGCGCCCGCATAGCCCCCGCCTACCTACGCCGCAACCAAAAAGACGTACTCTCCGAACTACCCGACATGACCGAACACCGCGACTGGCTCGAACTCACCCCAGCAGACGCAGACGCCTACCGGGCCGCCGTCGCCGAAGGCAACTTCGCCCTCATGCGCCGCGCCGCCTGGGCCGCAGACGACTCCGCCAAACTCACCCGCCTACTCGAAATCGTCGAAGAAGCCACCAACGCAGGCCGCCAAGTCCTCGTCTTCTCCTTCTTCCTCTCCGTCCTCACCCGCCTCGAAACCGCCCTCGGTACCAAAACCATCGGAACCATCACCGGCGCCATGCCCCCAGTCGAACGCCAAGCCGCCGTCGACAGGCTCAAAGATGCCGCCCCCGGCTCCGTCCTACTCGCCCAAATCACCGCAGCAGGCGCCGGACTTAACATCCAATCAGCCTCCGTCGTCATCCTCGCCGAACCCCAGTTCAAACCCACTATCGAAGCCCAAGCCATCGCCCGCGCCCACCGTATGGGCCAAACCCATGCCGTCGATGTCTACCGCCTCCTCGGCGCCAACACCGTCGACGAACGCATGATCGAACTCCTCGGCCTCAAATCCCAACTCTTCGACGAATACGCCCGCCTCTCCGCCTCCAAAGACGGCGCCGCCGAAGCCGTCGACATCTCCGACTCCAAGATGGCCGCCCAAATCATCGCGGACGAACGCGCCCGCCTCGGCCTGGACGCCGCCGCACCCGTGGCTGATAGTGAGGGGACGGCTGAGGGCTAGGGAACAGGAGGAAAGCGCACAGGGTTCGCGCTCGCTGGGCGGACGCGGCCAGGGCGCCCCTTGCGCTGACAACCGCTCTCGTTCGTCGCCCGGGGGCTCCTCACGATTCACCGCCAGCCCCGATCCACGTCAGCTCTCAGGGGCGCCCCTGCCCGCTTACCCGGCCCAGGCTAACTGCTGTGGGTCTGGATCTGCTCGATGACTCCGGGCACGGCGTCCCGAATCATCTGGAAGGTCTCGTAGAAGTCGCTCATATCGCCGTACCAGGGGTCGTAGATGCCCAGCCGGTCAAGGGGCTGGTCTGCGACAGCCGGGTCGAACTCGCGCATGAGCCTAACCTTGGCCGCTGCCTCGTCGTTAGGGGCCATACGCTTAAGCGCCCGGTAATGGTTGGTGTCCATGGCTAGAAGCAGGTCGTAGCGGTCAAAATCGGCCCGGGTGAACTGCTGGGCTCGGTGGGAGCCGGTATTGATGTTGAGCTCATCGAGCACCTTCTTGGCTCGACGATCGATGGGATTGCCCTCTTCCTCATTGGAAATGCCGCTGGAGGCGACCTCTACAGCGAGCCCGGCTTGGGCGGCAGCCTGCTTGATGAGGTACTCGCCCATGGGGGAGCGGCAGATATTTCCGGTGCATACAGTCATGATTCGATACATGCTCACTATGTTCCCATGAAGCTTTCGGGAAAGGTGGGCGGGCAGAGAAGCTGAATAAAAAGTGGTAAAAAGTTCGCTCTAAGGCGGAAAAATAAGGGCAACCTGTGTATAGTCTTACAGGTACACACACTTGATGGTGGCTCTTAGGCAAGAAGGTTTGCCCGGTTCATACAGCAGTGAACTGAGAAGAGTAGCACCAGACACTCAGTTTCTTGAGTTCTTTCGAGATGACAAAAGCCCCGCAGGCCACACACCTGCGGGGCTTTTGCGTACTGCCTACAATGGGTGACATGAGTACCAGCACAACAGTCAACGACGACCGCCCTGAGGAACAGACCCCTAAACCTCGCCGCAGCGGGGGTAACCGCCTAGCTCTTGCCGCTCTACCGCTCATTTTCATTCTTGCGCCCTGGATTCTAGCGCTGACTGCGCCTGAGCAAGCGGTGATTACTTCGATTTTGGTCGGCACCCCACTCGTCCTTGCGATTCTTGCTGCCTACGATGCGGCAACCTACCGACCTAATCTCACTTTCTGCCTGTTGGTCGCAGCCTGTATGTGGCTGGCTTCCAGGCTTTTTTATCCGGACGGAGCGGGCTGGTACGTTTGGGCGGTAGTCATCATCTATATCGTGTCTGTCAGCCCCTGGCACAAAAAATTTGCGGACGAGTGGGGCACAAGTTCCGAGGGTAAAGAAGGCTCTGGAGGGGAAGAGTAATGCTTCGCTGGGAACTGCACCACCCTGTGGTAGGGCACCTGCTTCTGGAGCGTGGATCTGATGCCGAATTCATCGAGATCGACCCGGACTGGCCTATCAAAAAACCAGACGAGAAGTCACTGCACGCCTTTAACGAGTCTCCGGTAGGGGCAAAGATCCGTGAACGTATCGCCGAACGTATCGACCGGCCTAAGCAACGGGTGAGGGTGCTCGTTGACGGTGAAGTAGTGGGCCGGTATGACCATACTCCTACCAGCATTGCACTCAAGAAGAACCTTCTAGACGGAAAGTTCTCCCGGGCTAAGACCGCTGTTCCCACAGACCCCCAGCTTAAACTCACCACAAACTTTCTGGATGAGCTGCTGGTCGTGGCCTATAAACATGGGACAGCTAAGGAATATGTCGAGCTCGACGTGCCAGCCGGTAGCCGGTCAGAAGCCTACCGTGAGGCGCTTGAAAGAAGCCCCTCTCGACGGTTTGTGTTGCCCTTGCTGTTCGGTTTGGGCCGCTCTGCCTGGTTTCTCGCCATGCTGGTGCTTATGCCTGTGCTGGGTAGGGTAGTGCAGTGGCTAGTCGAACGTCTTCCCGATATAAATGCGCCCCAGATAGCCCTGCCTGTTCCAGAATTTACTCTTTCCCTGCCTGCCCCACCCCAGATAAGTCTGCCCGTTCCTTCCTGGCGCGTCCCCTGGCCTACTATTACTCCACCGGACTGGCTTATTTTTCTTATGGAATACTCCAAAGCCTGGGTTCCTCTCGTCATCGGAATAGTCGCTGCAATTCTGGCTGTACGTAATGGGAAAAAATCTAAGCGCAGGAGGGCCGAGCTCGAAACTGACGGCAAAGAAGTCCAGAGATAGTACAGGGAAAACGCAAACACCGCGCGAAATATAATCAAGCTGACCATTTTCGCCTGTAAAGTTAGCTAAGACACACACTATCTGTATGAAGGATGAGATTGCCATGACTCAGCAGCCTACAAACCCTGAGCCCAACCTCCCTGGTGCAGGTCAGGCGGCGTCCGCCCAGGGGGTCCCACAGCCTGCGCCCGGCACCCAGGCACCCGATACTCTTATCGGCGGCCCTATGCCCCAGCCTCCCGCTGACCCGAAAAAGAGAAATATGGGTCTGCTCATCGGCGGCCTGATGGCTATCGGTATTGCCATAGCTATTCTGGCTGGAATCTTCCTGACTGGCGCGTTTGGTGGGGCGAGTAAGGTCTCCAGCTACGACAAGTTTAAGGAAGGGATGCAGGAAGCCACAGCAGGCTCTGCCGCCTCTGTCTGTGCTGATAGCGGTGACACCATCTTGGAGTCAGCTCTTGAAGAGACTAAGCAACAGGGGGCTACCGATCTGGGTGTTGCCCCTGAAGATGTCAATATTTATATTTGCTCCCCGGCCGACTTGAGCAGCTTTGAAGGCATGATGGCTATTGACGATTCTTCGCCCCTCATTATGGGGTTCTATGTAAACGGTGCTTCAGTTGATGAGAATCAGGTTGCCGAATTTTCTCAGTCTGACTTTGAAGGCGGCTGGGTTACCTATGGAGAGAACTGGATGGCTGTAGGTATGAACGCTGAAGAGAGCCTTAAGGCCAGCCTGCTCGATACCTTCAACGGTAAGGAAGCTGAGCTCAACTAAGACGTAGAGTCTCCGAAGTATCAGACCTGTCGGTACCCCCCCCTGTTGTGGGGGTGCCGACTTTTTTGTGTCCACTTTCAGTGTTTTAAAAGGCGCGGACGCCGCCACCCGCCTTGCCCTGCAAGGGCAGGGCGGGGGTCCATCCGCTCCCCACTAGCCTAAACTCGAACTGCGCAAAAAAGTTGAGTCTTTTTGACTCAACTCTGTTGACTTCTGCTCAAAACGTGGCAAACTAGATATCAAGACAAACGAGTTGAGCTCATGCGACTCAACTTGTTTGAAAGATGTACAGATAACCAAACCATAAGGAGTAAACATGTCACGTGCAGTAGGTATTGACCTCGGTACTACCAACTCAGTTGTATCAGTCCTCGAAGGTGGCGAGCCCACCGTCATTGCAAACGCAGAAGGCGCCCGCACCACCCCCTCCGTCGTAGCTTTCTCAAAGGATGGCGAAGTTCTGGTCGGCGACGTTGCAAAGCGTCAGGCAGTCACCAACGTTGACCGCACCATCGCTTCCGTCAAGCGCCACATGGGCACCAACTGGACCACCGACATCGACGGCAAGAAGTACACCGCCCAGGAAATCTCAGCCCGTATCCTCATGAAGCTCAAGGGTGACGCTGAAGCCTACCTGAACGATAAGGTCACCGACGCCGTCATCACCGTCCCCGCCTACTTCAACGACGCCGAACGTCAGGCCACCAAGGAAGCCGGCGAAATTGCGGGCCTCAACGTCCTGCGTATCGTCAACGAGCCCACCGCAGCAGCCCTGGCCTACGGCCTCGACAAGGGCAACGAAGACGAACTGATCCTGGTCTTCGACCTCGGCGGCGGTACCTTCGACGTCTCCCTGCTCGAAGTTGGCAAGGACGAAGACGGCTTCTCCACCATCCAGGTACGCGCAACCTCCGGCGACAACCGCCTGGGTGGCGACGACTGGGACCAGCGTATCGTCGACTGGCTGCTGGAGCAGGTCAAGTCCAAGACCGGTGCCGACCTCTCCAAGGACAAGATTGCCCTGCAGCGTCTGCGTGAAGCCGCAGAACAGGCCAAGAAGGAACTGTCTTCTGCAACCTCCACCAACATCTCCCTGCAGTACCTGTCTGTCACCCCTGAGGGTCCCATCCACCTGGATGAAAAGCTGACCCGCGCCAAGTTCCAGGACATGACCGTAGACCTGATCGAGCGCACCAAGAAGCCCTTCAACGACGTAATCGCTGAAGCTGGCGTCAAGGTTTCAGACATTGCCCACATCGTGCTGGTCGGTGGCTCAACCCGTATGCCTGCCGTCACTGAGGTCGTCAAAGAACTCTCCGGTGGTCGCGAGCCCAACAAGGGCGTCAACCCCGACGAGGTCGTTGCTATGGGTGCAGCCCTGCAGGCAGGTGTGCTGAAGGGTGAGCGCAAGGACGTTCTGCTCATCGACGTCACCCCCCTCTCCCTCGGCATCGAGACCAAGGGCGGCGTGATGACCAAGCTGATCGAGCGCAACACCGCGATCCCCACCAAGCGTTCCGAAACCTTCACCACCGCTGAAGACAACCAGCCCTCAGTATCGATCCAGGTCTTCCAGGGCGAGCGCGAGTTCACCCGCGACAACAAGAACCTGGGCACCTTCGAACTGACCGGCATCGCACCCGCCCCCCGCGGCGTCCCCCAGATCGAAGTTACCTTCGACATCGACGCCAACGGCATCGTGCACGTCTCAGCTAAGGACAAGGGCACCGGCACCGAGCAGTCCATGACCATCACCGGCGGTACCTCCCTCTCCAAGGAAGACATCGACCGCATGGTCAAGGACGCCGAGGCTCACGCCGAGCAGGACAAGGCCCGCCGCGAGGCCGCCGAGACCCGCAACGCTGCTGAGAACACCGCCTACTCCATCGAGAAGCTCATCAAGGACAACGGCGAGAAGCTGCCCGAGGACGTCAAGACCGAGGTTCAGGCCGACGTTGACGCCCTGAAGGCTGCCCTTGAAGGTGAAGACGATGACGCCGTCAAGGTTGCTTTCGAGAAGCTGCAGGCATCTCAGACCAAGCTGGGCGAGGCTCTCTACGCCCAGGCTCAGGCAGATGCAGCAGCCGGTGAAGGCGCCAAGGCTGAAGACGACGACGTCGTTGACGCCGAAGTAATCGATGAAGAAGACGAGAAGAAGAACTAATCATGGCTGAGAACACCAACGAGCCCGTCGACAACCAGCCCGAGGGTACCGACCCTCTGGAGGAAGCCTTCGCCGCCCCGGCTGCTGAAGGCCACCCCGAGCCCGAAGGTGTAGCTGCTGACGCTGCGGCAGATGAGGAATCTGCCGCAGCCGAGGCCGGCGAAAGTGCAGAGGCAGCTGAGAGCGCTGACGCGGCCCTGGCCGCCGAACGTCTTGAAGATCTGCGCCGCCTTCAGGCCGAGTTCACCAACTACAAGAACCGCACCGCCAAGGAAAAAGACCAGCTGCGCGACTTCGTCATCGCCGATCTGGTAGCAGCTCTGCTGCCCGTCATTGACGATATCGATGCCGCCCGCAAGCACGGCGACCTTGAAGAAGGCCCCTTCGCCGCCATCGCTAACAAGCTCGAAGAGACCCTAACCAAGCAGGGCCTAGAGCGCTTTGGCGAAGTCGGCGAACCCTTCAACCCCCAGGTTCACGAGGCTGTACTGCAGCAGCCGACCAGCGAGGTTGAGCCCGACTCAGTCTCCATGGTTCTTCGCAACGGTTACAAGGTGAAGGACCGCGTGGTCCGCACCGCCCAGGTAGCTGTTGCGGTAGCAGAATAAGGGACGCGGGCGGGCACCCGGCCTGATACGTCAGGCTAGGTGCCCGCCCCTTCTACCACCATCACCCCTAAAAGAGACACGATCTACCTCGGAAGGAGAGGCATATGGCGAGCGAAAACTGGCTCCATCAAGATTTTTATAAGGTACTAGGCGTAGCCGAGGATTCCTCCGAGGCAGATATCAAGAAGGCCTACCGCAAGCTGGCCCGCAAGTACCACCCCGACCAGAACCCCGGCGACGAGGCCGCTGAGATGAAGTTTAAGGAGGTCTCAGAAGCCTACGACGTACTCTCAGACCCCAAGCAGAAGGAAGAATACGACCAGATCCGTAAGTACGGCGCTGCCGGATTCGGCGGGGCTGGTGGCGGCTTCCCGGGTGGGTTCCCCGGTGGCGGCAACTTCAGCTACTCCACCAACAGTGGCGCTGGCGGCATCAACATTGAAGACCTGCTCGGCGGTATGTTCGGTGGCGGTGCCGGTTTCGGCGGGGCTGGACGTTCCACCGGTGGCTTCCCCGGTGGTGCGGGTGGCTTCCCCGGCGGCGGCTTCTCAGCCCCCAAGGGCGAGGACGCCACCACCAGCGCCCGCATTACTATCCAGCAGGCCTACGACGGCGCTGAGGTCTCGGTTTTCCGCCCCGGTGGCTCCCAGACCCAGGTGCGCCTGCCACGCGGCGTCAAGGACGGCCAGAAAATCCGTGCCCGCGGTAAGGGGCACCCCGGTGCTGGTGGGGCAGGGGACCTGATCGTCACCGTCCGCGTCGACTCCCACCCCGTCTTTGACCGCGAGGGTGATAACCTGCTCGTGCGTGTGCCCGTCACCCTGGAAGAAGCCGTCAAGGGCGGCGTGATTGAGGCCCCCACCCTCGATGGCGGGAGCGTCAAACTCCGCCTTGCTGCCGGGGCCCCGTCCGGCCGTAAGCTGCGTGCTAAGGGCCGCGGCTTCGTGACCAAGAAGGGCACCGGCGATATGCTGGTTATCCCCGAGGTGCAGCTGCCCACCAACCTCACACCCGAAGCCGAGGCAGCTCTCGACGCCTTCTTCGCGGTGGCACCCCAGGCCAACCCCCGTGAGGACCTGCTGAGGAAAGCTGGTGACTAAGAATGGCTCTCGAATCTGACCGCCCGGTCTTCGTTATCTCTGTAGCTGCCGAACTGGCCGGTATGCACCCGCAGACCCTGCGCCAGTACGACCGGCTAGGGCTGGTGCAGCCCCAGCGTGCACCGGGGCGGGCCCGCCGCTACTCCGAGCGCGACGTGCAGAAACTCCAGGAGATTCAGGAGCTTTCCCAGTCCGGCGTCTCCCTCGAGGGTATTAAGCGCATTATGCAACTCGAGAACCAGGTGGAGGCCCTGCGGGCCCGCATGGGCGAGCTGCAGGCTGAAAATGAGGCCCTGCGCAATCGCCTGCAGGAGAACTCTCGCATCTTTGCTGCCGGAACCTCAGGTGGGGCTGTGCACCTGGCCCGGGGCAAGCGTCCGGCGGCCCGCCAGACCTCCCAGGCTGTGGTGCTCTACCGGCCGCGCTAAACCCGACCCCTAGACCCTGACTGTAACGATGGTTGCCATCAGCGCGAAAGAGATTCGCGCGGATGGCAACCATTGCTACAGTAAAAATATGGCTGGAGAAGACTAGCGGGGCAGGTGTTTCTTTATATCCTTCGCTCTCGAGATGAAACTACATAGAATGTGAAAGTAGTTAGATAGCCGAAAGGGTGTCTGAGCAGAGTGGAGGAGAACCCCAGGTGGCGCATACTCTGAGCGAACTACTTACTGCAATGACTAGTCCTGACCCGACTGTAAGAGATGGTTGGGCTTACGAAGAACTGGCCCAGGGCATCCTCTCGGGACAGTGGGATTCATCTCTACCATACATACAAGCCACTGCGATAGGGTACCTCGAACACTCTCAAATTCAAGCAAGAGCGTTTGCCCCTCTGATTCTCCGTTGGACGATTCAAGCGGGGGCTCACAACCGTTCTGTCTTTGAAGCCTGCCGCCGCTGGTACCTCGGCGAGAAAGATACTCGCGGGTATGATTCCCAGCTGGGCTGGCTACACGCGATTGCTCACGGTGCCGATTGCCTAGCCGAATGTGCTTCTGCTGGTATCGCAACAGCCGATGAAGTCCTTGAGGTTCTGGCGCAAAGACTGGTTAGCTCCGATATCGCCTGGGTACAGCAGGAGGACGCCCGAGTTGTGCGGGCGGTAATAGTTGTTCTGCTGGGTTCTCCTGATACCCTTCCTGATGCTTGGTTTGAATGTCTGAACGATGCTGTAACAGTCTATGAGCAGCGAGCTGTGCAAGGGAGTGCACCTCCGGTGTGGGTCTCAAATCTGCAGTCAGTTTTAAGTCTTAGCTGTGTATGGGCTTCTGATCCTTTTATTGACGAGTTGATTCTGTCGCAAAACCAAAGAAAAGTAATCCAGCATGAGTCTCGGAAGCTTCTGGGTGTTCTGCTTCCTTGGTTCTTCCCGGAGTCTTCTTGAAAAGTATTGCTGGCGGATAGTTATTGAAAGGCACTGTATAGCCCCACAAAAAACTTTCGGAATAAAATAATCTGGGCTAGTGTTGAACTAACTGTAGATGAGAAAGCTGACACCGAAAGGAAACCCTCATGACCGACATCAACACCGCCCCCGACCTGCGCCCCAGCCTGCCCAGCGTCGATAACACAGCCTTCCAGATGGGTCTGGACACCTTCGGCGACACCACCGCCGACCTGGCAGGGAACCGCCTGCACCACGCCCAGGTCATCCGCAACGTCCTTGAGCAGGGCCAACTGGCCGACCGCGTCGGCGTCGACTTCTTCGGTATCGGTGAGCACCACCGTCCCGACTATGCCGTTAGCGCCCCCGACACCATCCTGGCGGGCCTGGCAACCTCCACAGAGCGCATCCACCTAGGTTCGGCCGTCACCGTCCTCTCCTCCGACGACCCCATCCGCGTCTACCAGCGCTTCGCCACCATCAACGCCCTCAGCAACGGCCGCGCCGAAGCTGTACTGGGCCGTGGCTCCTTCACCGAGTCCTTCCCCCTCTTCGGCTACAAACTTGAAGACTACAACTCCCTCTTTTCCGAGAAGTTCGACCTCTTCACTAAAATCATCACCCAAGAACCTCTCAATTGGAACCCCGGCAACCGCGAGCCCCTGGTCAACCAGGAGATCTACCCCAAGACCGAGGGTATTCTTAAGCACTGGCTGGCTGTTGGTGGCAGCCCTGAATCTGTTGCCCGCGCGGCCCAGTACAAGACCCCGCTCATGCTCGCTATCATCGGAGGCCCCGCTGAGCGCTTCAAGCCCTACACCGACCTCTACCGCCGGGCCAACGAACAGCTGGGCAACGGAACCCTGCCCATTGCCGTGCACTCACCCGGCCACATCGCCGACACCGACGAAGAGGCCCGCAAGCAGCTGCGCGAGCACTGGATTGCCAACCGTAATAAAATTGGCTCTGAACGCGGCTGGGGGCCGGCAGGGGAACGCGAATTTGAGCACGAAATTGAACACGGTGCCTTGTATGTAGGTTCGCCCGAAACCGTCGCGCAAAAAATTGCCGATACCGCTCAGAAGCTGGGAATCAACCGCTTTGATCTTAAGTTCTCCAACGGAGCTCTGGCCCACGAGCACTCCATGAGCTCGATTGAGCTCTACGGCACCAAGGTGATGCCGCGCGTCCGAGAACTGCTGGCAGGTCACTAAACCCCAGCTGGCGAGACCAAATAGGGTCTGTACCCTCCCCGGCGATATAGTAGAAGAGCGCCCCACCGGCCATGCGGCTTGGTGGGGCGCTCGTTTCATCACGCCCGTCGCACAGGTTCCCTCACCCAAGCGACGAATCCAAGGAAAACACATGACCGTCCAAGACATCTTGAGTGCGATCAGCTCCCTGATTTGGGGGCCCTTCGTCCTGATACCCCTGCTCCTCGGTACCGGTATCTACCTCACCATCCGGCTGGGCTTTATCCAGCTCACAAAACTAGCCGTCGCCAACCGGCTAGCCTTCCTCGAACGCAAGGACGAGGACGCCCCCGGCGGCGATATCTCCCAATTCCAGTCCCTCACCACCGCCCTGGCAGCCACCGTGGGCACCGGCAATATCGTGGGTGTTGCCACCGCAATTTCTATCGGCGGCCCCGGCGCCCTCTTCTGGATGTGGATCACCGCCCTCTTCGGTATGGCCTCCAAATACTCCGAGGCCTTCCTCGGCGTGCGCTACCGCACCACCGACGCCAAGGGGGAAATCTCCGGCGGCCCCCAGTACTACCTCCAGCGCGGTATTAAGGGCCCCCTGGGCAAATTCCTAGCCCTCTTCTTCGCGGTAGCTGCCGTGCTGGCGTCCTTCGGCATCGGCAATACCGCCCAGGGTAACTCCATTGCCCACAACCTCGAAGACACCTTCCACCTGCCCACCGGCCTGACCGGCATCGTCCTGGCCATCATCACCCTCTTTGTGCTGATGGGTGGCATTAAGTCCATCGGCAAGGTAACCGCCGGTTTTGTGCCGATTATGATCCTCTTCTACGTGGGCGGGGCTCTTTACATTCTGGGTGTTAACGCTGCGGCACTTCCAGCTGCCCTGGGGCAGATTTTTTCGGACGCCTTCACCGGTACCTCCGCCGTGGGCGGCTTTGCCGGGGCCTCCCTCATGTACGCCGTACAGTACGGTGTAGCCCGCGGTATTTTCTCCAACGAATCGGGTATGGGCTCTGCTGCCATTGCGGCAGCCGCTGCCCAGACCACCCACCCGGTCCGACAGGGGCTGGTCTCCATGACCCAGACCTTCATCGACACCATGATCGTGGTGACCTGCACCGGCCTGGTGCTGGTTGTCACCGGCATGTGGCAGGCAACCGACTCCACCGGCGAACAGATATCAGCCTCAGTGATGACCAGCCAGGCCTTTGCATCGGTGATTGGGCCCGCCGGTAGCTGGATCGTGACCATCGGCCTGGTGCTCTTTGCCTACTCCACTATTCTGGGCTGGGCCTACTACGGCGAACGCAATATCGAAAGGCTCTTTGGCCGCCGGGGCGTCACCCCCTACCGCCTTTTCTTCGCGGTCATCGTCTACTTCGGCTGCACCATGGAACTGACCGTAGCCTGGACCTTCTCAGACATCGCCAACGGACTCATGGCCATCCCCAACCTCATCGGTCTACTTATCATGTCGGGGCTAATCGTTCGAGAAACCAGGTACTACCTGGCCAACGATCCTAATCTCACCGCCTCCAAAACAGAGGTTGATACCTTTATGCAGGGGCACCCCGGAGCGGTTGATTCCTACGAGAAAACCGGTCAATAAGAAGACCTACACCGCATGCAAACAGGCGGATACCCGCAGCCACACATGCGTGACAGCGGGTATCCGCCTATCTTATCTACCTACCGTAGTTCTAGCGACGAATATAGGTTAGGTCGTGGGCGCGACGTCCGGCCTCACCTGCCTTGCGTTCGAAGCTGGTGACCACGCGTCCCTCCCAGCGGGGAGCCCAGCCGCCGACGGGGTCGTCCTCGCTGGTGTTCTCCCCGGCGTGGGCATTGGTGAAATCGGGGTGGGCATCGAGTACCTCGCGCATGACTAGGGCGTATTCCTCCCAGTCGGTAGCCAAACGCCAGGTACCGCCGGGCTTGAGCACCCGGGCTACCTTGTCGGCAAAGGCGGGGGAAACCAGACGACGCTTGTGGTGGCGGGCCTTGTGCCAGGGGTCGGGGAAGAAGACCCAGAGCTCATCCACCGAGGATTCTTCGAGCAAGTTATCAAGGAGCTCGGGCGCATTAGCCTGGGCCACGCGCACATTCTCAACCCCGGCCTGGCCCATCTTCAGCAGTAGGTCAGCGATGCCGGGGGTATAGACCTCAACAGCCAGGAAGTTAGCCTCGGGTACCTGGGCAGCCCGATTGACGATAGCCTCGCCCAGGCCGGAGCCGATTTCAACTACGAGAGGGGCGCCGGTGCGTCCATAGAGGGCCTGCTGATCAAAGACCGCGTCCTCAGCAACCGAGGTATCGCCGATGTTGCGGGGCAGGTCAAGCACGTGGGTGGGGGCGTAGGCGTCCCAGGCCTTCTGGCGGCGGGCGGTCAGACGGTCACCGCGGCGGACGAAGGAGTAGGGTTGGCGGTGGAACTGCTCAGGGACGGGGGCGGTCAAGTCTTCACCTGCCGCTGCACGCTCGGCCTTAGCCGCCAGATCCTGCTTCTGCTTATTGGTTTCCATAACTCTCCTTGCGAGGTTGAAACAGATAAACCGGCGTGCACGGAAACGCTAAGTGCCGCCGTTATAAAGAGGTTTTCATCATAGACAAAATGGGTGGGAGTAGCGCAATAGCTACTCTCACCCATTCGTCAGAGTCACTAGCTGGGTAACACCTTAGGCGGTAAAGCCGTTCACGGTGCCCATAAGCTCTGAAGTATCGTCGTAATCGCCTTCCATCTCGTCTACAACGGTGACAGCTACAAAGAGCTCGTAATCAACGTTAGCAAAGGGGCGAGTGACGTAATAACGCAAGGGAATCTCAACTGATTCTCCCGGGTTAAGGGTGCCCGAGTAAATCCAGCTATAGGTGGGGCCATTAGGAGTGCCCTGGCCGGTGTAATTGAAAACAACAAGCGGGTCAGTAGAGTTTACTTGGGTACCGGTGATAGCGGCGGAGTTAGCGTCAGAACCGGTATCTTTCATTTGGGTCAGAAGAGTACCAGTGGGGTTAACTGCAGGAACTGTGCCGACGTTCGTGATAGTCATGGTCTTGGGCAAAGAACCATAACTAGGTTTGGGATTGAAGAACGTGCTGGTGGGGTTTGCAATGGTTGTACCGGTTGCCCCCAGATAGATAGGGACGTCCTTAATCGGCTCAAAAGCTGACCAATCCATGCTGGGCTGGCCTAGCTCAATCGCCAGGTCAGTCAGGTTTGAGACGGGGGTGCTTGCGGCGTAGGCGGGGATAGCGGTGGTGGCCAGGACGGCGGGGGCCGCCCAGGCACCAGCCTTCAGTACGGTGCGGCGTTTGGGAGTGTGCGCAGTCATTGTGTGTGCTTTCTGTGTTTAGGCGAAACGGCCTGCTGCCAGCAGACGGTCCATGTTGCGTTCTGCGATAGCAGTAATGGTTACGAAGGGGTTAACACCAATCTTGCCAGGGATCAGGGAGCCGTCCATAACAAAGAGACCGGGAACACCCTTGACTTCACCGTTGAGGTCGGTGGTTTCGCCGATGACGGCACCGCCGAGGGGGTGGTAGGTGAAGTAGTCTGCGAAGGTCTTGCCGTCCTTGAAGAGGCCGGTGTTGTAGGAGGTGCCGCGGTTGGCAGCGTTGATCTTGTCCATGAAGGCCTTAGCAGCTGCAACACCGGGGGCTGCCTTGGTGGCGTCCCAGTCCAGGTCCATGGAACCGGTGGAAGCGTTCCAGGTGAACTTGCCCTTGTTGGGGTTGTTAGTGATGGCCAGGTAGAGGGCGATGCGCATTTCGATACCTGCGGGGAAGGGGGCCAGCTCAGCGAAGACCGAGTTGGTGGAATTGTCCCAGTTGGAGACGCCCATGGCGGGGATACCGGACTGGTAGGTACCGGTTGCGGTACCAACGCTGCGGGCAACCATGATGTTGCCGTTGGGGCCCCAGTTGGTACCAAGGGTCGCGGGCAGGTTCTTGATGGTGCCGAAGTTCTTGGCCTGCAGGAGCAGGCGGTTGGTACCGACGGAACCGGCGGCCATGATGACGCGGTCGTAGACCTTCTTGGTGGTGCTGACCAGGTTGCCCTTGAAGTCGATGGTCTTCAGGTCGAGAGTAAAGGTGCCATCGGCCTGCTGGGTAATGGAGGTTACCTCGGTCATGGCGGTCAGGTTGACCTTGCCGGTTGCGAAGGCGGTGGCAAGGATGGTCTTGGGCAGGGACTTCTTGCCGTAGTCGTTACCGAAGATAACCTGGCCGCCGAGCGCGGACTTAGCTACGCGGGCAAAGTTTTCCTGGCGCATGTAGTCCCAGTCGTACACGTTGGGGACGAACTGGTGCTTAAAGCCGGCCTTAGCTGCCTGGGAGGCTGATACGCGTGAGAACTGGTACCACTTGGAGGTGCCTACGATATCGGTGGGGGGTGCTGCGACGCCCAGGTTGGCGTTGGCGCGGGGGAAGTAGGTTGCGTACATTTCCGCAGCGTCGAGCTGGGGGAGAACCTGCTGGAAGTAGGACTGAATAGGGGTAACGGCCATGCCGCCGTTAGCGAGGGAGCCACCGCCGACACCCTTACCGACGTAGACCTTCATGTTAGCGAAGCGCTCAACGCCGAGTACGCCAGCTGCGCGGCCGATGGGTCGGTTGACGAAGTCCATGCCTGCGATGCTTGAGAGGGGCATGTCGGTGCGGTCTTCGAACCACATGGAGCGCTCGGTGGGGGAGGTCATCTGGTCAAACTTGTAGCCGTTTGACTTGGCTGCCATGTTTTCCCAGTCTGCACCCATCTCGATCATGTCGACGGTGTAGCCCTTTTCGGTCAGGGCGCGGGCGGCTACAGCGCCGCCGTAGCCGGAGCCGATGATAGCGATACGCTTCTGGCCGTTGGCGTGGGCGTTAGTGGTGGTTGCTGCGGTCAGAGCGGACGCGGCGGATGCAGCTGCGGTCAGCTTCAGGGCTGAGCGACGGTTTGGGGTAAATGACATGGGTGTGTCCTCTTCTAAGTACAGGTGCGAAACCGAGTGGGTGGTGCTCGTAAGCCTTGGGGGAGACCGCGAGAGCTTTGTGGGCTATTTCGTGAGTATTCTACGGAATATTTTCAGAATGCGAAAAGTCCTGTCCCCACTTTAGCGGTATTTTGGGTGCGCTTACGTCGCACGATGTAGGGGTAGGAGGGTCTATTACGTTCTTCTGTGCTGGAAAATTTATCGCCAGGAGCAGACGGCGTCGCAGTCCTGTCTAAATATGAAAGACATATAAAGAGGTGGGATGGTTTCCATATTTTTTCAAAAAGAAGTAATGCTTGATGAATCAAGGGAAATTTAAAAAGACAGCCTTTGGGTGCGCGGCTCCTTGCTCTTATTTTTAAAAACCATCTGTACTACTTCATGAGTCAAACTTGTGTGATGGATACGAAAAATTATTTTGAGCTGCTGGCCGAGTCGTCGATGGCTCGCGGGTCGGTGGGGGTGCCAAAAGTGGGCTTTGCCTGCTGAATGATGGGCAGAGACCCGGTCTGTAGGGGGATGCTGCCGGTGTTGACCTCTTCGAGGGTGACGTCGTAGACCTGGGGCTGGGAGCTCTGGGCTGCCTCGTCAGCAATCATTTTTTCGGTAATTACTTTGAGGCTGGTGGTATCGGGGTGCTCTAGAACCGGGTTCTTCTGGGAGAGGTCAACCTCGTGGTCAATTTGGGCGTCCAGGCCGCCGAGGTGACCGTACATGAAGCTGTCAATGTTATCGACCGTTGCTTCAAAGTTGGGGTCGTGGGTGAGGTACTTCTTGGTTTCGCGGGCTACAAGACCAGAGAGTAGTAGTAGGCCGATGAGGTTGGGGATGGCCATCAGGCCGTTCATGATATCTGAGAAGGTGAAAACCAGAGTGAGCGGGGCGATGGCGCCAAGCCCACAGGCCAGGGCAAAAATCATGCGATAGCTAACGATAGCCTTGGCGCCACCACCGAGTGACTCTAGGGCGCGTTCGCCGTAGTAGGACCAGCCGAGCACGGTGGAGTAGCCCAGGAGTGCCAGGCAGAAGGTGACGACGTAGCCGCCCCAATCACCGGGCAGGCCGGTGGCAAAAGCAATGGATGTTGATGTGGCCGGGTCATCGCCCCGCCAGGCGCCCGTTGTGAGCAGGATGAACCCCGTCATTGAAATCACCACGATGGTGTCGACAAAGGTCTGGGTCATGGAGGCTAGCCCCTGGCGGACGGGGTGGGACGTGGTTGCTACCGCTGCGGGGATAGCTGCTGTTCCCATACCCGACTCGTTGGAGAATAGTGAGCGCTGGGCGCCGACCTGCAGGGCAAAGATCATTCCGGCGCCGACGGCTCCACCGAGGGCGCCCTCGCCGGTAAAGGCGCCTCGTATAATCATGGCAAAGGCCTCTGGGAGCATGTGGGCGTTGATGGCCACGATATAGGCTCCAAATCCCAGGTAGAGCAGAATCATGAGGGGTACGCAAAGGGCTGTGACCTTTGAGACGGTTTTGATGCCGCCGAGCAGGGCTGCTGCAGTTCCTAGGGTAAGGACGCCCGCGGTGAGGTAGGGCGGAATGTTGAAGGAGTGCTCTAGGTTAGCTGAGATGGCGTTTGCCTGGGTCATGTTTCCGATGCCGAAGCAGGCGAAGACGCAGCAGATGGCAAACATGGTGGCGAGGAATTTTCCGAAGCGGTTGGGGATGCCTCGCTGCAGGTAGGCCTGCGGGCCGCCGGTAAGTTCGCCCATTTTGTCCCGGTGGCGGAAGCGGACGCCGAGGAAGCATTCGGCGTATTTTGAGGCCATGCCAAAAATCGCGGTGACCCACATCCAGAAGAGAGCTCCGGGGCCACCGATGCTGAGGGAGAGGGCTACGCCAACGATGTTGCCGGTGCCTACGGTGGCGCCTAGGGCTGTGCTCATGGCCTGGAAGGAAGATATTTCGCCTTTGGCTCCTTCTTGTCGAGAGCGGCGTCCGAACTGCAGGCTCATGGCCTTGGTGAAGAGTCTGAGCTGGATAAGACCCAGGCGGACGGTGAGGAAGATGCCGGTGCCAATCAGCAGGGGTAGGAGGAGGAAGGGGCCCCAGATGAAGCTGCTGGCTGTGTCGAGTGCTTCTTGCAGGGTGCCCACGGGTCTATCCTTTTCCTTCTCTGTGGTCTAGCTCTCGTTAACCTATCATGCGCGTGGCTAGATTCTGGTTGATAGGTGCAATATGACGGCACCCAGCAGGAAAGTACTGGGTGCCGTTAATGATGGTTTATGAGTAGCGGGCCATATTGCGCTGATTGCTAGAAACGCCTACTGCATTAGTTACCTTAAGGCTGTAGAAGATGCCATTGCTGTGGGAGCTGCTAAGGGGGAAAGTAATCTTAATGAGATTGTCGCTAATGATTTCAAACGGCACTTCAACATCGTTCCACGTAACTGAAGTGGTCGTGGTGAATCCGCTACCCGATAGATGGAACTCATTGTTAGCTGCTGAAACCCTGAAGCTGTTGGTTTCGCTACCGTCTTTAAGGCGGTACCACTCGGCGAGGTGGGGTACATATTCAACGGGCTGCGGTGCAGCAGGTAGCCCTGAGGTGTAATCAGCAGATATAGCATCGACGCTAGAGGTACAGTTACCAGAATCATCGAAGTAGAAATTCATGGTGAAGCAGCAGGAACTTCCGCCCTTCGTCTTTAGCCTGTCGGCTTCGGTCAACCCCTTGATATACATGAGCGAAAAGGGAAGAGAAATCTGTCGGATGAGGTTTTCTGGGCCAACAACGGGGGTGCAGGCGCTTCCTGAATACTGCAAATCTGCATGGATAGTCCAGGTGCCCCCTACTCCCGCATTGGTAACGGGTGAGCAGCCTGTAGGGGTTCCTGCCGTAATAGTTCCTATATGGCGGGCGCCGGTGCGGTCGTATATAACAACCTCATTGATAGCGGTGGGCATTTTAAAGCCGCCATCTACATCCGGTACACAGGTGGTTTTACCGCAACCTGGAATGAAATAGGCTCCTGTGGTCATAATTGCATTGCCTTTGTCATCGACCTTGGGCTTGCCGTCAGGGCCGTATACCGGAACTGGCTTGATACGCCCGGTGCTAAAGGAGAATAGAATCGAGCTTCCGTCTTGGTGTAAAGGAGCCAGGAAGCTTCCCGAATTGTAGTAGCTGCTTACGCTGATGGAACTTACACCGCCAACAAGCTGTTCAGTGAGATCGTGAAGGGTGGTGGGGCAGACAAAGTAGTCGTCGGTAGATGTTGACGCTGCGTAAGCTGGAACCAGTGTAGTTGTTGCGATTGCGGGGGCGGCCCAGGCTGCACCTTTAACAAGAGAGCGGCGTGTTGTTGACATAGGGGTCCTTTCGAGATGAGGTGGGGGAGTCGCATCAGCTTAAAAGGGCGCTACCAAGAGGCCATACCGCTCTGTATGGTGTGGGGGCTATGAGAGATGGTGTGGTTCTTGGAGCCTAGAAAATTTTCGCTATTGCGGCCAAAGTCTCTTTGAGGCTCTAGAAGACGAGTCTAAACCCATCTACCTTTAATAAACAGTGTTTAATATCACTCATGTCTTTATATTTAAGACATATGTATGGTCATACTTTGGGGTCCTGGGACGTGAACTGTGGTGCCTGTGAAGGTGTGTTGTTCTGACTTCTGAATACTTTTCTGGGTAAGTTTTCTTCCTTTTGGGTGGCCGCTGGGTGTGTTGAATAGAGTTGATGAATCTGTCAGATTTTTTTATTTGGCATAGCATGCGGGTGCAGAAAACCGCCCCACTCCTGAAGGAGTGGGGCGGTGAGGTAATAGAGGAGCTGGGGGCTACTTCTTCTTGCCGGAGAAGAGGAGGGCCAGGCCTGCGCCGAGCAGGACGACGTCCTTCGCCATGGCGGTGCCTTCCTGGGTGGGGCGGATGCCGTCCTTTTCAGTCATGGAATCAATGCCGAAGTACATGCTCAGCAGGCCGCTTGAGAAAGCGGTCAGGCCCAGGCCCGCCAGTTTGGGAGAAACGAAAGGGGTCAGTAGGGCAGCACCCAGGGCGGTTTCACTGACGGCAAGGGCCTTGCCGAACTGCTTGTCGGAGAGCTTGGCTACCTGGGGGACGCCGGCTGAAGCCATGCCCTTGAGGTGGCCGTAGGTGGCCTCGTCCATGGAGAGCTTGCCGATACCTGAGTTGAGAATCAGGGCGCCGGTGGTCAGGCGGAGGGCTGCGTTTGAAAGCTTGGGCATGAGAAATCCTGTCGATAGGGGTCTCGGGGCCGCATAGCAACCCGAGAAAATTTTGTTTCCGTGTAAACATTCTAGCGCGGCGGTGGCGGCTTGAACAGCGGGAAAGTGTGGACGAGCGGACGCCCGGGGTGACCCTGTGCGGAAAAACACCCCTGCTAGAAGGAGTACACTTGACCTGAACTATAACAAAATACCGGTCTGGAAAGGCGCGCAATCCCTGCTCTCCCCGCAGAAGAGGGGCCGTGTTCGCTCCCGGCAGGTCTTTGACTCTTCTAAGGGGGGGCGCTCATGGCTACAGCCGAGCACACACCTGAACCGCAGGCGGCAGAAGGCCTGCAGCGCGGTCTTTCGAACCGTCATATCCAGCTCATCGCCATTGGTGGCGCTATCGGCACCGGCCTCTTTATGGGCTCGGGCAAGACCATCTCACTCGCAGGCCCGTCCCTGCTGCTGGTCTACGCCATTATTGGTGCTGTGATCTTCCTGGTGCTCCGCGCCATGGGTGAGCTGCTGCTGTCAAACCTCAACTACAAGACCTTTAACGACTTCATCACCGACCTGCTGGGCCCCAGCGCTGGCTTCCTGATGGGCTGGTCCTACTGGTTTACCTGGGTCGTTATCGGTGTTGCAGATATTATTGCTATCACCAGCTACGTCCATTTCTGGTGGCCCGACCTTCCGGCCTGGATTCCAGCTCTCTGCCTGATTGGCCTGTTGCTGGCCCTGAACCTACCCAGTGTGAAGAACTTCGGCGAAATCGAGTTCTGGTTTGCCCTCATCAAGATCGTGGCAATCGTCCTTCTTATCATCGTGGGCCTGGTCATGGTCATCGCTGGCTTTACCTCCCCTAACGGTGATAAGGCCTCCGTTGCAAACCTCTGGAACGACGGCGGCTTCTTCCCCATGGGCGCAAGCGGCTTTTTCGCAGCCTTCCAGATCGGTATCTTTGCCTTCCTGGGCGCTGAACTGATTGGTACCACTGCCGCTGAAACCAAAGACCCCACCAAGACCCTGCCCCGCGCTATCAACGCGGTGCCGGTGCGTATCATCATCTTCTACGTGCTGACCCTGGCCGTGATTCTCATGGTCACCCCCTGGCGCAACATCGACCCCAACCAGAGCCCCTTCGTTGAAATGTTCACCCTGGCGGGTCTGGGCTTTGCCGCCCACCTGGTGAACTTCGTGGTGCTCACCAGCGCGACCTCGTCCGCTAACTCGGGTATCTTCTCAACCTCCCGCATGATTTACGGCCTGGCCCAAAGCGGTAGCGCCCCCGCCATCTTCGGCAAGCTTTCAAAGAACGGCGTGCCCCGCAACGGTCTCTTCCTGACCACCGTGCTGCTCTTCTCGGGCCTGATTCTGCTCTACTCGGGTGACTCCCTTATCGCGGCCTTCACCCTGGTGACCACCGTAGCTTCGGTTCTGACCGTTGTTACCTGGTCGCTGATTATGATTGCCTACCTCAAGTATCGCAAGACCCGCCCGCAACTACACGAGGCATCCGTCTACAAGCTGCCCGGTGGCGTCTTTACCTGCTACGCCGTCCTCGCCTTCTTCGCGGGCGTCATCGTGCTGCTCTTTATGTACGAAGACACCCGCCAGGCTCTGATCGCCATGCCTGTTTGGTACGCCCTGCTGGGCGCAGGCTGGTGGCTGGTCTACCGCAAAAACCGCGGCCAGACCCTCACCGCCCGCGCTGAAGAGAAGGCTAAGAACAACTAGCCAGCGAAGCTGGACCTGTAAGCGGGCTGGTCAGGGCACGTCGCGAGGACGCCCTGCATAGCCCGCTTTTCAGCGCCTGTGACGGTGAGCTGGTAGGCAGCTTTTACCGATACCTGCCGTGCCACGTATTCGCAGCGGTAGCCGGGCTGGGGGAGCCAGGCGTCCGCGCTCTTATCGGACTTCTCGGTATTCGCGGCCTGCCCCGCCGCCTGCAGGTTGAGCGGGTCATTCGCTAGTAGTACGCGCTGGTCTGCGCTCCACTTCCAGGCCCCAGAAACCCAAGCATTAGAGAGCGCCACTACATGGTCAATCGGCACAGCCTCGCTGGTCTTGGGGCCGCGGGTAAAGTCAATGCTTTCAGCGGTGTAGGGGTCTAGCAGGTTCCCCGAGAGCACATAGCAGTTAGCTCCAATCTCAAGGTGGGTGAGGTCGCGGGTCAAAATATCGTTGCGCTGGTCGCAGCCGTTTTTGTCAATATCCGTCCAGGGCTCCCCATAGGCGTCCCGTTTGTAGCGTGTTTCTGCGTAGGCCTCTGCCACTGTGAGGCCATCTAACACCTCACTGGCGGTGGAATAGGTCTGCACCCCCGAACCCGCAAAACCGGTACTCACAGCGGTACCCGCAGGATTGAGCAGGCTATCGAGGGCAGACCGCACATTCCACTGGTGTGACCGCAGCCAGAGCACGCCACCTACCAGCAACACCGCAACCAACAGAAGGGCTAACGCCCGCCGCAGACCCCGGGGCAAATCCGCTACAAAACGGACGCCCGCACGAATCTGGCGGTCACTGGGCGAGGAAAGACGGGGCGCGGAACGGCGCTTACGGGAGGTGCTCATAGGCCACCTATTCTAGCCCCGTAAGCTGGGTGTTCTAGTCAAAATCCTCAATCACCACGTAGCCGCTGCCGGTCACCGGCACCATGGGGATAGACCCGGTGCTGGGGTGAGCAACATTGGCCGCGGGGCTACCGGTGGGGTCGTCCGACTGGAAGTAGTCAGAGTGGTCACAACCCATGCCCTCGCGCATGGCCTCAATAATGCCGTGCGCGGCGTCCTTGACCGACAGGAAGTTGCGGGTCCAGCGTCCGCCCGCTGCGGGCGTCCGCCAGCCTGCCCCCTCCAGAAAGTCCGTATCGAGCTCTACCTCAATCAGGGCAAACTCTTCAGGGGAGGTCAGCTCACAGAAGTATCCGGCAGGGGAGCGCAGAATACTGACATAGTTGGTGTAGTCCCCGGTGGCCACTACCTCGGGTGAGATGTAGTACATGCGTAGGGAAAGGCTCCAGGGCAGCTCTTCCAGGCGCTGCTCCATCACCGACATCAGCCCCTGCCAGGCGCGGGCCGAGCGCTCGCTGTCGGTCAGGGGCTTGGGCCGCACCACGCCGATACCCTGGGCTTGGATATCTTCGATGTTAAGAGGCTCCGTGGGGTCCACAGGGGGCTGGGCGACAGACCTGGCAGGTAGAGCCGGTGAGCCCCCCATAGCCAGGGCATCGTTGAGCATCTGGCGGCCAGCTTGCAGGGCCAGGTGCCAGGAACCGTACTTGGCCCGAACCGCACCCAGGCGGGGCACGCGCCCGCTCCGGGCAGGGTCTTCAGCCCAGCTACCGTAGAGCAGCACCGAAGGCTTGCGGTCGTAGCGAATACAGTAGTTCAGGAATTCACCTAGGGTGTTGCGGAAAGTGCGCTCACTCAGGCTGTTGGCCTCGAGTTTAATTCCCTGATCTTCAGCGTCCGGCGGGCAGACTCCCACCTTCAGCAGGGCCTTCGACCAGGAACGGTCCCCCAGACGGTCTTCAATCAGTGCGCGGGACGGGGGCCACGAGAAATCCCCGCGAGAGATATGGGCAATTTCCTGCGGCAGGTTGGCGAGGAAGTCATCGTAGGCCTGCTCCTCAAGCAGGGTATAGGGGAGCTCTGCCATATATTTGAGGGCAGCACCAATGAGCCCAACGACACCGGCAATCGCATCAGAAGGAACCGCAAAGGACTCAAGCATGCGCGGAAGATCCTGGATGATGGTGGGGTCAAGGCCCACCGCAGCGTACTCGTAGTCGGGCTCAAGACCATAACTGACAGCTACCGCATACCAGATAGCCGAGGCCATGAGCACGTTCGAGTGGGTTTGCCCCTGGCTACCGCTAAAGAGCCAGCGGCCGGAGTGAACTGCCTGATCCAGTAAATCGCGGTCGATATCGGGGTAGAGAACGGACGCGCGGTGTACAGCTTCAGAGGAGGTCCAGCCCATGCACGCGAGCCCGCCCAGCAGGGAGTCGTATCGCTCGCAGAATTTGGCGTAGGTAAGGTCGGTTGCATCTGGCACGGTGGTTCTCCAAAGCAAAGGTCATACAAGATTGTGTTTGGGGTGAAAAAGTTTGGGGCTAGGCCTACCTAGACCGGCCCCCAGAATACCCTGTAGAACTACTTTAGGGGGTGCTACCCCTCTCTGACCACTGCAAGCGCAACTATTACACACAGATGAACGGACGCCCGCACCCGGCTTGGGGGCCTTGGGCGGCTGGGTTGCGTCCCTGGCTAATCTGCCCTGCTGATTCCGGTAGCAAACCGGTATGAGAAACTAGAAACTATGACACACGCAGGCCCGGTAGCAGACCCCCACGCCCCCCTTCCCTCCATCGAGGAACGTATCGCTGTAGAACTCGGTGCCCGCCCCGGCCAGGTGCGCTCGGCTGTAGCCCTGCTTGATGACGGAGCCACCGTGCCCTTCATTGCCCGCTACCGTAAGGAAGCCACCGGCGGGCTTGATGATGCCCAGCTACGCACTCTAGCTGAACGCCTGCGCTACCTGCGGGAACTTGAAGAGCGCCGGGTAGCTATCGTGCAGACCCTGCACGAGCGGGCTCTGCTCACCGACGAACTGGCCGCCGCGCTGGCGTCCGCCCCCACCAAAAACGAGCTCGAGGCGCTCTACGCGCCCCACAAAACCAAGCGCAAGACCCTGGCCTTTCTTGCCCGCGAGGCCGGGCTGGAGTCCCTGGTCGAAGACCTGCTTGAAGTTCCCTTCGCCCCCACCGCCGATATTGCTGACGCCTACGTCGAACCTGAACTGGCTGATGCCGAACCCGGTACTGTTGAGGCCACCGTCGCCTCGGTCGACAATGCCCTGGACGGAGCCCGGGCCATCTTGATTGAGCAGGCCATGACCGACCCCGCCCTGGCCGAAACCCTCCGCCAGCGCTTTGTACGCCGCGGCGTTATCACCTCCCGGCTAGTACCCGGCCAGCAGGAGGCCGGGGCGAAGTTCAGCGACTACTTCGAGTTCAACGAAGAGATCCGCCGCATCCCCTCCCACCGGGTGCTGGCCCTGCTCCGTGCCGAAAAAGAAGGTGCCGTTAAGGTCAGTTTTGACGTGGACGTGCTGCCCCCGGCCAAGTCCTCCCTCAAGGGTGCCGCCCGCGAAGCTGCCGAAATTTTGGCTGAAGAATACGACCGGGAGCGTAGCTGGTACGAACGTACCGTAGCTGAGGCTCTGGGGATCGGGGCCCAGGTGCTCAACATGGTCTCCGACGAAACCATGGTCGTTGGCTGGCTGGCCAAGACCGTGCGCATCGCCTGGCGTCAGCGCCTACTACCCCGCTTCGCCGCAGAAGCCCGAACCTCCCTCTTCGAACAGGCGGAAAAGGACGCCATCGCCGTCTTCGCCTCGAACCTGCGCGATGTACTGCTGGCAGCACCCGCTGGCTCCCGCACCACCCTCGGGCTCGACCCCGGCCTGCGCACCGGCGTTAAGGTCGCTGTCATCGGGCAGACCGGCCAGGTGCTGGCCACCGACGTCATCTACCCCCACGCCCCCCGAAACCAGTGGCAGGCGTCCCTCGACACTCTCACCCAGCTGGTGCAGGCCCACCGGGTAGAGCTCGTAGCCATCGGCAACGGAACAGCCAGCCGTGAAACCGACAAACTTGCCAGCGACCTCATCAAACAGTGCGCGGCTAACGGCTACCGGGGTCTTGAAAAAGTGGTGGTCTCCGAAGCCGGTGCCTCCGTCTACTCCGCCTCAGAACTGGCCAGCCGCGAACTACCCGGCATGGACGTCTCCCTGCGCGGGGCGGTCTCTATCGCCCGCCGCCTGCAAGACCCCCTGGCCGAACTGGTCAAAATCGAACCCCAATCCATCGGCGTCGGCCAGTACCAGCACGACGTTTCCCCGGCCGCCCTCACCCGCGCCCTCGACGGCGTGGTCGAAGACTCCGTCAATGCCGTTGGCGTACTCGTCAACTCAGCCTCCCCGGCTCTTCTTGCCCGGGTGGCGGGCTTCAACAAGACCATCGCCGAAAATATCGTTGCCTACCGCACCGAGCACGGCCCCTTCACCCGCCGCACCGACCTGCTCAAGGTACCCCGCCTCGGCCCCAAGGCCTTTGAACAGGCAGCCGGCTTCGTCCGTATCACCGACGGCAGCGAACCCCTGGATGCCTCGGGCGTGCACCCCGAATCCTACGACCTTGCCCGCAAGATTGTGGCCGCAGCCGGCGGCTTCACCCAGGGTAAAGTCAGCGCAGACGCCCTTGCGTCCCTCAACCCGCGTGACTTCACCACAGCCACCGTCGGCCTACCCACCATCACCGACATCATCACCGAACTTTCTGCCCCCGGCCGCGACCCCCGCCCCACCTTCCGCACCGCCCGCTTCGAAGAAGGCATCGAAACGATCGCCGATCTTACCCCCGGCATGATTCTTGAAGGAACCGTCTCCAATGTCGCGGCATTCGGCGCCTTCGTCGACATCGGCGTGCACCAGGACGGCCTGGTACACGTCTCGCAGATGAGCCGCGAGTTCGTCTCCGACCCCCACACCATCGTCAAATCCGGCGACATTGTGCAGGTGCGCGTAGTCGAAGCCGACCCCGCCCGCAAGCGTATCTCCCTCTCCCTACTCCTCGAAGAGCCAGAACCTAAGGCCCGCAAGACGAGCGGACGCCGGCGCCGCTAGTTAGAGCGGCAGAGCGGGGTACGGCTGCAACCAGCACCCTGAACGCCAGCCCCGAGCCAGCTGGCTGCCACCGCACCCCGCCTCTGCATTCTCCACAGCAAAGGACTTCCCTATGAACCTGTCCCTGACCATGAACGATGGCCGCAGCATTCCCCAGCTGGGCTTTGGTACCTGCCGTATCGCACCGGCTGCCACCGCAGCAGCAGTAGCAACCGCCCTCGACACCGGCTACCGTCACATCGATACCGCCACCATCTACAAGAATGAAGCGGGAGTGGGGCAGGCCGTGGCCGAATCCGGCCTACCCCGCGCCGAGCTCTTCATCACCACCAAGCTCTGGAACACCGACCAGGGCTACGACACCGCTATCGAAGCAGCCGAACGCTCCCTGGAACTTCTGGGTCTGGACTACCTCGACCTCTACCTCATCCACTGGGCCCAGCCCGGTCTTGGTCGCTACCGGGCCTCCTGGGAAGCCCTGGTCGAGCTGTGCGAGCGCGGGCTGGTACGCTCCATTGGCGTTTCTAACTTCACCGACACCCAGCTTGACCAGATCATCGGCGACACCGGCGTCACCCCGGCGGTCAACCAGATTGAACTGCACCCCTACCTCACCCAAAGCAGCATGCGGGCAGAAAACTCGGCCCGCGGCGTCCTCACCGAAGCCTGGAGCCCCCTCGGCAACGGCCTGGTGCTGACCGACCCCGCTCTGCAAGAGCTCGCAGACCGCCGCGGTATCGGGGTAGCCGAACTGGTGCTGGCCTGGCACCTGACCGTAGGTAACGTGGTTATCCCCAAGACCGAAACACCCGCCCGCATGGCCTCAAACCTGGCGGTGCAGGGCATGGAACTAACCCCTGACGAAATAGCGGCTATCGAAGCCCTGCACCGCAATCACCGCCTTGGCGGCGACCCCGCCGAAGGCGACCTGGGCGCCCCCGAATACAGCGACCGGCGCACGTTCACCCCTACCGAACAGGCTAGGGGCTAATCAGAAGAGCGGACTAGAGTGGGGTGTGACCGTGCATACTCGAAAGGAAAAACCATGACTGAGTCACCCCTTCTCACCTTCAACGACGGCAACAGCATCCCCCAGCTGGGCTACGGCGTCTGGCAGGTAGAAAACGACACCGCCGAAAAGGTCGTCGGCCTAGCCCTTGAAGCTGGCTACCGCCACATCGACACTGCCAAGATCTACGGCAACGAAGAGGGCACCGGCAAGGCAATTGCTGACTCCGGCGTCGCCCGCGAGGACGTCTTCCTCACCACCAAGATCTGGAACGACGAGCAGGGCTATGAACAGGCTCTAGCCGCGGCAGAGGCCTCCCTGGAACGCCTGGGCACCGACTACGTCGACCTGCTCCTGGTTCACTGGGCTAAGCCCTCCCAGGGTCTCTACACCGAGACCTGGAAGGCCCTCATCGAACTGCAGAAGCAGGGCAAAGCCAAGTCCATCGGCGTCTCTAACTTCCCCGAAGAGCAGCTGCGTGAAATCGTCGCCGAAACCGGCGTTGTGCCCGCTATCCACCAGATTGAGCTGCACCCCTACTTCGCCCAGGAGAACCTGCGCGAGGTCCACGCAGAACTTGGCATTGTCACCCAGGCATGGAGCCCCCTGGGCAACCGCTCCGACCTGCTGGATAACCCCGTGATTGGCGAAATTGCCAAGGCGCATGACGCCACCCCCGCCCAGGTTGTGCTGGCCTGGCACCGAGCCCACGGCATCGTTGCCATCCCCAAGTCAGTAACCCCCGAGCGTATCGTCTCTAACTTCGAGTCCCTGAACGTTGCCCTGACCGGCGACGAGGTTTCAAAGATTGACGCGCTCTCATCAGCCGAAGGCCGTATCGGCCCCGACCCGGCAGATATCGACTTCTAATAAGGGCTACCCAAGGGGCAGAGCAGGGTCACAGCGAAGCTGCTGGCTCGGGGCTGGCGTGAATCGCTTGTGAGCGCTAGCGAACCAGCGAGAGGGTCGGCAGCGAGCGTGACCCTGCTAGCCCCTGACTAGCGCGACTTCTAGGAGTCAACGATAGGCTGCTGCCGTGTTTCGGGGATAGGCTCCGGTACATAGCGCCAGAGGGCAGGTGCCGCCAGCGTTGCTAGGGCGATGGTGACCATCACCAGGGTTCCGCCGATGACCGCAGCTAAGGGGGAGCCCACCAGCTCGGCGGCACCACCCACAAAGGCCATGCCCAGGTTGGGGCCGCCCGCAACCGTGATGATGAAGAGCCCCTGTAAGCGTCCGCGCAGGGCGTCGGGGGTGGCTACCTGAATAATGGTGGAACGGTAGACCGACCCCAGGGCGTCTGCCCAGCCCATGAAAGCCAGCGCCGCAAAAGCCAGGCTGAGCGGCAGTAGGTTTTCGGTGATGGAGGCGCTGGGCACCCGCCCCTCATAAGCCCAGGCGATGAGCCCGAAGGCGATAAAGCCCAGCCCCCACCCGGTGTAGCTGAGGGTGAGGAAGCGCCCCTGGCGGCGGACGTCCTTAAGGAAGCCCGAGAAAGACACCCCGATCAAGGCACCCACGGGGCCGGCAGCTAGCAGCAGGCCGGCCCCGGCTTCACCGCCGCCGAAGGTCAGGGCCGCCAGGGCCGGGATGAGCGGGCGGGCCTGGGCGAAGAACATGCCGAGTAGGTCCACCACAAAGGTCATACCCACGACCGTGTTGCGGCGGACGAACCCCAGCCCCTCGCGGATTGAGGTCAGGACGGACGGACGCGCCGCCCCGCTCTGCTCCGGGAGCATGGCTGGGAGCCGGTAAAGGGCCCAGATGCCAACGGTCATCGCGAAAACGTTGATGGAGTAGGTGAGTTGGTAGCCGACGGAGGCTACGAGCAGGCCGCCGATGAGGGGCCCGGCGCTCATGCCCAGGGTGCCTACCGACATCATGAGGGTGTTGGCTGCCGGGAGTAGGCGGGGTTTGATGAGGCGGGGGATAATGGCCCCGCGGGCTGACTGGTTGATGGGCTGGAGCAGGGATTCTGCGGCGATGAGGGCGTAGAGTACCGCCACACTGTGGATGTTGAGCCAGGCGTGTAGAGCGATGAGTACGGTGACGCCCCACATGCCGAGGGTTGCTGTGAGGGCGACCTTGCGCCGGTCGTAGCGGTCGGCGATCACACCACCGTAGAGTCCGCCGATGACCAGGGGCACCACCGATACTAGACCCACCAGGCCCACGGCTCCGGCGGAGCCTGTGAGCGCGTAAATTTCGAGGGCGATTGCCACGCTGGTGATGGCAAAGCCGATGGTTGAGAAGAGCCCGCCGAGCCAGATGCGTCTGAAGTCGGGGGAGTAGGTGAGCGGGGTGAAGTCCATGAGAATTTTGCCCACGGTTAATCTCCTGTCTTCTCTGAGGCGGCACCCTGACCGGCGTCCGGTTCTGGGGCAGCCAGCAGGTCGCGTATCTGGGCGGCGGTGAGCTGGGAGGCAAAGAAGGCCCCCTCATCGACCACCGCGTCGAAGAGGGCCGCCTTGGATTCTTTGAGTTCCATGACCTTCTCTTCGATAGTGCCCGCTGAGACCAGTCGGTAGACCATGACGTTCTTGGTCTGCCCGATGCGGTGCACACGGTCAACGGCCTGCTGTTCGGCAGCCGGGTTCCACCAGGGGTCCATGATGAAGCAGTAGTCGGCGCTGGTCAGGTTCAGACCGAAGCCGCCTGCCTTGAGGGAGATCAGGAAGACGGGGACGGTGCCCGACTCGAACTCTTCGAGTAGCTCCCCGCGGTTGCGGGTGGAGCCGTCCAGGTAGAGGAAGGGGATGCCCATGTCAGAGAGCCTGCCCGCGACCTTTTTGAGGTAGCCGGTGAACTGGCTGAAAATCAGGGCCCGGTGGCCGTCGTGGATAATTTCGGGCAGGTTCTGCTCCAGGTAGTCCAGCTTGGACGACTCCACCCCGGCGTAACGCTCGGCGTCAATCAGGGTGGCATCCAGCGCCAGGCGGCGCAGGGTTGTGAGGGACTGGAAGATGGTGAAGCGGTTCTTGTCGATGTCTTCCAGTAGGCCCAGGATCTTCTGGCGCTCGCGCTGCAGGTGGGTGTCGTAGGCCCGGCGGTGGGCCGGGGCCAGGGGCACATCGATACGCATATCGGTCTTCTCGGGTAGGTCGGCGGCCACCAGTTCTTTGGTGCGGCGCTTCATGAGCGGACGGATGCGGCGGCGCAGTCTGCCCAGGGCCTTGGTTTCTTCACCGGATTCGATGGGGGTGGCGTAGACGTCCTTGAAAGCGCGGGCGGAGGGGAAGAGGCCGGGGGCGGCGATGGAGAACATGGACCACAGTTCCATGAGGTTGTTCTCCATGGGGGTGCCGGTCACCGCAATCTTGACGCGGGCGGGCAGGTCGCGGGCGGCCTGGTGGGCCTTGGTCTTAGCGTTTTTGACGAACTGGGCTTCATCGAGCACCAGCCCCTCGAAGGGCTGCTGGCTGCCCAGGTCAAAGTAGTGTTCTTCGTCGATGCGGAAGAGGGCGTAGCTGGTTACCACCACGTCGGCCGAGGCGACGGTATCGGCCAGGCGCCGCTTAGATTTCCGTACCGACTCTTCAACGCCGACCACCCGTAAGGAGGGGGCAAATCGTTTGATTTCCCGCACCCAGTTGGGCACCACCGAGGTGGGGGCGACCACCAGGAAGGGGGCGGACGCGTCCGCCCCGGCTTCCGCCCCACCCAGCTGCCCGGCGGCGTCCTGCCTCTTCTCCTGGGCGTGCAGGAAGAGGGCGATGGTTTGCAGGGTCTTGCCCAGGCCCATGTCGTCGGCCAGCACGCCGCCTAAGCCGTGCTCCCAGAGGAAGGCTAGCCACTGGTAGCCCTCCACCTGGTAGGGGCGCAGGGTGGCCTGTAGGCCGGTGGGCACCTCGGCGGGGGAGTGGTCATCGAGGTTGAGTAGGGCTGAAACCTGCTCGTCCCAGGCGGCTACGGTCTGGGTTTCGGCGGCGAGCTCTTCGAGTTCCTCCCACAGGCCTACCTGGTGGCGGTTGATTTCGAGCGGCCCGGTTTTATCGGTGAGCTGGGCGGCTTCGCGCAACAGCTCTTGTAATTTCATGAATTCGGGCCGGTCAAGGGCAAAGTATTGGCCATTGCCCAGGAGCAGGTGGGTTTGGCCCTTGGCCAGGGCAGCAACGACCTCTGAGAAGGCCACATGCCAGTCCCCGACCTTGATAGCGACACCCAGCCCGAACCAGTCGCGGCGGCGGGTGTCGTCCACAGTGACGATGATTTCGGGGGCTTCGTCAAGCTCACGGAACTCAGGTTTTGGGCCCTTGATATCGACCCGCACACCCTCAATCTGCTCGTAGTCGGGCACATAGGTTTCGAGCAGGGTGCGGGTGCCCCAGTTCTCGGTGTAGTGGCGGGTGAAGGGCACGCCGGGGCGAATCTTTTTGACCTCTTTGAGCACCCGGTACTCGTGGGCGGTATCGCGCACATCGGCCCGGTCTTCGCCGGGGTAGCCCAGGGCATCGAGCCTGAGAAAGTCGCTGTCGTCGCCGGTGGGATTGACCGGGTACTCCCAATGCCAGGCGGTGTGGGCGGTGAAGGGCGGGCCCGGCTCGTCAAAGGCAATGCTCAGCACCAGGGTGGGCATACGGACGGCAGGCAGCTCAAGATCTTCGCTGCTCGTTGAGATGGGCAGTGCCCGGGTGAGGGCAGGGTAGTAGTCGGCGAAGAAGGCGGGGACATCGGTAGCCGGAACGGTGACCGGCTCACCGGATATCAGGGATTCGGCAACCGCATCCAGCGGCTCAGCTAGGGGAATGAGCACCAGCTCGGAGTCGGCGGTGAGCCAGGAGGGGCGGTCCGTGGGCGCTACGTCCTCAGCCTGGGCCAGAGCCGAGGGCAGGGTGGACTCCCAGCGGGCAGCGGCCGCAGCCTTCACATAGGTCTCCTGGGCCGCCCCGCCCAGGGCGATAAAGCCCTGCCGGTTATTGCCCAGCTTGTGGGTAAAACTAGCGGGCAGGATGTAGGCCCCCCAACGGAGCAGGGGAGTCAGGCGCAGGGCATCGGCGGACGACCCCCGCTCGGGTACCGGTTCAAGGGCCAGTTCAACCTGGGGAGCGCTCGCGATAGTCAGGCCGGTTTCTTTGCCGTCTAAGAGGATAGACAGGCCCACCTCGCTAGCAGATTCCAGCATCTGCCAGAGCAGGGAAGAATCCACATTCGAGATAGAAGCCCAGTCGCGGTGGGAGGAATAGATGGACTGGGAGCCCCGAATCACCGCGTAAAACTCATTGAACCAGGCCGCGTGCTCGGGGAGCAGGCCGGTTCCCGCCGACCCGGCGGCAGAACCCGAAAACTTCTCCCAGCTCAAACCGCCCTTAATCCACTTGCCGCGGGCACCCATCATCAGGGGCCGGGCTTCAAGCGATACGCGGGGCGCCCCGATGTTCTTGGTCCACCCGTACTTACCGGGCACCACCAGGCGCAAATCAAGGGCACCGGCCACCCGGTGATTGCGGCTATCGTAGCTGGGGCGGGCAGCAAGAGAATGGGCCAGGGACCGCCGCCAAGCCGGTAGGGACTGCCCAGCCCGAGCACCGGCGTCCGCCTGCTCCTCGGTACCGGCACTCGCCTGCTCGCCCCGGTGTTCCCTCAGCAGATCTGCAGCCCGCTGCAGGCCCACCGTATCGGCCATCTCCAGGATCTCCTGCACCTTCTCGTCGGCGCTCGCTGTGGTCTTCCAGGTACTTGAGGACGCCGTCATAGCCCGCTTAGCCTTGGCCGTACGGTCGATTGCGGTCAGCATCAGCGCCACCGCATGCTTGCAGTTATGGGCCACCGGGCAGGAACAGGTCGCCGAAAAAGCATAGGAGCCCGCGGTGACCTCCGCAGGGAAAGCCACCCGCGCGGTGTAGGGAGCAGAACCAGAGCCAGCCACCTGCCCCTCCAGCACCCGCGCCTGCTCGTCATAGGTGTAACGAATGACATTACCCTCCCGCATATACCGCTGCCCCCGCGTGTAGGCACCAGAGCCCACCTGCCGAATAATGGCGGGGGCTGTCACCGGGATTTCAGGGAAAGAAGTAGACACAGGCACACCTTCACAACAGAGCAAATACCTAGTCTTCTAGCGTATCGCACCGCCTTACCCACAGCGCCCACGGGCAGGTTCGTCACAGTAAGAAAAATTTCTGAGACCGGTGTTTACAGAAGCGCCAACAGCGAGTTATGCTTTTACCAGCTTCAAGAGATTCAACTGTCAAGCTCCGACTTTGGTTGAACGCCAACCCCATGTTCACGGGTGGCTCGGATGACGAAGCGGTCTGCATCGCGCATTTCGGCGCTGTTTGGTGCAGGCAAGAGCAAGTTTCGAAAGGAATGCGCACTTTACGCGCAACGACGGCATGTCAAACGCTCGACCTCACGCCCACCGTCCTCACATCACCGTTCAGAAGAACATCTCTGCTGCCTCTGTACCCGCCCGCGGCGGCTACACCGCAATGAGCATCCAGGACTACACCCGCATCTCCAACGAGCGCAGCGAATTCCTCAACTTCCTGCTGGCCCCCAACCCCAGCGGTATCCCTGCAACTGAGTACGGTGTTCTGAAAGCTGCATGAGCCAGGTAGGTCTGCTTCTCGATTCCGATGTCCTTGCCGAGATCCGCAAGGCCAACCCGCACCCGCAGGTAGTGAACTGCCTGCGCCGCCGCTCCTACCGCACCATGTACATCTCGGTGCTCAGCCTCGGTGAACTCAAGGGGCTTTACCCCTACCCAGAAACCGAACGCTGGCTCGCTGAGCTCATGGACCGCTTCGACTCTCACGTACTAGAAGTCGACGCGAAGGTATCACTGGAGTGGGCCGGACGCCACGCCGAGAAGCACCTCCACCTGGTGGGTGGGCAGCGCCCCGCCCCCCTCGCCACAGCAGCCCTTGAGGGCCTGATGGCTGCCACCGCGACCGTCCACCAGCTTGAGATTATTTCGAGCAAGGCCGAGATTTATAAGTCCTGGGGCGTCCCGGCGGTGGATCCCTGGGAAGACTAGAGCCCGTAACATAGGTTCCACAGGCTCACGCTCGCTGCCGACCCTCTCGCTGGTTCGCTGACGCTCACGAGCGATTCACGCCAGCCGCCGAGCCAGCAGCTTCGCTGTGAGCCTGCGGAACCTTATCTAGTAGTCTCGCGTCCGCGCTATCGCAGCTGCCACCAGCCGGCGGGGTAGTGCCCGTGAGGCTGTAACCGCCAGCTTGTAGGGTAAGGACGGCACACAGATCGGCTTCCCTGCCGTCACCGCAGCGATACCTTCGGCAACAACCCGTTGGGGGCTCAGCCACAAAAAGTTCGGTAGGCTGGGCTCGCCCTGGCCCATGGCGTCGTGGAACTCCGAGCGGGTTAGGCCCGGGCATAGGGCCGTCACATGGATACCCCGATGCGAATACTGTAGATGGGCCGATTCTGAGGCCACCACGAGGAAACGTTTAACTGCCGAGTAGGTGCCGCCGGGGGTAAAGGCTGCCACTGAGGCAACGTTAATAATGCGGCCCCGGCCGCGCGGCAGCATGGCAACAATCGCCGTGTGCATGAGCTGGAGCGGAACCCTGGCCAGCACGTCGACCTGGTCAAGGTGGCGTTCTACAGGTGCTGCATCAAAGCTCTTGCCGAGCCCGAAACCCGCATTGTTGACCAGTATCTCAACGGGGCACTCAACCTGCTGTAGGCGCTCAACTAGGCGGGTGACGTCCTGCTCCACCAGCAAGTCGGCAGGGATTACCTCAATGTCCACCGCGAACCTGTCGCGCAGCTGGCCTGCTAAGTCTTCTAGAGCATCGGACCGCCGGGCGGTGAGTATCAGGTTGTACCCGGCTGCTGCATACTGGTGGGCGAACTCGGCGCCGATACCTGCTGAGGCGCCGGTAATCATCACATATGAAGTTTCACTGCTCATGGCTCCCACTCTACCGCCGGGGCGAGCTGGGCCGGTTATCTTCACCGCACTCTTACCCTGTTTACCGGCGCCATCAGGCACACAACAGAGAAACATGACATGATGAAAGACGATGAATACCACCGCTCACCCCAAACGTTCCCTCCCTATGCCCCTGTGGCTGCAGGGCTCAGTTGAACTTGCCCTCGTGGCGCTGGCCTCCTACCTCACTGTCGTCCTGCTCCTGGTGGCGGTCTGGTACACCAACGGCTTCAACAGCAGCGGTACCCTAGCCGGTGCTGTCTCTGTGGCCGGGCACCTGTGGCTACTGGTTCACGGCGTGCCCCTGAACATGAATATCCCCGAGCAGGGGGTCTTCTCAGCGGTGACCGGAACCATGAGCCTGGTACCCCTGGGCCTCACTCTGATCCCCCTAGCCCTCTGCTACCGCTCCGGCCGCCGCCTGGCCCGCGCCAGCTACGAGGGCCAGTTCTGGCAGCCCCTGGCCGGTGGTCTTCTCGCCTACGCCGTAGTGGGCGCCGGGGTGAGCCTGCTGTCCACTAACGACTTCTTCTCCACCTCACCCGCTCTCGCGGCCCTGGTACCCCTCTGGGTAGCGGCCCTGGGTATCCTCCTGGGTGGGTATGCCGAATCGCGCTCACTGGCCGCCATGATCGGTGTGAACGCGGCCGACTGGGTCAAGAAGTTCAGCCAGTATTCCCGCTGGGCAGGCTCCTATGTCTGGGCCCTGCTGAGGGCATCCCTGGTGAGCGTGCTGGCCTTTGTCGCCGGTGGTGCCCTACTACTTGCCGTCACCCTTTTCTGGCACTGGGACGACGTCGTCTCCCTTTATCAGACCCTGCACGCTGGTGCCGTCGGCGGCCTAGCCCTAACCCTGCTGCAGCTGGGTCTGCTCGTGAACCTGGTGGTCTACTCCATGGCGTGGAGCTCCGGCGCAGGCTTTGCCCTGGGCACCGGAACCTCCGTTGATCTGACCGGCACCAACGTGGGGGTCATGCCCTCCCTGCCGGTGCTGGGGGCGCTGCCGCACGCGTCCGAACCCTGGGGATACCTGGCCCTAGCTGTTCCCCTGGTCGCCGGTGCCCTGGGTGGCTGGTGGTTCTTCCGCGAAGGGGAAAACCACTTTGACGAGTGGCTTTCCCTCAAGATTCGCTTCCGCTGGCTGTCCTGGCCCCTCTCGACTCTGGGGCTTGCTCTCCTGACTCTGCTGCCGACCTTCCTGCTGACCACCCTGCTGGGCTGGGCTGCTAACGGGTCGTTGGGGCTGGGTCGCTTCACTGCTATCGGCCCGCACCCCCTCATCTTTGGGGCTTTCTCTGCCGTGCTGCTGGCTGTTGGCACCATGCTGGGGCTGGGCCTGGCCCACCTTCTGGTGCGCGACACCTCCGGTGAACTGGAGCGCTTTGCCCAGGCTAAGCCCACCCGCGAACAGAAGCGTGCCGCCCGCGCCGAGGCCAAAGCCCAGAAGGCAGCGGCCCGCGCCCAGCGCAAGGCAGAAAAGGCAGGGGCTGACCAGCCGGACGCTGCCGGGCCCGATACCGAGCAGGCCAGCCAAGAGCAGGAAGAGGCGGATTCTCAGGACGCCGGGGAAAAGACTCCCGCTGAGGGTGGGTCGGTTGCGGCCTCCAGCGAGAAGGGCGCCGCTACGCTGGCGCTAGCCCGTATTCTGGCCGACCGCGAGCAGATCCAGCCTGCCCAGAGCGATGAGCCCGCCGATAGCGATGAGCCCGCCGATAGCGATGAAGCTGCTACTGAAACTGACGAAGTAGCGCCTGAGAATGAAGCTGAAGATATCGCACCTAGGGCAGAAGAACCTGAAACTGTAACCGCTACTGAAGCCGAAGAGTCTGCTCTTGCAGAGCCCGAATCAGCTGATGCTGTCCCCGCAGAACTTGCTGTGCCCTTCCGGGCCGTGGTCAAGCGTCCTAAGTCCCTGCGTGCCCGCCGCCAAAAACGCCTTGAAGAGCTGGCAGACGGCACGGGTAAGGAACCTGAGACTCAGTAAGAGGTGGCCCAGACTCGCAGCGACGCTGCTGGCTCGGGGCTGGCGTGAATCGCCTTGTGAGCGCTAGCGAACCGGGCGAGAGGGTCGGCAGCGAGCGCGAGTCTGGGCCACCTTTGTATAAGGTAACTACTCACAGCCTACTGCCCCATAAGCTGCTGCAGCAGGCCGTCGCTCATTTGCGAGGTGCACTGCTGCTGGCGGCTCAGGGTCACAGCCTGCTGCAGGCACTCCGCGTAGGCGATGGTGGCGTCCACAAAAATCAGCTGAACCAGCGCGGCGAAGCCCAAAAAGAGCGACCAGAGCATCACCATGACCATGAGCACCACCGAAAAGGCGGGGAACTTAGCTCCCACCATTTTCACCAGGGTCACCGTGGCAAGAGTGCAGGTCAGCACTGCCAGAGCCGCTGTTACCGCGGCAAACCAGCCCGGGTAGGAGGTGCTAGCCACCGTAGCAACCATCGCCAAAAACGACAGGCGGGACCACACCTTGATATTCTCAAGCACACGGTCAGAGGGCAGCTGGGCAGAAGGACGCACGGTGTCAGACATACCTACCACCTTACCGCGCTCTGCCACCCGCCTCACACAGCACAAACTGCTGGCGTCTCAGCATGAAAACGCGGCAGTGTGTTGGCGCTCGCATGCGATAAACTTTTCTGTATGCGCATTGTGGTGATGGTGTCCGGATCGGGCACAAATTTACAGTCCATCCTTGACTCCGTAGCAGCCGGCGACCTGAACGCCACGGTCCTGGCCGTGGGTGCCGACAAGCCCTGCCTGGGAATCGAACGAGCAGAAGCAGCCGGAATCGAGACCTTCCTCGTAGAACCTTCCAGCTACGACACCCGCGAAGCCTGGAACCGCGCCCTGGAAGAAAAAATTGCCAGCTACGGCGCCGACTACATCATCTTCGCCGGCTTCATGCGCATCGTCGACGCCCAGCTCGTTGACCGCTTCAAAAACCGCATCATCAACACCCACCCCGCCCTGCTGCCGTCCTTCCCAGGAGCCCACGGCGTGCGCGACGCCCTTGCCCACGGGGTCAAAGTCACCGGGCTCACCGTGCACCTGGTCGACTCCGGCGTCGACACCGGCCCCATCCTGGCCCAAGCCGCCGTCGACGTCCTCGATGACGACACCGAAGAAACCCTGCACGAGCGTATCAAGGTCAAAGAGCGAGTGCTCCTGGTAGAAACCATCGCCCGCCTAGCTCAAGACCTCAACGGCGAACCAGCCTAACCCACAAGTTTAGCCCCGCACCACGGGGCTGGGCCTAGGGTCGGGGCTCCTTACCAAAACGACTCACACCCACGTAACCACCTGCTGACCCGGCCCAACCCGGCAGCAAAAGAAACGGAGTTAATCTGTGAGTCTCATTGAGCTCGACCGCGTACCGCTCAAGCGTGCCCTCATCTCTGTCTACGACAAGACCGGCCTCGAAGACCTAGCAAAGGGCCTGCACGAAGCCGGCGTCGCTATCGTCTCCACCGGTTCAACCGCCTCCACCATCGCCGCAGCCGGCGTGCCCGTCACCGAAGTCTCCGACATCACCGGCTTCCCCGAATGCCTCGAAGGCCGCGTCAAAACCCTGCACCCCCGCGTCCACGCCGGCATCCTGGCAGACCGCCGCAAGCAGGACCACATCGACACCCTTAAAGACATGGATATCGAGGCCTTCGACCTGGTCGTCGTCAACCTCTACCCCTTCGTTGAGACCGTAGCCTCCGGTGCTGACCAGGACGCCATCATCGAAAAAATCGACATTGGCGGCCCCTCTATGGTTCGCGCGGCAGCTAAAAACCACGACGCTGTAGCTATCGTCGTTGATCCCGCCAAGTACGGCCAGGTCGTTGAAGCTGCCAAGGCAGGTGGCTTCAACCTGGCAGAGCGCCGCCGCCTGGCGTCCGCCGCTTTTGCCCACACCGCCGCCTACGACACCGCCGTCGCCACCTGGACCGCTGCCCAGCTCGAGCAGGACGAGGATGCCAACTACTGGCCCCCCTTCGCAGGTCTCGCCTTCGAACGCTCTGAGTCCCTGCGCTACGGTGAAAACCCCCACCAGGCCGGTGCCCTCTACGTTGATCCCGCCGCAACCCCCGGTATCGCCCAGGCAGAACTGCTCGGCGGCAAGGCTATGAGCTACAACAATTACGTTGACGGCGACGCTGCCCTACGCGCCGCCTACGACTTCGACGAACCTGCCGTTGCCATCATCAAACACAATAACCCCTGCGGCATCGCCGTCGGCGCCGCAGATGCAGCCGATCCCATTGCAGATGCCCACGCCAAGGCCCACGCTTGCGATCCCCTCTCCGCCTACGGCGGTGTCATCGCAGCCAACCGCGAAGTTACCGCAGCCATGGCAGAAACCGTCAAGGGTATCTTCACCGAGGTCATCATCGCCCCCTCCTATGCCCCCGAAGCCCTGGAGATTCTGCAGACCAAGAAGAACCTGCGTATTCTTCAGTTGCCCGAAGGTTTTGCCCGCGATGCTATCGAATACCGCCAGGTATCTGGCGGTGCCCTCTTCCAGGATACTGACCGCCTGCATGCCGACGGTGACCGTGTGGAGAACTGGCAGCTGGTTGCCGGTGAGGCCGCCGACGCAGCCACCCTCGCTGACCTCGAATTCGCCTGGAAGGCCCTGCGCGCCGCCAAGTCCAACGCCATCCTGCTCGCCAACGACGGTGCCGCCGTCGGCATCGGCATGGGCCAGGTCAACCGCGTTGACTCCTGCCGCCTCTCCGTCGAACGCGCCAACACCCTGGCAGAAGGCGCAGAACGCGCCCGTGGCTCCGTCGCAGCCTCAGACGCCTTCTTCCCTTTCGCCGATGGCCTCCAAGTACTCCTGGACGCCGGCGTCCGCGCGGTTGTACAGCCTGGCGGCTCCATCCGCGATGAAGAAGTCATCGCTGCCGCCAAGGAAGCCGGAGTGACCATGTACTTCACCGGAAGCCGTCACTTCTTCCACTAGGCTCATCAACACGGCGGAGTGAATATACCTTCGCCGCTGATAGAACCAGTCAGCCACAGTAAAAAGTCCGCCCCTCCACGTCTGGAGGGGCGGACTTTTTACTGTAATCAGGGAAGATAGCCTACTGCTGCGCAGCTGCGTCCGAGATACCGGTGAGGGCTTCTGCGAAGATACGCTGAATGTCGGTGGGGGAGGACGCCATGTGGGCCTCGCCGCCGACGCTCTGGGCGATGGTGGTCAGAGCATTCATATCGGCGTCTTCAGAAACACCAATCATGATGATGAAGACCGGGTTAGCCGGGTCTTGCTCAGCCTGGATTGTAGAAATCAGTTCTTCCTGGCTGATGGAGTTATCGTCGTGGTTCTCACCGTCGGTCAGAACAATCACTGCGTTCACCGAACCGTAGGTGTAGTTTTCCTTAGCGGAACGGAAGGCCGCCAGGGTGGTGTCGTAGAGAGCGGTAAAGCCGTTGGGGTCGATAGTTGCTGCGATACCTGAGCCAGCTTCCTGTAGCAGCTCGCGCTGGGTCTTACCGTCTACAGTCTCTTCAAAACCGCGAACGGGTAACAGCTCCTGGTAATCAGAAACCGTGCCGTCGGGCAGAGTAAGGTCGCGGGAGAACTTCCACAGACCCATAGAGTCGCGGGCAGGGAAGAGCTGGGAACCTGCCAGAACAGACTCAACGGTAATGTCCATACGGGACTTATCGGTGCCCGCTACCGGCAGCAGCATGGAACCTGATGCATCGAGCACCACCAGGGCGTTCAGCGGTGCAGACTGGAGCGCGTAAGAAGTCCACACCTGGGTGAGTACATCCTGGTTGCTGGGAGCTAGCGCCGCAAAGCTTCCGACGCTGTATTCGCCCTCTAGTTCCTGGCCATCCGCAGCACGCAAGCCCGCACCAGCAAGAGCCTGTTTGCCCTCGTCGCTGGCCATAAAATCGATAATCTGCTGGGCAGCCTCATCAATGGTTGTGTTATTGCTGGTTGATGCCTGGTAGAGCGGGTAGTTCAGAGCGAAAGAAGCATTGCCAGGTATGGTGGCGGTCAGCCCGGAATCAGCGTGCGTCGAAGCGTAAGCTGCATAGTCAGCTTCAGTGACGATTGCGGCGTCCTTGGTGCCTTCATCAACATCGGTCAGCAACTCGGTGGCACTCTGGGCAGCTTCGGTAACACCGATGCTCTGGGCACGCAGAGCAGTGCCACCGGTCAGATCTTCGACGCTGACGGTGCCCGCTGATGCTTCAGAAATACCGCCCAGCAGGGCTGCAAAAGCGCCAGGGTCTTCCTTGGGGTCGCCCATGCTGACGGTGTCTTTAGCGTTGAGGGCTTCGAGCCAGGTGCTGTAGCTGGTGTTGTTTTCTGAAACGATGACGCCGGGGGTTTGCGCCAAGGACTCAGCAAGAGGCGTCAAACCGGCATTGGCCTCGCTCATGGCCAGCTCAGCACGTGCGGTGGAATCGGGAATCCAAAGGTTGGTGGTTGCTGAACCGCTGGTTGATTCGGACAGTACATCGCTGGCGGTTTTCTCGGTGGTGATGTCGAGAGTGATGCAGGTGTCTTCATCTACGGGCATAGCCTTGAGGGCTGCTGCCATGGGCTCGGTGGTGGCAACGGTGACGGCCTGGGTGGTGGAGCAGACAGCGGGTACGGTTTGGCCGTTGGTGGACTGCTTACCGTCGCTGGTGATGTTGGTGTAGGCGATAGCGCCACCGCAGAGCAGAATGACGGCTGCGGCGCCGGTTGCAATCCACTTGCGGCTGTTCTTCTTTTGCTTTTCAATGCGCTCTTGACGGCGCGATTTGGCGGTGTTCACCATGGGGTAGGTGCCTCTTCCCTAGTGCTATGCAGTGGAGTGGGCGAGCAGGGGCGCCTCAGCAGGTGCGGCTGGTGAGGTACTCGCAGATGCGGGTAACTGCTGCTGGGCAGTGCCGCTAGTTTCGCCCTTTAGTGTAGCAAGAAAGGCGCGCTCTGGCGGGGTTTATCGGGGTGAAGCCGTGACGGTGCCGGAGGTTGCTGAAGTAGTCAACGAACAGCTGGGTCTCTTACGCTCGCGTGTAGTGGCCAGTTACCGGGCCTGGGCCGAGACCGAACTAGATTTTTCCCCCGCGGAGCTTGAATCTTGGTTACAGGTGCTTGGCTCTGCTGTTCTCTCTGTACTGACCGGGTTTGCGGTGCAGGCCAGCACCATACAAGACTTTGACGCCGACAGCTACTTCGAATTCGCCCGCATTATTTTGAGGCAGGCCTAACCACCTCTTTCTCTGGGCGGACGTCGGTGGGCAGCTCACCGGCGTCCGCCCCCGCTGAAGGGGGAGGGGCAGAAAACCTGAAAATTGTCTCAAATCTGCCGGGGCAACGGGCACCAGCTAGCTAGGTCACATACACTTAAAAACAGAGTGCGCTCACACGCGCTACTCGGAAAGCATCACGTGATCTTCTGTATCCTTCGTACAGACAACAGAAGAAACTGATTCACCATACTCAAGGAAGTGGCATGACCAACCTTTCACCCAACGTCACCAACCTGCCCCTGGCTGAGGTAGACCCCGAGGTCGCCGAAGCTATCCAGCACGAGCAGGAACGCCAGCAGAACACCCTCGAAATGATCGCATCCGAGAATTTCGCCCCCCGTGCAGTTCTTGAGGCTCAGGGTTCTGTTTTGACCAACAAGTATGCCGAAGGCTACCCCGGCCGCCGTTACTACGGCGGCTGCGAATTTGTTGACGTGGTGGAGCAGCTGGCAATCGACCGCGCTAAGGCTCTTTTCGGTGCTGACCACGCCAACGTCCAGCCCCACTCCGGTGCCCAGGCTAACAACGCTGTCATGCATGCCCTGCTGACCCCCGGCGACAAGATTATGGGCCTGTCTCTGGCTCACGGTGGCCACCTGACTCACGGCATGAAGCTCAACGTCTCCGGTAAGCTCTACGAAGTCGTCGCCTACGGGGTGGATGAAGAAACCGGCCGCGTGAACATGGACGAGGTCCGTGAGCTGGCCCTGGCTGAAAAGCCCAAGGTTATTATCGCCGGCTGGTCTGCCTACACCCGTCAGCTGGACTTCGCTGCCTTCCGCGAGATTGCCGACGAGATTGGGGCCTACCTCTGGGTTGATATGGCCCACTTTGCTGGTCTGGTAGCAGCGGGTCTGCACCCCAACCCCGTCCCCCACGCCCACGTTGTGTCATCTACGGTCCACAAGACCCTGGCCGGTCCTCGCTCCGGCTTTATTATGTGCGTTGAAGACCTGAAGAAGAAGATCGATTCGGCGGTATTCCCCGGCCAGCAGGGCGGCCCCCTCATGCACGCTATCGCAGGTAAGGCAACCGCCTTTAAGATCGCTGGCTCCGACCTGTTTAAGGACCGCCAGAAGCGTACTCTCGAAGGCGCCCAGATTCTGGCTGACCGCCTCAACCAGGCTGATATGGCAGAAGCTGGCGTCAAGGTGATTTCCGGTGGCACCGATGTTCATCTGGTCCTGGTTGACCTGCGTGACTCAGAAATCAACGGGCGTGAGGCCGAAGATCTGCTGCACGAAGCCGGCATCACCGTCAACCGTAACGCAGTGCCTAACGATCCCCGTCCGCCCATGGTCACCTCGGGTCTGCGCATCGGCACCCCTGCCCTGGCTACCCGCGGCTTTGATGCTGAGGCCTTCACCGAGGTCGCCGATATCATCGCCGAAACCCTCAAGCCCGGCGTTGATGTCGCCGCCCAGCGGGCACGCGTCACCGCCCTGTGCGAGAAATTCCCCCTCTACTCCGGTATCGAGGAGTGGTAGGCATGCCCCAGATTCTTGACGGCACCGCTACCGCCGCCCAGATCAAGAAAGAGCTGGCTGAGCGCGTAGCTACCCTCAAAGAGAAGGGGGTAACCCCCGGCCTGGCGACCGTGCTGGTGGGCGATGATCCGGCTTCCCGCTCTTATGTGGGCGGTAAGCACCGCGACTGCGAAGAGGTCGGCATTGCCTCCATTAAGGTGGAGCTACCCGAGACCATTAGCCAGGAGGAGCTCGAAGCTGAGCTGGAGAAGCTCAATAACGACCCTGCCTGCACCGGCTACATCGTGCAGCTGCCCCTGCCCAAGCACATTGATACCAACCGTGTTCTTGAGAAGATTGCCCCTGAGAAGGACGCCGACGGCCTGCACCCCATGAACCTGGGCCGCCTCGTCCTCAACGTAGGTGAACCCCTGAACTCACCCTTGCCCTGCACCCCTAACGGGGTCATTGAGCTGGTGGAGCGTCACGGTATCTCCTGGAAGGGCAAGAAGGTCGCGGTGCTGGGGCGCGGTATCACCGTGGGCCGTCCCCTGGGCCTGCTGCTGACCCGCAAGGACGTCAACTCCACCGCTACCCTGGTTCATACCGGCACTGAGGACGTCACCGCCGCCCTGGCTGACGCTGACGTTATTGTCGCTGCCGTCGGCGTTGCCCACGCGGTGAAAGAACACCAGGTCAAGGACGGTGCCATCCTGCTGGACGTTGGGGTCTCCCGCATCGAGGACCCCGAGACCGGTAAGAAGAAGCTGACCGGCGATATCTCGCCCGAGGCCGCAGCTAAGGCCAGCTGGTACTCACCCAACCCCGGCGGCGTTGGCCCCATGACCCGCGCTATGCTGCTGGTCAACGTGGTAGAAACCGCAGAACGCCAGGCTGCCTAAGTCTAAGTGTCCACGAGAATCGCCGAGTGCCTACCAAGAGCGTATGCACTTGGCGATTCTCGTATGCACTCACGGAAAAAGAACTACCTCTTGACCTCTATCTCAAAGTCGTAACGGTCGCCCCGGTAGAGGGTCTGGGTACTTTCCACGGGCAGGCCGCGCACGGTGTAGCCCACTTTTTCAACGCGTAAGGCGGCTGCCCCGAGGGGAACCCCCAGCCGGGCTGCTTCTGCCTGGGTCAGGTTGGTCGCTACCACTCGCACGGTTGCGGTTTCTACCTGGAAGCCGGACGCCCGCATCTGGGCATCGAGCGAGGCAGACAGCTCGGGCTCCACATGGGAGAAGGCCTCGGGCAGGAAGTAGGCGGTTTCAAGAGCGATAGGGGAGCCGTCCGCCTGCCGCAGCCGCTGAATCTGGATCACCTTGGCACCGGCGTCCAGATTTAAATCGCGCTGAACCGCCAGCGGCGCCTCGATGAGGTGGCAGGTGAGGGTGAGGGAGTGGGGGCGGTGGCCGCGTGCAGCCATGTCGTCTGTGAAAGAGCGCAAGGACGGCGTCCGCATCGGGTGCTTGCGCGGGGCAACATAGGTGCCTGATCCCTGCACATGGTAGATAAGGCCGGCGTCAGCTAGTTCCCGTAGGGCCCGGCGGACGGTGTCGCGTGAGACGGAGAAGATATCCTGCAGCTGCCGTTCTGTGGGCAGGGGTATGTTCTCATCGGCCGGGCAGATATAGCGCTCTTCGATGAGCCTGGCGACCTGATGGTACTTCGTTTCACGTGATGAGGGCATCATGTACCCCACTTTACGCTTAAGTTGGGCCTGCGATTCAGCGCGGCCTGGCTTCCTTTGACATAATAGAGGTCATGCAGTCGAACGGTTCAGAAAAAACAGCACAAGAGCAGAACACTAAGGTCGTCCTCATTGGGGCGGGCATCGGCATGGCAATTCTCGTTGCCCTGCTGGCCTGGGCTATCGTCCAGTCAGCCCGCGAAGAGTCGGTGCTGGGTTGGATTCTGGCCGGTATTATCGCAGCCTGGCTGGGTATCGCAGCCTACCTCCTAGTAAACGTCAACCGTACCCTGGTAGCCCAGCGCAAGGCCTACGAGGAGCACGCCGTGAAGCGTGCTGAGTACGAGTCTGATGTGCACACCGAGAAGCTCGCCCACTCTTTCCAGATTTGCCTGGTGCAGTCAAAGGTGATTGCCGAGCAGCTTGAGGTCAACGACGAAAACTCCCGCGACATGATTGATCGCGCTATCGACACCATTAACTTCACCGCTAAGAACGGTATGGAACTGGCCCGTGAAGGGGCCTAAACACAGCGAAGGACGCCCCGTGAGCAAGTCACAGCAGACCACCCCCGAAGAAAACATCAAGGCTAAGATTCCCAACGCGGCAACCGGTGCGCCGCGTGCTTTCTCGGGCGCCCAGCCGTCCGCGGATTCCATGCACCTGGGTAATTACATTGGTGCGGTCAATAACTGGGTTGACCTGCAGAAAGACCACGAGTGCCTCTACTTTATTCCCGATATGCACTCGATTACCGTGCCCCAGGACCCTGCGGTTCTGCTGGAGCGCACCCGCAAGACCGCGGCCCAGTACATCGCAGCCGGTATCGACCCCGAGAAGACCCCGCTCTTCGTGCAGTCGCATGTGCCCGAGCACGCCCAGCTGGCCTGGGTGCTCAACTGCATTACCGGCTACGGTGAAGCTGCCCGCATGACCCAGTTCAAGGACAAGGCAGCTAAGCAGGGTACCGATAACGCCTCGGTGGGGCTCTTCACCTACCCCGTCCTTATGGCAGCAGATATTCTGCTCTACCAGGCCGACGTGGTGCCGGTAGGCGAGGACCAGCGCCAGCACCTGGAACTGACCCGCAACCTGGCCCAGCGCTTCAACTCCCGCTTTGGCGATACCTTCGTGGTGCCTGAGCCGGTTATTCTCAAAGAGACTGCCAAGATTTACGATCTGCAGACTCCGGATTCTAAGATGAGCAAGTCAGCAACCACCGATAAGGGCATTATCTGGTTGCTCGATGACCCCAAGAAGACCGCCAAGAAGATTAAGGGCGCAGTCACCGACGCCGGCAGCGAGATCACCTATGACCGCGAGAACAAGCCCGGTGTTTCTAACCTGCTATCCATCTACTCGGCAGTGACGGGCAAGGCCATTGACGACATCGTCGCTGAATACGAGGGCAAGATGTACGGCCACCTCAAGGTTGACCTGGCCGAGATCGTGGTTGAAGAGCTGTCGCCCATTCGTGAGCGCGCCCTGGAACTCATGGACGACCCGGCGGAGCTAGACCGCCTGCTGGCCATCGGTGCCGGTAAGGCCCGTGAGATTGCCTCTGTGACCGTGAAGAACGTGTATGACGCGGTAGGCTTCCTGCCCGCCCTCTAAGAGTTAGACGACCTAGCCTGGTGGCTTCTTCACCGACTATAGACCCCGACCGCAGGTACCTCAGCATTGTTGCCGAGGTACCTGCGGTGGTGTCTGCGCGCCTGGTCAGCTGGCGGGCAAGCCAGGGCCTGGTAGGCCCCGTTGCAGAAAGCTGCCACATTACGATTTTGATTAGCGAGGACGCCGGCGGCGACCCCCTGCGCTCCATTGAGCAGGTGGTGGCCGGCATCGGCCCCGTGCAGGTGGATCTGGGCCCAGCTGCTACCTTTGAGCCGGTTACCCCTGTAACCTACCTCCCCGTTGTTGCCGGGGCAGATAGGCTCACCCTGATTCATACAGCCTGCCAGAATGCGGTAGGGGAGTCCGTGTCACCTTTTCCCTACGAGCCGCACCTCACCCTAGCCAACCATGCCCCGGCCCCTGCCCTGGCGGCATCCTTACGCGATTTTGCGACCCTACCACCCGCGCTTGCCCATTTCACCGTGAACCGGTTGACTGTCTACCGATTCAGCGCAGGCAGCTGGCAGCAGCTGGGAACAGTGCGCCTTTAAACAATAGAAGCTTATTCATAAAGATCGGTGGAGCAGGCTCACAGCGAAGCTGCTGGCTCGGGGCTGGCGTGAATCGCTTGTGAGCGTCAGCGAACCAGCGAGAGGGTCGGCAGCGAGCGTGAGCCTGCGGAACCGCTTATGAATAAGCTTTATCGATAAAACGCTAGTGGTCAGAGTCCACTTCGGTAGTGGTGACCAGTTCTGCACTGCGGGAGATACCGTTGATTTCGTTGGGTACCTCGGGCAAGTCGATGCTGGCAAATACCTCGGCGGTGCCGTCGGCAATCTTCGCCAGGGAAACAACGTGTAGCTTCTTGGTGGCGGGGTCGGTGACGTAGGCGGTTTCGCCGTCAACCCAGATAGCGGGGCGGGGGTCCTGCCAGATTTCTGACTCGGTCCAGGAGTCCATGATGTCGACGGACCCCAGTTCGGTGCCGTCCTCAGCCCAGAAGCGGAGCTTGCCGTCGGTTGTCAGCAGCAGGTGGGAGCCTTCGGGGCCGCGGGCCAGTGAACGGAAGGTGTAGGAGACGCCTTCGGGCAGGGCAATCTTAGTGCGTTCCTTGGTGATGGTGTTGATCAGGGCAAACTGTTCGGGGCGTTCGAGCTCGGCGTCCTGGTCGGTTTTGTAGTCGGCAAGCACGATAGCTGAATCAGCTGAACCGGCCTGGTTGCCGGAGCGGGAGTAGGGGTCTTCGGGGTTGGTTACCTTGGTGAAAGTGCCGTCTGCGTAGATGAGGGCGCCGTCCTGGCAGCCAACAGTGAAGGTGTCGTTAGCGGCAATCGCTTCGCCGTGAATGCCGGGGCAATCGAGGTTTTCGGTGACAACCGAGCCGTCTGCGTTGATGACGGCGGCGCCGGTGCGGGCGTCCTCGGTGCCTACCGAAACCAGGTACTGGTTGTTCTCGAGGGGGATGGCCAGGCCGTGGTGGGCGTCGGGAAGGGCGATGGTTTCGGTGCTGACGCTGGTAGCGGTGTACTGGTCAGCACCGGTTAGGTCAGCGGGGGAGTAGACCTCGATGGTGCCGGTGTTGTCGGCGAACATGGCTGAGCGGCCGTAGTCGGTGATGACGTGGCCGGTGCCGTCCGCTGCGAAGGACAGGGAGGTGAGGGTGGGGGTAGTGGTGTAGTAGTGGTCGTGGTCGCCGTGAGCCTGGGTCCAGGCGCCCATGTCGAGCATGGTATAGGAGGAGCCGTCGGCTACGACCAGGTGGCGGTTGTCGCCTGCGGGCTGCAGGCGTAGGAAGCCTTCTTTTTCAATGGTTTCGATGACTTCAAAGGTCTTGCCGTCCACAATCATGATTCCGCCGTCGTAGGTCAGGGCGATGCGGGCTGAGGGGGTGGATGCTTCGGTGATGGCTGCGCGTTCTGCGGCTGCGGTGGCGCTGGCCTGATCACTGCTTGAAGTGGCGGAGGGGGAGGACGCTGCCCCGCAGCCTGCGAGGGCAAGGGCGAGGGTGGCGCTGATGAGGGCGAAAAGAGGACGATAGGTGTTGTGCATGCCCACCAGTCTAAACTAAATGAGAATCATTTGCATAATGTAAGTGTCAAAAAGGCCCGCACCGGGAAAACGGTGCGGGCCTTTGTGTAACTCTGATGGGCTAGAGCAGGTTGTCCTGGCCCAGTTCTTTCAGGGTATTGACGGTGTTCTTAACGCTCTGGGCGTCGTCGCGCACGGTGACAAGCAGGGCATCTGCGGTGTCAACGATAACAACATCTTCGATACCGATGACCGAAATCTTACGGCCGGTGTTGTTGACGACGATACCGGTGGATTCTTCACTGATGACGCTGGACTTGTCGCCCAGTACGAAGAGGTCGTCACCGCTCTTTTCGATGTTGAGGCGGGCTACGGCGTCAAAGTCGCCTACGTCGTCCCAGCTGAAACGACCGGGAACCATGGCTACGTCACCGGCTGCTGCGGCAGGCTCAGCTACTGCATAGTCGATGGCGGTCTTGGGTAGGGTCTCCCAGAGACGGTTCATGCAGGCTTCACGTGCGGGGGTGTCCCAGGCGCGGGCGATTTCCATGATGCCGGCGTAGAGTTCCGGCTCGTTGGCTTCGAGGTGCTGCAGCATGAGGGCAGCAGGGGCCACGAACATGCCGGCGTTCCAGGTGTAGTCGCCGCTGGCTACGTACTCGGTTGCGGTGGCCTCATTGGGCTTTTCGACGAACTGTTCAACGGCAAGGACGCTGGGGGCGTCTTCCAGCCCCAGGTTCTGGGTGGCCTTGATGTAGCCGAAGGCGGTGGAAGGTTCGGTGGGCTCGATGCCGATGGTGACAATCTTGCCGGAGGCCGCGGCGTGTACGGCCTCGCGTACTACGGCCTGGAATTCTTCGACCGGGCTGATGATGTGGTCAGCGGCGAAGGAGCCAATGATGGCCTCGGGGTCGCGCTCGTGCAGAATAGCGCAGGCAAGGCCGATGGCCGCCGCAGAGTCACGAGGTGAAGGTTCGAGTACCAGGTCAGACCCGCGCAACTCGGAAAGCTGCTGCGTGACGGCGTTGGCGTGGGCCTGCCCAGTGACGACAAGGACGCCGTCAGCTGCAAGATCAACCAAGCGATCGTAGGTAGCACGAAGGAGGGACGAACCTGTCCCGGTCAGGTCAAGCAAAAATTTAGGTTCTACGGCGCGAGAAAGAGGCCATAGGCGGGACCCTACGCCGCCGGCCGGAATGAGGGGGTAGAACCGTTCAAGTGGTGTTCTCATTGTTCCTACAGTGTACCGAGATTTGAAGTCATAATGATGAAATCTTTTCCTTAAGCTGTACGACGCCGGTCACTTTTGGCGTAAAACGTCCTGCCACCTCCCGCGTGATAGCGCACCTAGGTGGCTTAAGGGCATTAAAACCTTGCCTATTTGGGGCCACCTCAGGCCTAAAGTGATGGTGACACGGTGTAAGTAAGTGACCTCAAAACCTGATAATCTTGCTGTTGAGTAGAACACACAATACGTATGTTGCGTGGGCACGCCAACAGGCTGAAACCGTCGGCGTGTCGCTCCGCATCACACAGGAGGTTATTCAGTGCCGAATACATCCAAGGGCACGCTGTACCGCGGCCGTGAAGGTATGTGGTCGTGGGTTGCCCACCGCATCACCGGTATCGCCATTTTCTTCTTCTTGCTGGTTCACGTGCTTGACACCGCTGTTGTTCGCGTCTCCCCTGAGGCTTACAACGCTGTTATGCACATCTACAAGAACCCCATCATGGGTTTGGGTGAAGCCGTACTGGTAGCCGCTATCGTCTACCACGCTTTCAACGGTATCCGCATTATCCTGGTGGACTTCTGGAAGAACGGTGCCAAGAACCAGAAGGCAATGCTCTGGGGCGTTCTGGTGCTCTGGGCCGTCGTTATGGTTCCCTTCCTCGTCCGTCATCTCATGCTCGTCTTTGGGGGTCACTAAGACATGGCAACTCCTCTGAAAACCAAGATTTCGGTTCCCCGCAGCCGCGACAACACTGTTTCGGGCGTCAAGTACAACCGAGCCTCATCTAAGCGCAATAACTTCGAGATGTTCGCCTGGCTCTACATGCGAGTATCCGGTGTTCTGCTGGTTATCCTGATTTTCGGTCACCTTTTCGTCAACCTCATGATGGGCGAGGGTGTCCACCGTATCGACTTCGGCTTCGTCGGTGGCAAGCTGGCTAACCCCTTCTGGCAGGTCTGGGACCTTCTGCTCCTGTGGCTGGCTATGCTCCACGGCGCTAACGGTATCCGCGTCATCATCGATGATTACGCAGAAAAGGATGGCGTGCGCTTTGCCCTGAAGGTCGCCCTCTTCCTAGCCACCGCTTTCGTGATTCTGCTGGGCACCCTGGTCATCTTCACCTTTGACCCCTGCCCCGCCGGTGCAGCCGCAGACCTTCTGCCGTCCTTCTGCACCGCCCCGTAAGCTATTGGCGCTCTAGATTTTAGAAAGAAGCATTCACACAATGCAGGTACATAAGTACGACGTCGTTATCATCGGCGCAGGCGGCGCAGGTATGCGAGCCGCTATCGAAGCTGGCCAGCGCGTCCGCACCGCTGTGCTCACCAAGCTCTACCCCACCCGCTCCCACACCGGTGCCGCCCAGGGCGGCATGTGTGCGGCTCTGGCTAACGTTGAAGAGGACAACTGGGAGTGGCATACCTTTGACACCATCAAGGGTGGCGACTACCTGGTAGACCAGGACTCAGCTGAGGTCATGGCTAAGGAAGCCATCGATGCCGTTCTTGATCTCGAGAAGATGGGTCTTCCCTTCAACCGCACCCCCGAGGGTCGTATTGACCAGCGCCGCTTCGGCGGTCACACCCGCGACCACGGTAAGGCTCCTGTGCGCCGCGCCTGCTACGCAGCAGACCGCACCGGTCACATGATTCTGCAGACCCTCTACCAGAACTGCGTCAAGCACAACGTAGAGTTCTACAACGAGTACTACGTGCTTGACCTGGTTATGGTGGAGGACGAGGACGGCGTCCGCCGCCCCGCAGGTGTTGTCTCCTATGATCTGGCTACCGGTGACGTCCACGTCTTCCAGGCCAAGAGCGTTATCTTCGCCTCCGGCGGCTGTGGCAAGATCTTCAAGACCACCTCCAACGCCCACACCCTGACCGGTGACGGCATGGCAATTGCCCTGCGCAACGGTATTCCGCTGGAAGACATGGAGTTCGTGCAGTTCCACCCCACCGGCCTTGCAGGCCTGGGCATCCTGGTTTCTGAGGCTGCCCGCGGTGAAGGCGGTATTCTGCGTAACTCCGACGGTGAACGCTTCATGGAACGTTACGCACCCACCATTAAGGACCTTGCCCCCCGCGACATCGTGGCCCGATCTATGGCAAACGAGGTTCGTGAAGGCCGAGGCTGTGGCCCCAACAAGGACTACGTCCTTCTGGACCTCACCCACCTCGAACCCTCCCACATCGACGAGAAGCTCCCCGATATCACCGAGTTCGCTCGCACCTACCTGGGCGTTGAACCCTACACCGAGCCCGTCCCGGTTTTCCCCACCGCCCACTACGCCATGGGCGGTATCCCCACCAACATCAAGGCAGAGGTGCACTCCAACTCTGAGGACATCATCCCCGGTCTCTACGCTGCCGGTGAGGTTGCCTGTGTATCGGTCCACGGCTCCAACCGCCTGGGTACCAACTCCCTGCTCGACATCAACGTCTTCGGTAAGCGCGCCGGTATCTACGCAGCAGAATACGCAGCATCAGCTGACTTCCTGCCCGTCCCCGACGACGCCGCAGACGCCACCCTGGAACTGCTCAACCAGATCCGCAACGGCGAAGGCACCGAAAAGGTAGGCCAGCTGCGCAAGGAACTGCAGGACGTCATGGACGCCGACATGCAGGTCTTCCGCACAGAGGCAACCATCCACAACGCCGTCAACAAGATTGTTGAGCTCGAAGAGCGTTACAAGAACATCCAGATTCAGGACAAGGGCAAGCGCTTCAACCTCGACCTGCTTGAAGCGGTCGAGCTGGGCTTCCTGCTGGAACTGGCCAAGGTTATGTCTGTGGCTGCCCTGCACCGCAAGGAGTCCCGCGGCGGCCACTTCCGCGAAGACTACCCCGACCGCGACGACGCCAACTTCATGAAGCACTCAATGGTCTACCTCGATGAGAACGCCGAGATGGAAGGCATCAAGGGCCTGCGCTTCGACACCAAGCCCGTGACCTTCACCCGCTACGAACCGATGGAGCGTAAGTACTAAAATGGCTGATTTTGAAGCACGTGAACCCGAATCCAAGGTTGAGCTGAAGTCTGAGTCAGGCGAAGCGGGCGCTATTCCCACCTTCGACGTGACTGTGCAGGTTCGCCGCTACAACCCCGAAGAGTCAGCAGAAGCCCACTGGGACGAATTCAAGCTGACCATGTACGGCACCGACCGTGTGCTCGATGCCCTGCACAAAATCAAGTGGGAGATCGACGGCTCGCTGTCCTTCCGCCGCTCCTGTGCTCACGGTATCTGTGGCTCCGACGCCATGCGCATCAACGGCCGTAACCGTCTGGCCTGCAAGACCCTGCTCAAGGACCTTGACCTGTCCAAGCCGATTACCGTTGAGCCCATCAAGGGTCTGCCCTGCGAGAAGGACCTCATCGTAGACATGGAACCCTTCTTCCAGGCCTACCGTGAGATTATGCCCTTCCTGGTCAACGATACCCACGAGCCGGAGCGCGAGCGTTACCAGTCCCAGGAGGACCGCGCCCGCTTTGACGACACCACCAAATGCATCCTTTGTGCTGCGTGTACCTCGTCCTGCCCTGTTTTCTGGACCGACGGCCAGTACTTTGGCCCGGCAGCTATCGTCAACGCCCACCGCTTCATCTTCGACTCCCGCGATGATGCTGGCGATATGCGTCTTGAGATTCTCAACGATAAGGAAGGCGTCTGGCGCTGCCGCACCACCTTCAACTGCACCGAGGCCTGCCCCCGCGGTATTGAAATTACCAAAGCGATTGCCGAGGTTAAGCAGGCTATCCTAGCTCGATCTCTCTAAAGACCGGTAGAAAGTCGCGCTCCACATCCCCTGTGGAGCGCGACTTTTTTGTGCGAAGGGCTACTCTATATACATGTCGTCCTATTCTTTTGCTGCAAGCTCCTTGGATCTGAGCTCACCCTTGTTTGCCCAGCGTCTGCGTACCCTGGTGCCGGAACTGATTGCTTTTCGCCGCGAGGTGCATCAGAACCCTGAGCTTTCCTACCTAGAGAACAAGACGACCGAGCGTATTTTTCGTACCCTCACCGAAGCGGGTCTGGCCCCCAAACACTTGAAAGGTACCGGCTGTTACGTGGACGTAGGCTCTGGTCCGATAGCTGCGGCTCTTCGGGCCGATATTGATGCCCTGCCGATTCAGGAAGAAACCGACCTGCCCTATGCCTCGCAGGTCGATGGCGTCATGCACGCCTGCGGCCACGATATTCACCAGACCGTCATGCTGGGCGTAGCCATTGCCTTGCACCGGCTGCACAGCGAAACTCCCTTGGGAGGTACCGTCCGCATTATCTTCCAGCCGGCTGAAGAGCAGCTGCCTGGCGGAGCAGTGGACGTCATTGCTCAGGGCATCCTTGAGGGTGTGCCCCGCGCCTTCGCTCTGCACTGCGAACCCAAGGTTGACGTGGGCAAAATTGGTACCCGCATCGGTGCTATTACCAGTGCCTCCGATACCATCAAAATCACTCTCAAAGGCCGCGGTGGGCATACCTCCCGGCCCCACCTGACCGAAGACGTTATCTACGCGCTCTCTCAAATTGCTATTAACGTACCGGCGGTGCTTTCCCGTAAGACGGACGTGCGCTCCGGTGTGCTGGTTGCCTGGGGACAGATTGAGGCGGGGGTGGCTCCCAACGCTATTCCGTCTACCGCTTTTTTGGCGGGCACCATGCGCTGCCTGGATGCGGACGTCTGGAAGCAGGCCGGCGCCATGCTTGATGAGGTGGTCGACCAGATTGCTGCCCCCTACAACGTCGAGGTTGAACTGGAGCATTTCCGGGGGGTGCCGCCGTCCGTCAATACCGAGGACGAGGTTGCCATGATTGAGGCCGCCTCCCGCGCGGAGCTGGGGGAGGACTCCGTGGTTCTGGTGGAGCAGTCCATGGGCGGTGAAGACTTTGCCTGGATGCTCCAGGAGGTTCCCGGCGCCCTGATTCGTCTGGGGACCCGCGTGCCCGGCGGAGTAACCTACGACTTGCATCGGGGTGACTATGCGCCGGACGAGCGCGCCATCGAGTACGGGGTGCAGGTAATGGCTGCAACCGCGCTACGGGCTATTCGCTCGGAGCTGTCTCGCAGCTAACGTCCTGTAAGTTACCGGTCAGTAAGTTTTTTCAGAAAATTTTTTGCGAGGGTAGGACGCTGGCCCCCGCTGCCTGGGGCAGTCTCCTGCCCTGTGTGATTAGCTCAAACGCTCCACGGTGTGATTAAACAGCAGTGGCCTGTTATGCGGTTCACGTTCTTTAAGGTGAATCGGGGGTGAACGGGAAGCTGAATCACACTAAGATGTGTTGTGTTACGCAAAATTTTCTCTGAAAGCAGCACTCACACACAGGTGGCGTACACTATGCGCCATACGCTTTCAGGGCCGTACGAAAAGGACCTTCATGGCTTTCTCACGTAAGCACGTTGCTTCCACCGGTTCCATTCTGGGCATCTCAGCCCTGCTGCTGTCAGCTTGTGGCGCTGCCCCCGAAGAATCATCATCAGCTTCCGGCGAAGCAGCCGACTACCTGGGCTGCATCGTTTCTGACTTCGGTGGTTTCCAGGACAAGTCCTTCAACCAGAACTCCTACAAGGGTCTGAAGGATGCCGTCGCTGAATACGGCATCGAGTACAAGGAAGCTGAGTCCACCACCGAAACCGAGTACGGCCCCAACCTCGACCAGATGGTTCAGTCAGGCTGTAACCTGACCGTCACCGTTGGCTTCGGTCTGGCAGATGCTACCAAGGAAGTAGCAGAAGCTAACCCCGACATGCACTTCACCATCGTTGACGACAACTCCATCGAGCTCGACAACGTACGCCCCATCGTCTTTGACACCGCCCAGGCTGCCTTCCAGGCAGGCTACCTGGCTGCTTCCCAGACCAAGACCGGTAAGGTAGCAACCTACGGCGGTATGGAATTCCCCACCGTTACCATCTTCATGGACGGCTTTGCCCAGGGCGTTGCCTACTACAACGAGCAGAAGGGCGCCAACGTTGAGGTGCTCGGCTGGAACACCGAGAGCCAGTCAGGTACCTTCACCGGTGACTTCGAAGATGCCACCAAGGGCAAGACTAACACCCAGAACTTCCTGGACCAGGGCGCTGACATCATCCTGCCCGTTGCAGGCCCCGTAGGCTCCGGTACTCTCGAAGCAGTCAAGGAATACAACGCCACCAGCCCTGAGAACCCCGCCTCCGTGATCTGGGTTGACTCCGACGGCGTTGAAACCAATCCCGAATTCGAAAGCATCATCCTGACCTCTATCATGAAGAAGATGGATGCCGCTATCACCGAAACCATCAAGTCAGACATGGACGGCAACTTCACCAACGAAGCCTACATTGGCACCCTGGAGAATGACGGCGTTGGCCTGGCCCCCTTCCACAGCTTCGAATCAGCAGTCTCAGACGAGACCAAGGCTGAGCTCGACAAGATCAAGGAAGACATCATCTCAGGCACCATCAAGGTCGAAACCGCAGGTACCCCCACCGCCTAAGCAGGTAGGTTAGCCTCGGGCTATTTGAAACGGCTCACACCCTCAGCAACGAGAGGTGTGAGCCGTTTGTCTGGCCAGCGGTCCTGCTGTGGCAGACAGCCTTTAGGGCAGGGGCCTAACCCGCTAAACTAGGCACAAGCACTCCTTCACTCTGCAGCCCCCGGGCCCGCAGTGTGCGTCCGGTTCTCACACAGAAAGCCACCCCATGAAACTCGAACTGCGCAAGGTCACCAAACGCTTCGGTGACTTTACCGCGAACGACAGCATCGACCTTGTGGTCCGCCCCGGCACGGTACACTGCCTGCTGGGTGAAAACGGCGCGGGTAAGTCCACCCTCATGAACGTTATCTTCGGCCTCTACCAGCCCACCGAAGGTCAGCTCTTCATTGACGATCAGCCGGTTGAGTTTTCAGGCCCATCAGACGCCATGGCAGCGGGTATTGGCATGGTGCACCAGCACTTCATGCTGGTTCCGGTATTCACCGTTGCCGAGAACGTGGCCCTGGGCTCTGAATCAGTCAAGGGCGGAACCCTCGACCTTGAGACCACCCGCCGTAAGATTCGTGAAATCTCTGACCGCTACGGCTTTGCGGTTGACCCCGACGCTATTGTTGAAAACCTGCCGGTTGGTGTGCAGCAGCGCGTTGAAATCATCAAAGCCCTGGTGCGCGACGCAGAAGTGCTCATTCTGGACGAGCCCACCGCCGTGCTCACCCCCGCCGAAACCGATCAGCTGCTGGGCATCATGGACCAGCTCCGCAAGGACGGCAAGTCCCTGCTCTTTATCTCCCACAAGCTTCGCGAAGTCCGTGAGATTTCAGATGACATCACCGTCATCCGCCGCGGCAAGGTAGTTGGCCATGCTGACCCCTCCATGTCGACCACTGAACTGGCCTCTCTCATGGTGGGTAAGGCCGTTCAGCTAACCGTTGACAAGTCTGAGGCTCAGACTAATGAGCAGACCTTCGCCGTTGAAAACCTCACCCTAGTAGCCGATAACGGCGTGCCCCTGCTCAAGGATGTCAGCTTCACCGTGCACGGCGGCGAGATTCTCGCCGTTGCCGGTGTGCAGGGCAACGGCCAGACCGAGCTGGCAGAATCCATCATTGGACTGCACCCCAAGGCCACCGGCTCTATGAAACTCAACGGTCTTGAGCTTCTTGGGAAAACCACCAAGCAGGTGCTGCGCTCCGGGGTCGGTTTCGTGCCCGAAGACCGTAGCAAGGACGGCCTGGTCGGCTCCTTCTCTATCTCAGAGAACCTGATTCTCGACCTCTTTGACACCAAAGACTTCTCCTCAGCCGGTACCCTGAACCGCACCAAGATTTCTGAAAATGCCGACCGGGCAGGAGCCGAGTTCGATATCCGCATGGGGTCCAAGGAACACGCAGCTTCCACTCTCTCCGGCGGTAACCAGCAGAAAATCGTTGTTGCCCGCGAGCTCTCCCGCCCGCTAGAACTCTTCGTCGCATCCCAGCCCACCCGCGGCGTCGACGTTGGTTCTATCGAATTCATCCACAAGCGCATCGTCGAAGAGCGCGACAAGGGCGTGCCCGTCATCATCGTCTCTACCGAACTCGACGAAGTTTACGGTCTAGCCGACCGCATCGCCGTCTTCTTCCACGGGGAGCTCATGGGAATCGTCCCGCCCAGCACCCCGCGCTCCGTTCTTGGCCAGATGATGGCAGGAGTCACCTACGAAGAGGCTCTCGCAGCAGCTGCAGAACACGAAGAAGAAGCCCCCAGCGCATCCCACGCCAAGCACATGGCCCCCACCCCCGAGACCCCCTGGGCAGAAGGAGAAGAGAATGAGCGAGCATAAGCCCGCAACCCCGCAGGTAGACCCTGCCCTTGCTGCCGATACGGCAGATAAAACCCCGCCCCAGGACGTTCCCTCCCAGCTAGTAGCCACCGAGAAGCCCTCCGCCTTCGCTCGTATCGCAGGCGGCAACGTCGGCCTCTCCATCGGTGCAGCTCTGGCCGCCTTTATCGTGGGTGGCATTCTCATCGCTTTCACCGACCCGGCAACCCAAAAAGCGGCAGGCTACTTCTTTGCTCGACCCCTGGATACCATCAGCGCTGGCTGGACTGCCGCCTACGAGTCCTACCTGGCCCTGCTACAAGGCGCTATCTACAACCCCAACGGTAAGAGCTTTGTCCAGCAGATTCGCCCCATCACCGAAACCCTCACCGTAGCCACCCCGCTCATCTTTGCGGGCCTGGCCGTAGCCCTCTCCTTCCGAGCAGGTCTCTTCAACATCGGTGCCCAGGGCCAGATTATCCTCGGTGCTATCGTCTCCGGCTGGGTCGGCCTCAATGCTGGCCTCCCCGCCGTCGTCACCATCCCCCTGGTTATCCTCGGCGGTATCATCGGCGGTGCCTTCTGGGGCGGTATCATCGGCGTTCTCAAGGCTAAGACCGGTGCCCACGAAGTCATCCTGTCCATCATGATGAACTACATCGCGGCCAACCTGCTGGTCTACCTGCTCAAGACCCCCCTGCTCCAGCGCGAAGGCAGTTCCAACCCTATCTCCGAAAAACTGCCAGAAGCCGCGGCCTTCCCCCAGATCCTAGGCCCTTCCTTCCGCCTGCACCTGGGCTTCATCCTCGCGATTCTCGCCGTTCTCTTCATCAGCTGGCTCCTGAACCGATCCACCATCGGCTTCCGCCTGCGCGCAGTCGGCGCTAATCCTAACGCTGCACGTACCGCAGGTATCTCGGTTGCTTCGGGCTACATCATCGTCATGGCCATTTCCGGTGCCCTCGCAGGCCTCGCCGGTACCGCCCAGGTCTCTGGCACCGAAAAGGTGCTCACTACCGGTATCGCCGGTACCCTGGGCTTCGACGCCATCACCGTAGCTCTGCTCGGACGCTCCACCCCCTGGGGCACCTTCTTCGCTGCCCTCCTCTTCGGCGCTTTCCGCGCAGGCGGCGTCTCCATGCAGGTAGCCACCGGCACCTCTATCGACATCGTCCTTGTGCTCCAGGCCCTGATCGTCCTCTTCATCGCCGCGCCCCCGCTGGTTCGTGCCATGTTCCGCCTGCCCGATCCCACTGGCAAGCCCAAGAAAAAGAAGTCAGCTAAGAAGAAGGCCGTGGAGGCATAACCATGAGCGTCATCGCAACTCCCGAAACCACCGCCAGCACTTCAGAAGAAAAGCTGGTCGTCAAAAACTGGAAGAACCCCATCATCTACGGGGCACTTGCAGTACTTGCCACCCTGCTCATTGCCCTGCGCGCCCCCAAGAGCACCATCAGTCTGGGCATCTCGGACGGCGTCAGCTGGTTCTCAGCCGAACCCCTCCAAATCAATCCCCAGGTCTACGGCTGGGTAGCCTCCATCGTCATGCTTGCTGTAGCAGGCTATGCTCTGGTCACCACCAACGCCGGCAAAACCCTGGGCCGCTGGGTAGCGCCCCTCTTCTGGTTCGCCTTCGCCTCCGGTCTGCTCATCTGGGCCATCGGCTCCACCACCAAGCCAGAACTCTCCCTGGTTTCCCTGCTCAATGGCGCCGTGCTGCTCTCCATCCCCATGATCTTCGGCTCCATGGGCGGTCTGCTCTGTGAGCGTTCCGGCATCGTCAACATCGCCATCGAAGGTCAGCTTCTGCTGGGCGCCTTCTCCGCTGTCCTGGTGGGTTCCATCACGAAGAACGCCTGGGCAGGCCTTCTTGCAGCCATGATCGGCGGCATGCTGGTCTCAGCCCTGCTGGCCCTCTTCTCCATCAAGTACCTGGTCGACCAGGTCATCGTGGGTGTCGTGGTCAACGTCCTGGTCTCAGGCCTCACCGGCTTCCTCTTCAGCCGAGTCCTTGAACCCAACGCGTCCACTCTCAACTCTGCGCCCAAGCTGCCGGCCTTCGCCATCCCCGGCCTCTCCGAAATTCCTGTTCTGGGCCCCGTCCTCTTCAACCAGAACGTGCTGGTCTACCTCATGTACATCGTGGTAGCCGTCATCTGGTTCGCCCTCAACAAGACCCGCTGGGGCCTGCGTACCCGTGCTGTCGGTGAGCACCCCAAGGCGGCCGATACCCTGGGCGTTAACGTCAACCGCTTGCGCGCCACCAACGTCCTGCTGGCCGGTGCCGTAGCCGGTATGGGCGGCGCCTTCTTCACCCTGGTCTCCGTATCCTCCTTCAACTCCGACATGACCGCAGGCCAAGGCTACATCGCCCTCGCCGCCCTCATCTTCGGCCGCTGGACCCCCATCGGAGCCCTCTCCGCCGCCCTCCTCTTCGGCTTCTCCCTCAACCTGCAGTTCGTCCTCTCCATCCTGGGCACCAGCGTGCCCACCGAACTGCTCGCCATGCTGCCCTACCTGGTCACCATCTTCGCGGTAGCCGGTCTGGTGGGCCGCTCCCGCGGCCCCGCCGCAGTGGGCAAGCCTTACATCAAGGAGTAGGTCCGGACGGACGCAGGGAGATAAGTAGCGCCATCCGGGTATGCCGCCGCTGCGCAACCATTCTTTCTCCTCGCGCGGGGCGCTCGTCGAAATTCATCGCCAGGCCCGATCCACGCGCCGGCAGGCGGCATACCCTACCGGCGCTTGAACTCCTTCTCCCCTAAGCCAGGTGGCCGCTACCTTCATGTAGGGTAGCGGCCACTGCTGTCTTACCGTTCTTAAATTTCGGCTACCGGGGCGTCCGCCTCCCCCATACCTATAGAAAACTTACAAAGGAAGATACCAATGACTACACAAGATATTGACTGGGACCAGCTCACCGCTGCCGCCACCGCAGCCCTAGCGAACTCCTACTCGCCCTATTCCAACTTCGCGGTTGGGGTCGCTGCCCTGACCACCGACGGGCGCTTGATCACCGGCGCCAACATCGAAAACGCCTCCTACGGGCTCACCCTCTGCGCCGAATGTTCGCTGATTTCCGAGCTCTTCCGCACCGGCGGCGGTAAGCTTGCCGCATTTGCCTGCGTCGATAAGGACGGCAACGCACTTATGCCCTGTGGCCGTTGCCGTCAACTGCTCTACGAACACAGCACCCCCGGCATGCTCCTGCGCTCTACCAGCGGAGTGCTCACCATCGAGCAGATGCTGCCCGACGCCTTCGGCCCCGACCGCCTAGCTGCCCCCTAGCGTCCTCATCTTTCCCGTTCACCGACCGCTTTGCAGCGGCCACGCCCCGGCGCGAACTGGCATACTGGAAGATAAGACCGAAGAACACAAGAACACAGGGCAGGGGAGCGAAGCTGCACCCTGCCGGGAAGGTGAGCGCTTGAGCACCGAAGCTTTCGACGCCGTAGACATTATCCGCACCAAACGTGACCACGGAACCCTCACCAACGACCAGATCGACTGGGTCATCGACGCCTACACCCGCGGCGTTGTAGCCGACGAGCAGATGAGCGCCCTGGCCATGGCCATCTTCCTCAACGGCATGAACCGCGAAGAGATTGCCCGCTGGACCGATGCCATGATTCGCTCCGGTGAGCGCATGGACTTCTCATCCATCATCGGTCCCGGCAAAAAACTTGCCACCGCAGACAAGCACTCCACCGGCGGCGTCGGCGACAAAATCACCCTGCCCCTGGCCCCGCTGGTCTCCGTCTACAACGTGGCAGTACCCCAGCTCTCAGGCCGCGGCCTGGGCCATACCGGCGGCACCCTCGATAAGCTCGAAGCTATCCCCGGCTGGCAGGCCAACATTTCCAACGAAAAGACCCTGGACATTCTCGGTACCGTCGGCGCTGTTATCTCAGCCGCAGGCACCGGCCTGGCCCCCGCCGACAAGAAGCTCTACGCCCTGCGCGACACCACCTCCACCGTTGAAGCGATTCCGCTCATTGCCTCGTCCATTATGAGCAAGAAAATCGCCGAGGGCACCGACTCTCTGGTGCTCGACGTCAAGGTCGGCTCCGGTGCCTTTATGAAGGACGCCGCGCGCGCCCGTGAGCTGGCAGAGGTCATGGTTGAGCTGGGTCGGGGCGCCGGCGTTAAAACCAGTGCCCTGCTCACCAACATGGACACCCCCCTGGGCCTGGCCGTTGGCAACGCCAATGAGGTGGCAGAATCTGTTGAGGTGCTCGCCGGCGGTGGGCCCGCCGATATTGTCGAACTAACCGTCGAGCTGGCCCGGGTCATGCTCAAAAACTCCGGCATCGATGCCGACCCCGCCGAGGCTCTTGCGGACGGCCGCGCCATGGACAAGTGGCGCGAAATGATTTCCGCCCAGGGCGGCGACCCCGATGTAGCCCTGCCCCAGGCCCGCGAAACCCACACCGTCTACGCTGACGCAAGCGGCACCCTAACCCGCTTGGACGCCCTGGCTGTTGGCGTGGCGTCCTGGCGCCTGGGCGCAGGCCGAGCCCGCAAGGAAGACGCCGTGCAGCTGGCAGCGGGTATCAACCTGCACGCCAAGCCCGGCGACACCGTCACCGCCGGTCAGCCCCTGATGACCCTGATGACCGACACCCCCGAACGCTTTGAACGGGCCCTGGAATCCCTCAAGGACGCCTGGACTATCGGAGGCGATTACACCCCCACCGACCTGATTCTGGATAGAATCAACGCTTAAAACCTCCCTTCGACCCTGCAAGAAAAGAGAAGAACCGTGGGCCTATTTAGCCGCAAGAAAACTCAGGCACCTGCCCCCGCACAGAACACCGCCCAGCCCGCCTCTAGCGACACCGCTCAGCGGGATGTTCTGGCAACCGGTATCGACGCCGAGCAGGCGCATACCCCCAAGAGCGCTGAGACTGCCCCTGCCCCCACCCGCCTGGGCGCAGGCGAGGGCCTTAAGGCCGTCGTGAAGCTCATGCGTGCTAAGGCAGAGGGCCAGGTGACCCTGAACCTGACCCAGAACGCCAACGACATGAAGTACACCCTCTACCAGCGCGGCCAGGAAGTTGAGTCTGGTCTAGTCACCCCCGGTAGCGAGTGGTTCCAGGCCGTGGCTGACCTCTACGTTGAGGAAGAGAAGAGCGAGCGCGGCGCCTGGAACCGCGCCCTGATTGTGGTTAACCCCGCTATTGGCAGCGATGCGGCTGTGCACGCTTCTTTCATGAACACCGCCACCAGCAAGACCCACAACCTCAACTACGCCCTGGACATGGGCGCTGCCCAGGCTCAGCAGGCTGGCGAGGCTGAGCAGGCCGGTAAGGCCCAGCAGGTTGCTGAGGCTCAGCAGGGTAAGGACGCCGCCCCCGCCCCGGTTGCCACAGGGCAGGGGGAAACCGCAGCCCAGGCTGAGGACCGCATGAGCCGTATCTCAGCCCGTCTGGCTCAGGAGAAGGCAGCGCAAGAGAAAGCAGCACAGGAGAATACTGACCAGAGCGAAGCAGAGAATGCTGAAAGCCCCGCTGAGGAAGCCTCAGATACCGCTGAAGAAGCGGCTGTAGAGCCTGCGCAGGAAGAGGCCTCCGCAGTAGAAGCAGGTAGCGCTGAAGAAGCTGCTGCGGAAGAAGCTACCGCCGAGGAGACTCCCGAAGCAGATACCGCTTACCAGCAGGGTGCCGTAACCGCTGCTGCCGCTGAGAACTACCCGGCGACTGCGAGCGTCCGCTCTGCAACACTCGTCGAAGAAGCAGCACCTGCCGAAGAAGTAGCGCCCGCCGAAGACGCCGCCCCGGTAGAAGAAGCTGCCGCATCCGACGAGAATGATGCCCACCAGCTGCCCACCCACCTGGACGACAGCGAATTTGAAGCCGACGACCAGCCCCAGGCGTCCGCTGCACAGGCCCAGGCCCGCAGCCTGCCCGCGTCCGCACCGACCCTGGATGCCCCCATGACGAGCACTAGCGTGGACATCGCCCCCTCCTACGCCGAGCACAGCCAGCCCAAGCCCTCTGCCACCAAGAAAGCCAGCGGCAACCTGGTGCTCACCGAAGCCGAGGTCGTCTCCCGCTTCGCCCCGGCCTACGAAGCCCTCTTCGGTGCCTCTGGCACCGCCCGCGATGTCTCCACCGTGCTGATTCGCGTTCGAACCCTGGGCTCCTACTACGACGCCCTGACCCACGTGCGCCGCAACGGCTTCTGGGAACAGGTACGCACCTTCGACCTGATCCCCGAAGAAACCCTAGCGATTCTGCAGCTCAAGGCCGATTCCTACAAGGAAGGCCACGGCTCGCCCCTGGCCATCAACATCCGCTTCACCCCCGGCACCCCCGTTGAAGCCACCTTCGACTATGCCGATGAAGAGGCCTTTGTGCGCTACCCTGAGCACCTGCCTGCCCAGCAGTACGTAGAGGAGCTGCGCATGTTCCCCCGCACCGGTGAGAACATCCCGGCCCACATGAATGAGGCTCTGGCCTCCTGGACCTTCTAGGTCAGTACCCACCACTTTCTACCCTCCCGCCCCGAAAGAGCCCCGGCCTTTTCGGGGCGGGCCACTACCGAAAGAGCTTTCCCCGTATGACCGCCCCCGCGCCCACCCTGACCTGGCTCCAAAAGCTGCCCAAAGTCTGCCTGCACGACCACCTCGACGGTGGCCTGCTGCCCGAGACCCTCATCGAGCTAGCCGATCGAGTAGGCCACACCCTGCCCACAACCGACCCGCAGGAGCTGGGGGAGTGGTTCAAGCAGGCAGCAGACTCCCGCTCCCTGGCCCGCTATCTAGAAACCTTTGAGCACACCGTAGCTGTCATGCAAACCGCAGATAACCTGCGCCGGGTTGCCCGCGAGCACGTATTGACCCTGGCCGCCGACGGCGTTATCTACGGCGAGGTGCGCTGGGCCCCCGAACTGCACCTGCGCGGTGGGCTGACCATGGCCCAGGCCGTTGAAGCGGTCGCCGACGGGCTCATGGACGGCATGGAGCAGGTAGGTCGGGCAGGCGGACGCATCCTGGTCAACCAGATTCTGTGCGCCATGCGCCACCAAAACAACTCCCTGGACGTCGTTAAAACCGCCCTGGCCTACCGGGCCCTGGGCGTGGTGGGCTTCGACCTAGCCGGGCCCGAGGACGGCCACCCCACCTCATCTCACGCAGAAGCCCTGAACCTTGCCGCCGAGCACTTCCTGCCCGTCACCCTCCACGCCGGTGAAGCCTTCGGTCTGGCCTCTATCCGCGAAGCTCTGGTCACCGGCCGGGCTCTGAGACTGGGCCACGGCGTCCGCATCACCGAAGACATTACAGCCCGCACCCTGGCAGAGATCGACCCCGACGGCTCCCTCATGCCCGGGGCAGACCCCAGCCAGACCGTCCTGCAGCTGGGCGAGGTCGCCGAAGCCGTCAAAAACCGCCGTATCGTGCTTGAAACCTGCCCCTGCTCCAACCTACAGACCGACGCTGCCGAAAAAGCCAGCAACGTGGGGCAGAAGAAGGCCTTTGAACCGGCCCTCAGCCACGAAGAGCACCCGGCAGCCCTGCTCCTGCAGGCCGGGTTCGCGGTCACTATCAACCCCGATAACCGCCTGATGAGCGCCACCAGCATGACCCGGGAATTCGCCGAACTCGCCACCCACCAGGGCTTTGGTCTACCCGAATTCTTCGAAGTCACCTACAACGCCATCAACGGAGCCTTCTGCTCCTTCGACGAAAAACAGGCCCTGCTCACCAGCATCCAGAGCGCCTACGGGCAGCTGGCCCTCGAAGAGCCCGGCCAGGCAGGCACCGACCAGGCAGGCACCGACCAGGCAGGCACCGACCAGGAAGGGCAGCGCGGCGCATGACCCGGTCGAGACAAGAGCACCCCGCCCCAGCACCAGAACCCGGTGATCTCGGGGGCAGCTTCGAGCACCTGATGGGGCTCATGCAGACCCTCCGCAGCCCCGACGGCTGCGCCTGGACGTCCTCCCAAACCCACGCGTCCATCATGCACTACCTCATCGAAGAAACCTACGAGGTCGCCGAAGCCGTTGAAGCCCCCGGCGGAGTCAACCTGCCCCTGCTGTGCGAAGAACTGGGGGATGTGCTGCTCAACGTCATCTTCCACGCCACCATGGCCGCCGAAACCCCCGCCGCGCAGGGCAGCTTCACCATGCAGGACGTCATCGACGGGCTCGCCGCCAAACTGGTGCGCCGCAACCCCCACGTCTTCGCGTCCACCGACCAGGGCCGCGAAAAGCTCAGTGCCGCCGACATCTACGATGCCTGGGACCAGCTCAAAAAAGCCGAAAAACCCGAACGCACCGGCCCCTTCGACGGGCTCCCACCGGCCCTGCCCGCGCTCGCCCTCGCCGCCAAGGTCGCGGAGAGAGCCGAGACCGCCGGGGTTGACCTTACAGGCGCGGACGCCGGTGAGCCGCTCCCGGCCTTCGCCAACGAGCAGGAGCTGGGCGCCTACCTCTACAAGCTGGCAGCCTCCGCCCGCACCGCTGGGCTCGATGCGGAGCGGGCCCTGCGGACCTATGTGCAAGGGTTGATACGCGACTGAGGCGGTGGGGTGGCGGTGCTCTGGCAGCCCGCTGGCTGGATGTAGCGAGCGGGTGCGTCAGCACATAAGAGCGAGTGGAATCCGCCGTTAGGCGGGGCGTGAATCATGACGAGCCGCCAGGCGAGGAATGAGAGGGTCGGCGGGCAGAAGAGCACCGCCACCCCACCAGCACCGCCATAAGGTAGTTGTGACCCGTTGGTCAGAATCCCACAAAACCTCAGAAGTGCTGAAGAAAACCGTTGGAAATGTTGAATTCCTGTGTGCTTATGTGGGTTTTTTGGTAGACTGGGGGCATAAACGCGCGCGGGCTCCACGGCCCGATCAGCAACCGGCTGTAGCGCTATATAGCCATTTTCATTTCTCATCCTTCAAGGAGCATTTTCATGGCTTTGATTACCGCAGTTCACGCTCGTCAGATTCTTGACTCACGCGGCAACCCCACCGTTGAGGTTGAGGTTCTGCTCGAAGACGGCGCTTTTGGCCGTGCAGCAGTTCCCTCAGGCGCATCCACCGGTGAGTGGGAAGCCGTAGAGCGCCGCGACGGCGACAAGGCTGTTTACCTGGGCAAGGGCGTTCTCGGCGCTGTCTCTGCAGTGATTGAAGAAATCGCTGAAGAGGTTATCGGCATCGACGCAACCGACCAGCGCGCTGTTGACGCAGCCATGATCGCCCTGGACGGCACCAACAACAAGGGCAAGCTCGGCGCAAACGCTATCCTCGGCGTTTCTATGGCCGTTGCTAAGGCAGCAGCTGAGTCCTCAGACCTGCCCCTCTACAAGTACCTGGGCGGCCCCAACGCTCACATCCTGCCCGTTCCCATGATGAACATCCTCAACGGCGGCTCACACGCTGACTCCAACGTTGACATCCAGGAATTCATGATCGCCCCCATCGGCTTCGACACCTTCTCCGCTGCCCTGCAGGCTGGCGTTGAGGTGTACCACGCTCTCAAGAGCGTTCTGCACGACCGTGGCCTGTCCACTGGTCTGGGCGACGAGGGTGGCTTCGCTCCCAACCTCGACTCCAACGCTGCAGCTCTTGACCTAATCATCGAGGCCATCGAGAAGGCCGGCTACAAGCCCGGTGAAGAGATTGCCCTGGCTCTGGACGTCGCTTCTTCCGAGTTCTACAACGACGGCGCCTACGACTTCGAAGGCCAGAAGAAGTCCGCAGCTGAAATGTCTGCCTACTACGCTGACCTGGTTGCTAAGTACCCCCTCGTTTCCATCGAGGATCCCCTGGATGAGAACGACTGGGACGGCTACAAGACCCTCACCGCCGAAATTGGCGACAAGGTTCAGATCGTTGGCGACGACCTCTTCGTGACCAACCCCGAACGTCTGGCTCAGGGCATCGAGGGTGGCGCTGCTAACGCCCTGCTCGTGAAGGTAAACCAGATTGGTTCACTGACCGAGACCTTCGACGCTATGAGCATGGCTCAGCGCAACGAGTACCGCTGCATGGTTTCACACCGTTCAGGTGAGACCGAGGACGTGACCATCGCTGACCTGGCTGTTGCTACCAACGCTGGCCAGATCAAGACCGGTGCTCCCGCCCGCTCCGAGCGCGTTGCTAAGTACAACCAGCTGCTGCGCATCGAAGAAGAGCTCGGCGATCAGGCTGTTTACGCAGGCAAGGGTGCTTTCCCCCGCTTCGCAAAGTAGTCTGCCCACTCTCTAAGGTAAGAGAGTAAGGACGCCCGTGCCCCGGCCAGGTTGCCCCTGGCCGGGGCTTTGCGTATTTAAGAGGCTTATTCATAAGGTGTTTCACAGGCTCACGCTGGATGGAGCCCAGCAGATTCTGAGCGCGCGAGGAAATAAATCTGCGGGCGGAATAGACGGTAAGCCTGACCCTCACGCCCCGCCTAGCGGCGGATTCCGTTCCCTCTTGCATGCTGTCGCACCCGCTCACTTCATACGAGCCAGCAGCTTCGCTGTGAGCCTGCTCCACCTGCCCTAATGAATAAGCTTCTAAGAAGCTGATAGCTTTGATCGTATTTGCTCTACTACCTGGTGGTATCACCTAAAGATAAGGTTCTTCGTTTTTTGTAATTCCTGAGCAGTTTCAGGCCAGTAGAATTTGGTTAAAAAACCTAAAAATGTATTGTATGTCACTAAAGGGGGGTGTAATATGGCTATACACCTCTTAGGAGGGGTAAAGAAAAAGATGCATGGAAGGTGGTTGGGCCTACAATCCATGCATCACAGTGAATTATCACTAAGGAGAATATATCATGCGAACTGTAAGACTTGCATCTTCACTAGTAGTTGCGGTACTGACATTTGTAGCTATGGCGCCTGCGTCAGCTTTGTCAGCCGAAAACAATGATTCTGTAGCACCTGTCCCAGTTGCAGCGGCTGTAGGTGAAGATTTCGGTAGGGAGATAGCCCCTCTGTGGACAGCACTGGGTATGAAATCTCAGCACCCGGATGAAGGTGGTACCTGGGAGTATGGCTTTCAAAATGCAAAAGTTCGTTCTTACTACACTGTGAACAAGTGCCATGGCTCAACTGTGCGGGATGGGGCAGGTCGTGAATCACGTAGCGTTAATACTGCCTCAGGTCATAAATCGATTGCAGAAATCTGGGCGATCAATTCTCCCAACCTTAATCCTAGCTACTACTACTGGATTTGTTAGTTGACGATAGCCTAGCTAGTGGTGAGAGGCTAATTTTGGGTTAGTCTCTCACCATAGTTAAAGTGTGAAAGGATGGGTGAAAGTGATACGGCGTTGTATGGCTTTTCTCAGTTTTCTAGCTGCAATTTTGATTGCCTTTTCGCTTTGGCAGGCCATGCAGGGTGTACAGTATTCTTACCCCGCTGGCAGTAATATCAGTTTTTCGCTCAACACAGCAGGTCAGCTTGAAAATAAACAGACTCTCACAAAGACTCTCAACGATTTAGCTCTTAAGCACGATACCAATATTTATAAAATAACCAGTGGGCAATCTGAAACCACTGAAACGCAACGCAACCTCGTAGTCTTTGGAAATCCTCAAAAAATTTCAGACCTGCATATTACAGAGGGAAAAATTCAGTGGGCTGCGCCAGAGGTTTCAGGGAACCTCGTCACTTATGACAGGCTAGGAGAAATCCCTCTTAGTGGTGATTATGTACTCAAAAATAATCCTGAACTAATTAGGGATATACAAGAAACACTTGCTCAGGCCGGAGTAGACGTTGCAATAGGTAACGAACTGAATCCCCTTGTAAGAAGCGCAAGCTTGGTCGCTCAAAGTGGTGCTGGTGCAGCTCTCATAGCAACAACCTTAGCCACTGCTCTACTTATGACAGGCTACTTTGCCCGTAAAATGCGAGGCCGTTCTATCCGGTATCTAGGCGGAATGACATACCGTCAAATCCATCGACAAGATATAGGTGCGACAGTGCCCCCGCTGGGAATAGGTGCTCTACTTGGGGTGGTTTTCTCAGCTGCGGGGCTTTACGCGATGACAAACGTTGCAACCCTGCATACATTGTTACCGTTTATAGCAGGAGCAGTGCTCTTCTACCTTGTAATTCTTTTTTTCCTTACCGGAGGAATCTCATGGGTTTGCAAACCGACGCTTCAAGCAGTGAGGGAACGCCGGGAAAATTATCGAAAAGTAACACTTTTGTTAGTACTTCTAGCGACTTTTGCTCTTACGCTGACTACATTCACAACTGCGAATACTTTGGCGCTTAGTAAAGCTGCTTACAGAAGTCTGACACAAGCTAAAGAGCTTGAACTCCTCGGTGATGCCTATGCTCTTAATATCAACTCAAGTTATTTCGACAACCCAGAAAATTCCGACCAATTGGAGCAAACGCTCAATACTCTCGAGGCGCAGGGTAACCTCTACCTATCCCTCGCTTTCAGCACTGCTTTTGAAGGAATGGAAACTACGAGCGGGGACGCATTTGATGATATCTTCCTAGTTAATACTGAGTATTTGGAAGCAACCGGAACTACTCCAGGGCTAGAAATAAGAGAGCTGGATCAAGATATCCTTCAGGGGAGCTTCATCGATTTCTGGAAACCCCAACTAGAGATTCTGTTGAAGGACCCCTCAACCTTCAACCAGGCTTTCTCCTTCTATACTCCTACCGAAGATCACATGGTTCTGGGGCTGGGAACAAACTTTCACTATGGGGGAAAGACCGTCGAAAGCTCTGATGCTTTAGTAGTGCTAGTTCATAATCCTGTTCAATACTTGCAAGTGAATGGGGCTCTTATGCCTCTGATGACCACAGGGAATGTATTCTTCGCTAATCCAGAAGAGACTATGCAAATATTTGAAGCGGCCCCCTTTTATGCTCAAGGTATTTACTCAGCGGACAGCATCAATGAGAACTCTCTTACCAAAGCCCAAGGGTTTTGGCAGGAACTAGTCTTTTACCTACTATCAGGAATCTTGCTTGTAGTTTCACTGATAGCCTTGGTTTACACCAGAGCACTTACTTGGGCTCGGTCTCAACGCGAGAGTATCTTTATTCTTCGTTGTGCCGGTAAGAGTTACCAAAAAATCGTAAATAATCCTCTACGTGTTCAGGTAGGGTACGGTGCTGGAGCTTTGCTGCTTGGAGCAGTCCTTGCTATAAGCATCGGTTCCTATTCAACTGCTATAGATGGAATACAGTCCTTCATCCTTATGCTAGGGCTCTATCTACTGCTCCTGGTATCTTCCTATATTTTTGTTACCCGTCGTGAATTCAAATCTGCTGTACTGCGAGAGGAACAATCATGACCCACCTTGAGGCACAAAATATCACTGTAGTTATAAGAGAGAGAAAAATTATTCAGGAAGTTTCGCTTTCTGCTATGCCGGGGCAGATTACGGCGCTTACAGGAGTCAGCGGCAGCGGTAAAAGCACCCTACTAGCTACCCTCGGTCTTCTCGTAACACCAACATCGGGAAAAGTTACTATTGATGGCCATGACACAAGCCCATGGCCAGAGAAGAAACGGGCCCAGTTTTGGGCTCAGAAGGCAGCCTTCATATACCAGGATTACGGAACATTGACTGATGAAACAGTCGGCGCAAATGTAACCCTCTCAGACCGGGATTTTAAACGTAACCGCCAGACTGTCGAAGAGGCCCTAACCCAGGTAGGGCTGGAAGGGCGTAGTCTAGAATCCGCAACCGTACTTTCTGGAGGCGAAAAACAGCGACTAGGTATTGCCCGGGCCTTGTATAAAAGGGCTGATGTTCTCTACGCTGATGAGCCCACAGCTTCACTAGATCACCATAATAGCCAACTAATATATGACTTACTCAGAAAAAGAGCAGACGCCGGTGCTACGGTACTTGTAGCAACTCACGATGACTGGCTCATCTCACGTTGCGATGCTGTCTACCAACTGCCGTAAGCAAAGAAACAAGGTAGACAATATGCCTTGTCTGCTCCCTCTCTAAGGTAAGAGAGTAAGGACGCCCGTGCCCCGGCCAGGTTGCCCCTGGCCGGGGCACTGCCCTTTAAGAGCGAAGGCAGGAACCGTTCAGCGGGTGCCCAGTTCAGGCGGTAAAATAGGAAAATCACGGACGAGAGGGCAGGAAGAGCACATTATGGCACGCACACCGGGTAAGAAACCCAACCCCATCGCAGCCTTCTTCGGCTTCGGCCTGGGGAAGCCGGCGTCCGCCCCCTCCCCGGAAAAGCAGACCAAACCCCGCCGCGCCCGGGCAGCTAAGCCCCTGCGCGCTGAGACCGCTGAAACCCCCGCACAGGAGCTGGCCACCCCGGTAGCCGCCCACTCCTTTAGCGGGCACTTCATCACTTTCGCCATCGTGTTGGTGATTATTGCCCTGTCGGTCTACAACCCCCTGACCTCCTTTATCCGTCAGAACAACGAAATCAACGACGCCAAAGCCAGCATCGCTGCCCTGCAAGCCGAGCAGGACTCACTAAACGCCCAGGTCAGCTGGTGGCAGGACGACAACTACGTCAAACAACAGGCTAAAAGCCGTCTCTTCTACGTACAGCCGGGGGAGACCCCCTACCTGGTCGTGGGTCTGGACTCCACCAGCGAACTAGCGGACGACACCAGCGCATCGGCTAAAACCGCCCCCGAAGACTCCTGGACCACCAAACTCTGGGGCTCCCTGCAACTAGCTGCTGAAGACACCTCCGTCAGCAGCCCCGCCCCCGAAAGCTCAAGCAGCCCGAGCGCCAGCACCTCAGCTACCCCGAGCGCAGAGCCCACCGCTACCGCCACCACCCGCTAGCGCCGGTAGACTAGAAAAACCAGCACCACCCTCTAAGGACACCATGACCACACCCGCAAGCACCGAGCACCAGCCCCAGGGCTTTGGCGTCACCGCCGAAACCCTCGCCCCCACCGAGCTAGATCTGAAAGTGCTCTCAGCCCAGCTAGGTCGCACCGTGCGCGACGTTGTAGAAATCCCGGCCCGTTGCGTCTGCGGCAACCCCCTGGTCGCCGCCACCGCCCCGCGCCTGGCCAACGGCTCACCCTTCCCTACCACCTTCTACCTGGCCCACCCCGTTATCACCGCCGCAGCCTCCCGCCTCGAAGCTGAGGGCGCTATGTACGAGATGACCGATGAGGTCACCGACGACGAGAGCAAGGCAGCCGCCTACCGGGGCGCCCACGAGAACTACCTGGCAGAGCGCGAACGCATTCGCGTCAAGGCCGGTCTAGAAGAAGTGCCCGAAATTGAGGGCGTTTCAGCCGGTGGCATGCCCACCCGCGTCAAGTGCCTGCACGCCGTGCTTGGCCACACCCTGGCTGTTGGCCGCGGCATCAACCCCTACGGCGACGCAACCCTCGACCTTATCGCTGAGTGGTGGACCCCCGAAACCTGCCACTGCGACCCCGCCTGGCGCGACTAGCCGCCCACCGGCGTCCGCCCCACCCTACCTAACCTGCCCTACGAGTCACCGGGAGTAACCATGCGCGTTGGCGCTATCGACTGCGGAACCAACTCAATTCGCCTGCTCATCGCCGAGGCCGAAGCCACCGAACACGGCTTTGTGCTCACCGACCTTGAGCGTCGCATGAAGATTGTGCGCCTGGGCAAGGGCGTGGACGCCACCGGCTGGCTAGCCAAAGAATCCCTGGAGCGCACTTTCGCAGCGGCCCGTGAATACGCTGAACTTCTGCGCGAGTACGGGGTAGAGCAGGTGCGCTTTGCCGCCACCAGCGCCACCCGCGACGCGGGCAACCGCCAGATTTTCATCGACGGCATCCGCGATATTCTGGGGGTAGAACCCGAGGTCATTACCGGGCGGGAAGAGGCAGAACTGTCCTTTGCAGGTGCCGTCTCGTCGGTGGGTAACACCGACGAGATGACCCTGGTGATTGACCTGGGCGGCGGCTCCACCGAGTTCGTGCTGGGAAACAAGGACGGCCTGGCCGCAGCTCGTTCGGTTGATATCGGCTGCGTGCGTATGACCGAACGCCATATTAGCTCCGACCCTGCCAATGTCACCCAGGTTTCCCGCGTCATTGCAGATACCGACCGGGCTATTGCAACCGCAAGTGCCTCCGTTGACCTATCGGCGGCCCGCCGCGTTGTGGGCGTGGCGGGAACCGTCACCACCGTGGCAGCCCACGCGATGGGGCTTGACGCCTATGACCCCGAAAAAATCGACCGCGCCGAGATCGCCATTAAGGACATCTCCCGGGCCGCTGCCGATATGGTCGCTATGACCAGCGCCGAGCGTGCCGCCCTGCCCTACATGCACGAGGGCCGGGTGGACGTCATCCCTGCAGGGTCGGTTGTCTGGGCCCGCATCGTTGAGCGCATCAGCGCCCTCACCGGGGGAGCGGTCACCAGCGCTATCGCTTCAGAAAAAGACATCCTCGACGGCCTGGCCCTCTCGGTAGCCGAACGCGCCAGCCGCTAGGAGTCGCCCATGGCCTTTCGGCGACTTCCCACCGGCACCGCCCTGCTCACCAGCGGCCTTGCCCTCACAACGGCCCTGGCCCTAGGCGTCCTACCGGCTCGTGCCACCACCGCTAGCCCCTCTGCCAGTGCTAGCCCCACAGCCAGCGCTTCAGCTACGGCGACGTCTAAGGCTAGCGCCAGCCCCAGTGCCCTGGCCTCGGTGCCCACCATCGCTGCACCAAAGGGCGACTCTATCCGTGCCCGCCAGTACTGGCTGACCCAGTACGGCTTTACCGACCTGTGGAAGCAGACCACGGGTAAGGGAGTGACGGTGGCTGTGCTCGATACCGGTGTGGACGGCACCCACCAGGACCTGGCAGGTAACGTAGAAAGCGGCTACGACGCCTCGACCGGAACCACCAAGAACAAGGGCTGGAAGGGCCTGGGCGTTGAACCAGAACACGGCACCCTGGTTGCCTCTGTCATCGCAGGCCACGGCCACGATGACGGCACCACTCCCGCAAACTCCGGTGAACCCGGGGAGTCCGCAGGCATGATCGGGGTAGCACCCGATGCCACCATTTTGCCTATTTCCCTAGAGCTCGGTACCACCAGCGCTACCACCCGCTCGGTCGACGAGCAGATTCCGGACGCCGTGCGCTACGCCGTCGATAACGGGGCCGATATCATCAACCTGTCTGTGGGCTCCGACAAAACCAGCTGGCCCGAATCTTGGGACTCAGCCTTTGCCTACGCCGAAGAAAAGGGCGTCATTATCATCGCCTCTGCCGGCAACCGCGGTGCTGGACTCACTCAGGTGGGCGCCCCTGCCACCATGCCCGGGGTGCTCACCGTTGGCGGCGTCGATAAAAACAAGCAGGACTCCTGGTCCTCATCCTCGCAGGGTATCTCTATCGCGGTCTCAGCCCCCAGCGAGTCCATGATTGGCGCTATCCCCAACAACAAGTACGCCACCTGGTCAGGCACCTCAGCCGCCGCCCCCATCGTTGCCGGCCTTGCCGCCCTCATCATGGAAAAATACCCCGACCTGACCGGCAACCAGGTAATTCAGCGCATCATTGCTTCCAGCGATGACGCCGGAGCGGACGGACGCGATGCCCTCTACGGCTACGGCATCATCAACCCCAAAGCCGCCCTGGCCAGCTCCACCCCGGACGACACCGACACCAACCCGCTCGGCTCCATGAGCGACTGGATCAACGTCCACCGCAAAAACACCGCCTCAGCTGCGCCCAGCGCCAGCGAAACCCCCGTGCACCAGGCCGGCGAAACCATCACAGAAGCAGCCGCCCCCACGCCCGTCCGCCCCGTTGAAGACTCCGGCATCCTACCCTTCATCGTGCTCGCCGCCTTCGCCCTCTGGGTCGGCATCATCACCTTCGGCTCCATCCACCAGCTCACCAACATCATCAAACGCAGCCGTCGCCGCTAGCCCGCGCCCACCTCATCTAGTCTTCATCAAATCTTCACCCTGCTCTGAAAGGCTAGACACCGGCAGGGCAAGAAACGCTCACAGCAAATACACCGCGCAAAACTATGCTTAAACCCCGCAAAAGTGGCAATATAAGCATGGAGACTTTTTGCCGGAACACCGGCACTACACCAACAGGAAGTTAACTCGCATGGCATTCAACAAGATTGCACAGGACCGCCCCCGCGTCCTCATCGTCGGCGGCGGCTACGTCGGCTTCACCGTCGCAAAGAAGATCCAGAAGGTCATCAAGGAGTCCGGCGGCGTCGTCACCGTTGTCGACCCCAACCCCTACATGACCTACCAGCCCTTCCTCCCCGAAGTAGCTGCAGGCTCCATGGAAGGCCGCAACGCCACCGTACCCCTGCGCCAGCACCTGCGCGACTCAGAAATCATCGGCGGCCGCGTCGTAGCAATCAACCACGCTACCAAGACCGCAACCATCGAACCCATCAACGCCGGTGAAACCTTCGAACTGACCTACGACGAAATCGTCCTGGGCGCAGGCGCCGTCACCCGTGCCTTCCCCATCCCCGGCCTGGCCGAGGTTGCCATCGGCATGAAGACTGTTGAAGAAGCAGTCTCCGTCCGCAACTGGGTACTCGAGCGCATCGAAATCGCCTCCCTCACCACCGACGAGGACGAGCGCCGCCGCGCCCTCACCTTCGTCATCGTCGGCGGCGGTTTCGCAGGCGTCGAAACCATCTCCGAACTTGAAGACATGGCTCGCGAAGCCGTCAACCGCAACGACCGCCTGCGCATCTCAGACCTGCGCTTCGTCATGGTCGAAGCAGCCCCCCGCATCATGCCCGAGGTCCCCGCAGACCGCGCCGAAAAGGTTGTCGCTGAACTGCGCGCCCGCGGCATCGAGGTCCTGCTCAACACCTCACTCTCCGACGCCACCGACGGCCACCTGCAGCTGATCAACATGGGCGACAAGTCACCCGCCGGTGAACTCGACACCGACACCCTGATCTGGACCGCCGGCGTTGCAGCGTCCCCCATGCTCAAGGACACCGACTTCCCCATCGACGAGCGCGGCCGCGTCCGCGTACAGGCCGACCTGCGCGTTGCAGGCGATGAGGGCATCATCGAGGACGCCTGGGCAGCAGGCGACAACGCAGCTGTACCCGACCTCTCCGGTGGCGGCGTCGGCGGCTTCTGCGTCCCCAACGCACAGCACGCCTCCCGCCAGGCCCTCAAGCTGGCAGAAAACCTGCTGGCCAAGCGCCGCGGCGAAGCACTGACCGACTACTACCACGAGACCATCGGCGTCGTCGCCGGCCTGGGCCTGTGGAAGGGCGTAGCTAACTTCAAGGGCAAGACCATCGGCGGCCCCATCGCCTGGCTCATGCACCGCGGCTACCACGGCACCGCTATCCCCACCACCGAACGCACCGCACGCGTCATGGCCACCTGGGCACTCAACCAGATCTTCGGCCGCGACACCTCATCAATCCGTCACCAGCGTTCACCCCGCCGCGCCTTCCAGCAAGCTACCGGCACCGCACCCGAAAAGACCAAGGCAAAGCTCTAGGAACTTTTCTGGTATAAAGGTATAAGCGAAAGCGCTCGCCGGGTAAGGCCCGGCGGGCGCCCGCTCAAGGCCCTATAGCCCAATTGGCAGAGGCAGAAGACTTAAAATCTTTGTGTTTTGAGTTCTGATTCGACTAAAGCCACCTCATAAGACGCTCCGTTCGGTATAAAACCGACCGGGGCATTTTTTTGCCCTTTTCCGTTGCCTACGAGCACTTCTGACTTGGGGATTCTGGCATTAAGAATCCCAGCACCTAGAAGCTCACCCAGGGAAATATCCATATGACCAGCAATAGCTAGTAGCTCTTCAAAGGTGAAGGCTGTTGCTCCGTTGTACTTCCTAGAAGCTGAGGCCGTAGTGATGCCCAAAAGCATCGAAAGATCTGTTTGTTTCATGCCTGCGCGAGACATCCATACTCTGACTTCTTGAGCGAGGGCCTGGCGCGGGGTTAGCAACTCCTTATTCATGTATTCCAGGCTAGCACCGAATAAGTTACTCGGCAACAGTGAAGCACAAAAAATTACACTGAGAGTAATAAATCTACTTGAAGAATCTATTTACTAGCTGTAGTTTTAACCCCATGACCTACACAAAAACCGTCGCCACAAACGTTAGAGCTGAAGCCTCACGACGCGGGGTAACAAGCCATGACATTGCTCAAATTTTAGGGATTTCATCCGCTGCTGTTAGTCGCCGCATGAACGAGAAAATTGAGTTCAAGATCAGTGAACTGGAGAAAATTGCCCTGCTGCTCGACGTGCCTATCGAGGTGCTCGTGGCGCCGGCACCTGCCTTCGCAAAGGCGGTAGCTAGCTAATGTCCAACAAAATTCAAGATTGGGCATGGAAGCAGCCTCTCAAGGCTGGGCCAAAACTGGCACTGATGGCTCTTGCAGATGAATCGAACGATCAAGGAATGGTATTCCTGGGGCGTTCTAAGCTGGCTATGAAAGTTGCAGGGATTGATGAAACGGCAGGCCCAGAAGAGGTTGATAATGCAGCTCGCGTTCTGCGGCGCCACATCAATGTGCTGATTGAAGAGAATTACATGATGACTGGGCGCCGCCAGCGTAAGTGGTCTCGCGGTAGGGCAATTGACGTTATTTTTCTAAATGTTCGGGGTGTGGAGGGCGTCCAAGTGTATGACTCTGAAGATGACGTTCCGGGCCAACTCCCTAACCCATTTCTTCTCAACAAGCCTGTGGATAACTCCGAAAATGTCTTACCGGACAATCTGTCCGGTAAAAGAGTTTCCCCTAGTCAGGATTTAGGGGACAATTTGTCCGGTAAGTCATATAGTGAGACAAATCCGATGTCTTACCGGACAAAAACGGACGTCTTACCGGACAAAAATGGTCATGAAAAACCGATTGCCTTAAAAGGAACGCGCGCGCGTATTAACCCTTTAAATAACCCATCAGTCAGTCCAGTCCTTAACTCAACACAAGAGCCCCCTGTGGAAAAAACGCAGACCGACGGACTGACCGACGGACTGACCGACCGAGGGAATCCCGAGGGAAAATTCTCACCGATCACCTCCGAGCCAATCAGCCCTGTGCTATCTGCTCCCGAGCTGCCGGGCTCGGCTTCGGAAGCGGAAGTCAGGGTTGCGCCGGGGTCAGCTGCGGCTACCCCGCAGCCGCCTGCTTCTGAGATTCCGGGCTGGATTACCCGCGGAGTCAATCACGCCACCCTCCGCCGACAGCTACACCAAGCCCAGCTAGAGACCGCCGGCATCAGCGAAAAGCTACTGGCCCAGATGATTACCATCGTTTTCTCTCGTGCTACCCAGCCTGTGCGCAGCCCTCAGCGCTTCGCCTATTCCTGCATCGCCAAGGAGTTCTACGAGCTGCTCTCGCTGGCTCAAGCTACCCTTGCTGAGACTCAAGACCCTGCCGCAACTGGTACTACTCCCGCCCCCAAGCGGGCCAAGCCCTCCTGGTGCCAGCTGCACAACCGCGAATACACTTCCGCCGCTTGCCCAGTCTGCTCCAACCCACGCATCGCAGCTCTAGAAGAGCCCCAAAACAGCCTCCTAGTGGCGCAAACCCCGAAAGAAGACCCGCCCTCAGGCGCAGGCATACCCCTCAAACGGCCATAAACGCCCCTCTAAGGCCCTAAAGCCTTTCCTTGGGGTAATGACACCACCGCAACAAAAATAGGCACTTAGAAGAGAAAATAACCTTTCTTGAGATTTCTCAACTTCGTGCCACCACTCACACAAAGGACACCCACCATGACCACACCCACCACCACTGCCACCAGTACCGCAACCTCCATGCACCTGAATCACGAGGAAGCTTTGCGCCTACACAGCGAGCTGCGCGGTGGAATCTACTGCACCGGGGCCTCCATGCTGCCGGTACTGGCCTACCGGGCTCGAACCTGGGAAACCCTGGGCTACGAGTCCTTCGAGGACTACCTCGAATGCGAGTTTGCCTCCCTGAATCTGACTCCACGCCTAGAAAAGCAGGCCGAGGCTATCGCTTTCTACGCCTCCTACGGAATGAGTATTCAAGCTATCGCCATGATTACCGGCCTGGAAGAAGAGCGGGTGGTTGCACTGGCTGGCCGGTAGGGGCACCTGGCGGATAAGCCAAACAGCACAGAATAGAAAACAACAAAACACAACGGAACAATGCAAAACCACATTGGCGCGTCAGAGCCCTCACCGTTGTGCCTTATCAAATACAGAAAGGACAAGAAAAACCATGACCAACGCACACCATGAGACCCCTAGCGGCGGCAAACATTTCAAAGTCGAAAAAATCTTCAACACAACCCCCACCAGCACAACCCCACAAACTGGAGAGCACATCCTCAGCGACCCCCACCTGGAGCAAAACACCCTTGCTCCTGAACCCACTACCGAGGAAGAAAAGGCTGCTATACCCTGGCACAGCCCTAAGGAGAGCGAGCACGGGTACGACGAAGCCGACCCCTGGGACAATCAGCCAGCCAATCTCACCGAAGAGCAGCACAGGCTTACAACCCTGATAGCAGTATTCAAGGAACTAGGAAAATCCCTCTTCAAGGTCCTTGCTTTTGCCACCTACACCCTTGCAGCATGCCCCTTCATTATCCCGCCCCTGTTTGCTGCCATCACCGGGGACCCTGACTACGTTAAATCCCTCTCAGAGCAAAACATCGAGATAATCCTGATGACTATGTTCTATATGGCCTGCTGCTACAGTGCATTCGCAGCCGTGATGTGTACCCGTAGGATTTTCAAGATTTCGCGCTCATCTCGGGTTACTGAATCTGCCCCCTTGGGTACAGCTTCGCCAGGTGTGTCTGGCAAGGCCACTGAGGCGTAAAGGACAGGAAAAAAGAGCATGGCAGCTGAATCGCACACCCTAGAACCGCTACCCAGTAGCCCGCAGGCCCTTGAGATTGCGGGCCGACACGAAGCACAAGAAATCACCCAAAAACTACGTGACTCACTGACCGGTATCCAAGAGATGATGATTGAAGCCTTCCGCAAAAAGGTCTGGCTCTCTCTAGGTTATGAGTCTTGGAATGAGTATGTGGCAGGTGAGTTCGCTGATTTGAAACTTGGCCCACCGAAAGAAGAGCGCGCCGGTGTGTTAGCTGGCTACTATCAAGCCGGGATGAGCACAAGGGCTATCGCTGCAGCAACCGGTCTGTCTAAAGCTACCGTCAGCCGTACCTTGAAACAGGCCAAAGAGACAGGGGAGCTTGAAGAGATCCCTGTCCTTGGCTTAGATGGGCGGGTGCGTAGCTACAGGCAAGAAGAGGAGGCAGAACCTCATGGGAGCTCTGGCCCTGGTGGGGAGCTTTTTGACCTGCCCGATGAGCTGCTTGATACCCCTGCCGTTGAGGTCGGTATCGGCTCCTTGAAACCACAGAAGAAGCGAGAGAAACCCCCTGCTGCTGAGAAGAAAGTTCCGGGCCCCCAGGGCCGTATATCATCAGCCCCGAAGACCAGTTCACAGCCGACAGAAGCAGCAGGTGCTGCACAAGATGGTGAGCCTGCCTTTGCTGAACTTCAAGGGATCATGGGGCACCTGAATGAAAGTATCAAAGCCCTGGGTATTGAGGATGAAGCTAAGAGGCCTTTTGCCTCCCAGGATTACCCCTATGCCCTTATTGAGCAGACCTTGCTGTGTTTAGGGTCGCTCTCTCACCTGCTGGCGCGTTTGAATCTTGAGCCTGACCTTTTAGGGCAAGACAGCAAAGTGGCGGATGTACTAGAGACCGTGGTCTCTCATCTCGATACCCAGCTGCTGCACCTGCGTAGCTAACAATCGGTATATCCGTCCATGAAAGTGCCCCCTTCCTCCGGATGGAAGGGGACACAGTGAAAACGTAAGAAAAATATGCGTAGCCCTTGGATAAGGTGACGTGACCCATATTCTGCTTGACCTCACCAGTCTAACAAGAAAAAGACAGCTTTTCTATGAAAAATACTCATACTAAGAATCAGGCAAGAATCAATCCGGACTCCAGGGCTATGCTCTGGTTCACTGTCCTGCTGGTTCTCCTGTTGGGGGTGACCTCCTTTATGGTCTCCTTCAATGGGTTGCACGATGTGGCCTCGTGGGTGGGGCTGCCGCCCTGGTTGCGGTGGACGGTCCCGGTTTTTATTGATATCGCGATTTTGGCCTATTCGATGGCGGCGGTGATTCACCGGGCCCGTGGTGAGGCTGTGGCCCTGACCTGGGGGACGTTGATGATTTTTACTTTGATCTCGGTGTTCGCTAATGGTGCTCATGCCCTGACGGTTGGGGGCGGGCAGTCTGCTGCTCAGTCATGGATTGGTGCTGCTATTGCCGCTGCTGCTCCTTTGAGCGTTTTTGCCGCCACTGAGGAGCTATCGCGTTTGGCTTTTGGTAAGCCTGAGGACGAACGGAGCTTCGAAGATACTAGCGGTGATAGTTCTTCTAGCGCTGGTCTGGCCCCAGGAAAGTTCGAGCGTGAGCTGCTAGCTGCTGGTGAGAAGAAAGTTCTGGGCCCTGGCGGTGTACCCGGTGCGGCAGAATTTGCTGAGCTTGAAAAGAATGAGGTTACGGCCGCTATTGAGGCGGATGCTGGGGTATCTCAGATTCAAGGTTCGCCAGAGACGGTAGAAGATGACGCTGGAGCAAACCTACATGAGGATGAAGCCGAGGGTGGGGATGAGGATGTGGTGAAACTGCGGGAGTGGGTTCGGTCTCAGCAGGAAGCCGGGCAGAAAGTAACTGGCGTAGAGGCAGCAGCCGTTATCGGAAAGTCAGCTAAAACCGCTCGAAATAAGTTGAAGCTTTTGAAAGAGCAGGAACCTGATTTGTTTGACGAGTAGGGTCTCTAGGCCGATTACGGGTAGGTAACTGGGTGGGTAAGAGCCACTGGCATCCTCACCACTAGAAGCCTGAATTATGCACTTATTAGAAAAAATACCTGAAATAATCTTTAGTGAGTGAAAGGGTGTTCCCTCATGGAACCTCGCAACCTTAGCTGGGGTGAAGAAAACCTGACTGCCTGGCAGAAAACACGTCCTGTCATAGCGCGTATCCTTGGCCCCTCTCATCAGGGGGCAGTTGATGATGTTCACCAGAATATCTACTTGGCTGCTAAGGACGGCTATGATCGCTTTGACCCTACCCTCGGTTCTTTCTCGCAGTGGATTACTGGTATTGCTCAGCGTCAAGCTCAGGCATATCTGAGGCAGAAGAACCGTCAGACTCTTTTGGAGTACAAGGCCTACGGGGACTCGCAGGTGGTATCTAGCTACATGCACACCGTGGCTGATGATATTGCTGATGGTGTGATTGCCCGGCTAGATACTGCCGTTAATATTTCTCATGTCTTGAAGGTGGTCAAGCTGGCTGTTGAGCCTCAGCTGTATGCCCGTTCCCTGAGTTTGATTCGTGATTATGAGGGGCAGGCTTCGGTGGCTGCTTCTCGTATGGGGTTGGAGGTTGCAGCCTTGAGGGAGTCTCATCGGAATGTTCAGGAGATAGCGCGGGTGGCAGACCGGGCCTTGAAAGGGCATTATGAGCGGGTGGATAAGGACGCGCCGGTGACGGTGAGGGAGGTTCTGGCCTGTTTCCCGCAAGATGGCGAGAATGATATGGAACGTACCTGGCTGCGGATCATTCCTTTAGCAGTGATGGGTGTGGGGGCTTTTGCCCTAGAGCGGGATGCTCTGGTGACGAAAGTGGCCCAAGTAACCGGGTACGCACCGGTGACAGTGCGGCATGCGGTGGCCAGGTTTGAGCGTCTATGCGCGGTCGCCAAAACCGTGCTTGAATCTGGCAGTGACATCATACAATGAGGCGGTGATTGGCCGTGAAATTTTAGAGATTTTGTAAATGCATGACCTCCCTGTACCTAGTACCAGGGCAGGGAAGCTAAGGGAGCGCGTCGGTCTGTCCGAAACGTTCCTGAGCTAGAACAATATCGAGAAGATAGGAAGAAACCAATGAGCGAACAGAATAAGAATCAAAAGGCTATAGCCCTACAGAAGGCCATTGAGGATTACTGTAGGGGTGTGGAACTAGAAGGAAGCACCGAGACAGCGGGCTCGGTACCCTCCGGGACAGGGCAAGAACCTGCTGCCCGGCAGTTGACGCTGGCTGATCATCTCATCTGGTTCGTCACTCGTATTGCCATTCCCTGGGCTGTTTCCTTCGCTGGTTTGGTGGTGCTGGCCTTGCGCTTCTCTGCTAGTATCGGTAGCTCCTTCCTGGTGCCCTTCTTTGAAAAAGTAACTCAGTACCAGTTCTTCGCGTTTGTGCTCTATGCGGTGGTGCTTATCTTCTTCCGCTGGGTGCAGGTACGTGATGGTAAGATCCCGGGGCGCTGGAGTATCTAAATTTTCTTTAACGGTAGTTCCCTCACCTGTGGTCTAGCAGGGAACAGACGAACCTGCCTTTTGTCTCTGAGTCCTAAGCCGACCCTGACCGCTCTCTTACCTGCCTACGGGGTCCTGGGGCAAGCAAAACCCCCGCCCTCTGTCGCGCTCTGCGCGTCAAAGAGAGGGGGGCGGGGGTTTTGTGCGGCAGCCGGTCAAGCGCGGCGCTTGCGCGGGGGTGTGGGGGCGGCGTTAGCCCCCACAGTTAGGGTGTTGGCGGAGAATGGTGTCACGGATTTTTGGCTTTTGGGGTGACATTAGAAGGCGCTCGGGTAAGAGACTAACTCCTCCCAGCTGGCAACCGGCCCCGGCATCCAGGCGTGTTGTGTTTCCTCAAGAATTTTCTCCACCCTCTGCTGGGTCTCTTCTGACCAGAGCGGAATATCATCCTCTCGAGTCCCTGCCCAGAATATCTTGCCATCACGTGTTGTTTCATGAGCGCTGGGTTCGATGAGGTCGTAGTACAAGAGTTTCATCTGCTGACAGGTGGATAGGTAAGGCAGTCTTAGGGCAAGGAGCTCATTGGGGTGAGTGGTCTTCTTGAAGAGAACTACGAAAAAAGTGTCGTATGGCACAAATAGGTGCAATTTATGCTTATACTCTTGTATGAACTGCTCTTGTTCCACAAAACATTTAATGCACTCTAGATGAGAGTCAACCATAATAAGCCCCAGGAGGTTTCAGATGAGTCAGAGAATACGCCGTAGCCTTGTGGCAATTTTAGCTCTTGGTGCGCTTATAGTCACTCCTGCACCCTCGCCTGCTGCTGAAGGCTACAACATAACAGAACCCCTGGCCACTATTAAGAATCCCAATGCTCCAGATGAACTTCCTATCCGCAGAGGCTATTACGATGCGGAAAAAGATCGTGGTTTCGGCTTTGATAAGGCTTACCATAAGCATGGTCTGACAAGTCTGGAGGCCATCAAAAAAGTGAGTGTTTCCCCTCAAAGCGAGTGGCAAGGGGACACCCTTGTGGCTAAGGCGTACGTAGGCAAATATACATGCAACGTGCTGACCTGCAACCTAGAAGAACAGCGAGAAGTAAAGGCTATCTTTACTAAGGCTACCAGGCATCATGATCTTAAGCTTGATTCGCCGCTTGGGATGATAACGATTTATTGTGAGAATCCAGATAAGGCGCCGAAGTGTCCTGAGTGGGTTCAGGATTCCATCTTGCGCCCGGGTACTCCTCTATCTGGAGTGGTTCAAGGCCAAAGCGGATCCATTGATGAAAACCATGTAGAAGAAATTACAGTTTTCTCATATGAACCTCCCCGTGAATCTGTAAGCAGATAGCTCCAACAGGGTGATATCTAAAGCACCTTCAACCTAGAATCAAAGCTTGAGGGTGCTTACCCCTGTCAAATAAGGAGAGAAGGGCAAGGTCTCTGTAATACTCTTCAAAACAAGAAGAATTATCTGTGGTGGCAAGAAGACTTCCTCCATGCCCGTGTGGAGGTTTAAGGGAATTAGACAGAAGAACCTTCACACCTCGTTCACTCAGATCGATGAAAACATCTCTTAGGCGTAGCTGCTCATCAAGCCCAAAACCATCGGGGGTATAGCTGGTAAAACTCTCTGTCGCTGATAGAGGAATAGAGGGTGGGTCGAAGTAGATAAAATCATTCGCCTCTGCTGCCTGCACAGCTTCTTGGAAGCTACCGTTGGTGATAGTGACATCATTGGTATTGAGGTGGGCGCTGATACGCCGGAGGTTTTCCTCATCCAAGATGGTGGGATTAGCGTATTTTCCGTAGGGGACGTTGAATTGGTTTTTAGAGTTGACGCGGTAGAGGCCGTTGAAGTTGACCCTGAGCATGTAGATAAGTCTGGCTGCTCGTTGAGTGCTGCTCATGTGCTCTAGGGTGCCGGTTCTATCTGCTGCTCGCAGGGTGAGGTAGTGCTCTTTAGAGTTACTGGCTGCGTGGTGCTTGAGTCCTGTGATGAGGCCTTCTATATCGTCTTTGATGCTTTGGTAGGCCAGGATAAGTTCGGTGTTGCTGTCGTTGATAGCTGCTGATGCTGGGGCTAGTTCAAGGAAGAGCGCCCCCCGACGAAGGGTTCAAAATATTTCCTGTAGCTGTCTGGGGCCTCTGAGAGGAGGGCTGGTAGTAGCTGTCTTTTGCCACCGACCCATTTGGTGAAGGGCTTCATGCTCGCTTGCTCTTTATCTGTCTAGGGAGTGAGGTACGGGTTTAAGTTTATCGCTGCTGGGAGGTAGCTACACTAGTGTGGGTGGTAATCGTGGAGAAGGAGATAGGTGATATGACGATTTCAGGTGCAGATCTCGACGCCTGGCTAGATGGTCTGGAGCTGGAGTGGACGGTCAAGCTGGCAGCGGAGAAGGGGCAGATAGCTTTATCGACCCTTGCCTTGCAGCGTAAAGAGAACCGGGTGAAGCCTCAGAATATTTTGAAGATAGCTGAGGGGTTCGGGCGTAATAAGTTACAAGAGCTTGCCCGTTTCAAGGGGTATGAGGCTATGTGGCCGGTTGAGGCTGCGGATGCATCCCCCTGGTATGTGTGTGTGCCTTTGGTTGATATTGTCACGGAGCTTCTGGTGCGGTCTGGTGTGGTGGATTACGCACGGGGGTATGCTCTTGGGGTGGCTTCTGATGCTTGTGACCGGTGGCATGATGTGGTTGCCGGTAGTGTTCAGCGTAAGGATGTTGCTCGGCAGGTGGGCATTCCGAAGAATCAGTATTCTCGGATGATTGTTGCTAATGAGTTGCAGTTTGACACGATTGTTGAGGTCTCTCGGTCTTTGGGGGTTAAGCCTCATGTTGGGTTGGTGGCCTGTGGATATCTAGGGTTGGAGGATATTGGAGTAGTGGATGTGAGGCGTTCTTTGGCTCAGGTGGATAGTGAGATTTTGCTGGGTGAGTTGGAGCGTCAGGATCGGTCTTTGGTGCGGGTGCTGGGTGATGCTGTAGAAGACCTGTAGCCGTTTCTTAGGTGGCGGGTGTCTTGTTATTCCAGAAAATATTTCGTAAAACTGTACTTATATAAAAAAGTGCATATACTTGGTTATGTTGGTTGTGGCTACACACGGCAGCTCAATCAACCTCCCCCTTCCGGCAGGAATCAGGGTGTGTGTATTTCCCTAAAAGGTATATGTGAGTGGTGAATAAGACCCCTGCCTGCTGCTGTAAGAACGCTTTTCAAGCTATTCTGCACCGCAGTAGTAGTGGCAGGCAGGGTACTCCCACTTGCTAGAAAGGGAAGAGTCATGCAGGCATACACTCGTTTTCCTGGTGTGAGGGAGAACAGTACTTCACACAAGAACTATAGAATCACTCGATTCGCACACCTACTGGAGAAAGGACACCCAACCGTGTCACCCACACACCTCAAGGTACTCACCACCAAAACCGGCGCACTAGCAGCCACCGGCCTAGTAGCCACTACCCTCTTCGCCTCCCTACCCGCCGCTGAAGCCCTAGACACCAGCTCCTTCGGCTCAGTTATCAGCGCATCCGAGGCCCAGACCATCACCCGCGAAGTCCCGGTCGATAACACCGCCCTGTTGGCCGCAGTTGAAGAAGCTCGCGCAGCCGGGCTGAGGGTCACCGAAGAGCAGGTCAAGACCATCACCACCGGCTCAACTGCTGAAGTCCAGGCAGCCCTAGACACCATCGCCGCTGAGGCAGAATCAAAGATCGCTGAGATTACCGCCAAAATCGCCCAGTACAAGGAAGAGACGGCCGCAGCCGACGCCAAACACGAAGCAGCACTAACGAAGTTCAAAAAAGAGCTCGCCGACTACGAGGCCAAGGTCGCTGAAGCTAAAGCTAATATCGAAGCCGGCGTATGCGCGCCCCCGCGAGTTGCCATGACCTTTGACCTCTCCCGCTCTTTCGATGCTAACGAGACTGCCACCATGAAGGGTGAGGCCAAGAAGATGGTCCAACGTCTCTCAGCTGTTGAGGGCGCTGAGGTTTCCTTCTTTACCTTTGCTCGTGACTCTGCGGTGAACTTCCAGGACACTGGTGCCGGTGAGGTGCCCGTTGGTGAAATCACCCCCATCTCAGGTAATCAGCCCTCGACTGTTTTCAACATTGGCACCGACGCCGGTAAGGCCGCTGCTTTGGCCTGGATTGACGGTATCGACAAGCACTCCAAGGACGCCCCCGTAGGCACCTCCGGCGATGAATGGAACGGCGTCAACTACCAGACCTTGGGCACCAACTGGGAAGCTGCCCTTGCCGCTATCGAAAAGCACCAGGCTGAAACTGGCGTCAAGTACGACACCGCCCTGCTGCTGACCGACGGCGCACCGAATACCTACACCGTAGACGGCCAGGTCGGTATTCACTCACCCGTGAACGCCTCCAACGGCTCAGACGAAGCATTTAACGCTGCCAAGGTGGTCGCTGACCGCCTGGAAGCATCGGGCACCGATATTATCCCTGTGATGATTCGAGACGAAGCGGTTGCTGACCCCTCACACCCCTTCCACTTCTCCTCTGACGAAGAAGGAATGATCAACTACATCAGGGGTATTTCCGGTGTAGCTTCACCGGGTGAGGGTCAGGATTACTTCATTGGTGAGCTTGATACTCTCGCTGACTCTATCTACCGAGCTGCCACTATCGCAGCGGAGAAGTGCATCGTGGATGATCCGAAGCCTGTTGAGCCTACCCGCGATACTGTTGAAGCACCCTCTGTGTCTTACGGGCTGACTAAGCTCTTTGCTCCTATCCCTGTGGTTGATAAGGTAGCTGCCGGTGAGGGTAAGAAAGTCATCGCCGGGGAAACCACCACCCAGACTGTTTCTTACGCTACCGGTTATAAGGCTCCTGAGTCCTTTGTCATCGGGGATCATATCTACTTCACTGAGGACGGCCGCATGCCTGTGAGCGTAGATATGGCCCAGGTGAAGGTCACTGACGAGACCGGGGCTGATGTCACCGAGCTCTTCACCATCACCGCAGAAGACGGCGTTCATAACGGTAAGGCTGGGCGTCAGATTCTGGCTACTGCCAAGAACCCCGCAGGTCTGAAGCTCAACCACACTTACACCCTGCACGTGAACCAGACCTCCCTCTTTGACGGTATCGCCGATACCCTCACCGATGCTGGTTTCGCTATCGTGAACGATGAGCTACAGTACACTTCGGATAAGACTTACCAGGAGCCGACTATCACCCCGTCTAAGGTTGATACCTCAGCTGTCGATGGTTCAAATATCGACGGTAAGACCGTAACCGTAGGGGACACCATCTCTTATAAGCTGGTTGAGGACACCACCGATTTGGTGGATACCACCACTGCGGTGAAGGTTTCGGGTATGGTTGATGATTTTGATGAGCGCTATGGCCAGATTGACCCCTCCCAGGTACGTGTCTATCAGGTGCCTGGTGATACTGATACTTCTACTCCTGAGAAGGTTTCAGCTGCCGTGAAGCTGGCAGCCGCTAAGGACGTTACCGGCTCCTACACTGTCACTAACGGTGAAATCGAGGGCTTTACCAATGGTGGGGCTGTGGGTATCTCGTCCATGATGAAGACCGAAGGCGAGGGCGAGGAACAGAAGGTTGTTCTGCCCATGGGCTACAAGTACATCCACGTACTGCCCTACACCGTCACCGCTAACGCTGATGGGGATATTCTCAATACTGCCTGGCAGGTGACCAACGGGGCCCGTACTCAGACTGAGACTGTGGCCAATAAGCTCAAGGAAATTAATCCCAGCAAGGACGTCGTCATTAAGGTGGGGGATAAGGACAGCATTGATGGGGCTGAGATTGCCCTGAACACGGTTTTCAATTACCAGCTGAACTCCTCAACTCTTCCCGCTGACCGCGCCGGTGTGACTGAGTCTTGGTCCATTGTTGATGATTACGATGAAACCAAGGATGCTTATGAGGGTAACTTCAAGGTTCTTTCTCAGCATTCTTTCGTGGATGCTGACGGTAAGACCGTAGAAGCAGGAACCGATATCACCAAGTTCTTCACCCAGACCCACGAGGGCGGTAAGGTCACCTACACCGCTAACGAGGCTTTCCTGGCGCTGATGTCGTCTGAGGCTAACCGCGCTACCGAGCAGGGTTTCAGCGTCTTTATGCAGGCCCAGCGTATCGGTGTTGGTGAGGTACTGAATACCTTTGTGGAGAACTACAACGGTGAGCAGTTGGTGTCGAATACGGTGAAGACTTTCACTCCTGAGCCTCCTGTACCGCCTGTTGTTCCTGAGGATCCGGCTGCGGTTCCGCCTGTTCCTGTCACCCCTGAGCAGCCTAATAAGCCTGTGATCAAGGGTGAGGGCGCTAAGACCGGTGGCCAGGCAACGGTTGCAGGCATTCCTGTAGGGGTGCTAGCTGCTGGCGGTGTGCTATTCAGCGCTGTTGTGGGTGCTGGTCTGTGGTTGTTGGTTGCTGGGGCCCGAAAGAAGAACAGCTAGCACCCTTTGAGTGTGCCAGCGAGGCATAGTACAGACTGGCTCTCTTCTTGCCCCCGCTCTCATCCCCCTGGGTGTCTTGGTTTAAATCCATTCTTTTGTACACGTGTGGTAATGAGTCATTGAGGGATTTTGCTCAAGACAGATACCCAAGGGGGGTGAGAGCCTAGGGGTAGGGAGGCTGTAGGTTCTGGTGCTACGCTGGCCTTTGATAGGGGCGGTGAACTCGTTTCAGGGTTCACCGCCCCCTCTCTTCCTTAAGGGGCGAAGACCTAGGAGCAAGGTAAAAAAAGGGGGAATAAGAACAATGACACAGAAGAAGACGATGACGGCAATGGTAGGTACTGGGCGGAAAGCGCGGGCGGTACTAGCTGCGGTGCTGGCTACCCTAGTGCTGGTGGTGGGTATTGGGCTGGCCGGTGGGTTCTTCTCGGGCTGGGTTATCAAGGATGGGCAGGTCTATGCCCCGTATCAGCTACGGCACCCGGAGGCGTCGGGTGAGGTCTTCGAGCAGGACGGCCAAGAATACTATGAGCCTGCCTATGGGTTCATGGCTGAGAATACTGACCCGACGGCTGAGTTTTCTACTCCGCAGGTGAAGAACCTAAACCCAGTACCTGCCCGGTGCACGGGTGAGGCGCTGGGCGAGGTGATCCCTGAGCCTGGTTCGTGGGTGGTGCCGTCTTTGTCGGATGGGGCTGGTGGGTATGCTACGGGGTATTTCACGGATGGGTTGTTTTCTGATGGTATTCCGTCTGCTCCGGGCGGGGAGCGGTCGGTACTATCGGCGCCGTTGGGGGCTAAGGGTAAGGCCTCTGTGTTGGCGGGGCATGTGAATATGGATTTCCCTGATGACCGGCTTTCGGGGTGGGGGTTGTTGCACTATATCGATGCGTGCGCGCATGTGTATATCACCGATAGTGACGGGGTGACGCGCGAGTACCAAGTGATAGTGATTGACACGATTAAGCAGGGAGAGACTGAGACTAATCCTGGCTTGTGGGGCTCTGCTGAGCTGACCCCGGAGGAATGGGCGAAATATGGCACAGACGAACTGGCGTGGTTGCTGAGCTGTTCGGGTGCTTTTGTGGGGGATTCGGGTGTGGGGAATACTTTTCTTTTCCCGTATACGGATAACCTGCGGGTCGGTTTGGCGCCTGTGGGGTAGGCTCTGACGTGGGGATACATAAGAATACATAAAAAGTAAAGGAAGGTGGCTTTCGAAGCTATCTTCTAACGAGATATAGAGGCTTATTCATTAGGGTAGGTTGAGCAGGCTCACAGCGAAGCTTCTGGCTCGGCGGCTAGTGTGAATCGCCTAGTGAACGAAGCGAACCAAGCGAGAGGGGCGGCGGCAAGCGTGAACCTGCGGAACCCCTTATGAATTAAGCCTCGTAGATTCTTACTCCTGATGCAGCATGACGCGGTACATCTCTTGGGACAGTGGCACCACTGCAAGATTTATTTGAAAATAGTGTACAGGTGGTGTTATTCTCAGTTGCTACAGGCTAGCAAGGCTATCAACTCTGCGTCGGTAGCATCATCAAGAACAATGAGGTTTTGAATCATGAAATGTAAGAAACTCTTTGCAGCCGTAGTTTCCTGCGGAATGCTTGTAGGATCTCTATTCCTTGCTGGGCCCGCTACTGCGGCTGCTGATGAAGAGATGCTGTCGGTAGTATCTGCTCCTGTAGCGAGTACTGTCTCAAGTTTGGAAGCTCAGTTCTACCCAGAGGGGCGTGAGGCTGAACCGCAGTTCAAAATTAAAGCCGGAAAGTTTGCCGTCCAAAAAATTCGGGACTATCTACGCTCGGGAAATATTGATGATGCTATCAAGAATGAGGCTTATTCAAAAGTCCCACCCGCAGCCAAAAACACCAACCCCCGCACCACCGAAAACACCCGCCCATACAACCCCAACGGCCGCCTAAACCCCGTATGAAGAATCCGCCAAGTCTTGATGTGAGCGATAACCCGCTCCACCACCGACCGCAGCCGATTCAGCACCCGATTATTCCGCCTCTGCTCCCGACTCAGCCGCTGACCCGGCTTGCGCCTGGCCGGGGTAGCTAACCCCAACCCGATATAGCCCTTATCAGCCACAGTGCTCTCATCAAGATATCTTTCCAAGCTATGATGTTTGAAGGCGTAAGCATCATGCCTGGCCCCGGGCACCGGGTCTGTGATAGCCAGTAACTTTCCATCCAAGGTGCAA
>NZ_JBHSTW010000004.1:0-24565 GCF_042660305.1 Rothia nasimurium
TAACGCTCATATTTTTGCCGCGGGTGGGGCCGTTGTCTAGTTGGTGGGGGTGGGGTGCGTGTCTACTTTTGAATAAGCCTCAATACACGAAGTAAAAAGAATCCTCCTCTTATGGCAGATTTCAAAGTCATAGGTGATGGAAACGCCAGACACGATCGACATCTTAGCAATTTATATGCTTATTTCTGGCGATGGGCGACGTGGAAGGCATTTGAATCCACGAATAACCCTGACACCCCACAAGGTGATGAAGGTGTTATTTCTTTTATCACTGCCTCTGGCTACCTATCTAGCCCTGGATTCAGAGGAATGCGCAAATATCTTCGAGAAAAGTGTTCCCATGGCTGGATAATTAATCTTACCCCTGAGGGAATAAATTCCCCAAATAATGTTTTTGACATTTCTACACCTGTTGTGATTGCAATTTTTGTACGTACTGAAAACACATCATCAAACTCACCTGCAGAAATAAACTATATTGATATTTCTGGAACACGTGAAGAAAAGTATGAAAAACTTTCTCGATTAGAGCTATCGGATAGCTCTTGGAGGAAAGTACGAGACTCTTGGACAGATCCATTCACTCCAGCACCTAACAATATGTGGGATCATTACCCAGCCACAGGTGATATTTTTCCTTGGAGAGCCAACGGTATAATGACAGGGCGCAATTGGGTCTATGCAACTACTGAGAACACCTTACATGAGAGACTCAGTGCTGTTACGCATCAATCCGACATGAATATAAAGTCAAAAATGTTCAAAGAAGGTAGTGGAATAAGCTTGGAAACTTCCAAGGAACCGCTACCAGGTGTTGATGTAGAAAAAAATACTAGGACTCCATTTAAAAATAATCTTGTCTACTTGAATGACTCTGCAATAGTGCGTTGTGGTTATAGGTTCCTTGACAGGCAATACTTAATTGCAGATAGCAGACTAATAAACAGGCCCTCTCCGACGCTGTGGCATGGACGGATAAGTGGGCAGGTATTCAGCTATGAGTTACATTCAGAATTTCCTAGACGGGGGCCGGCGATGGTCTACTCTGCTCTCATCCCTGATGTTCATTTCTTTCGAGGTTCAGGCGGAGGTCGGTCGATCCCTAAATTCCACCCAAATGGTGACCTAAATATTGCACCGGGCTTGCACGAAGCTCTACAGTCAGTGTTAGGCTCAATGATTTCGGAAAGCGATATATTTGACTATGTAGCTGGAATTACTGGTCATTCTGGGTTCGTTGATTACTTTGAGGACGAACTTCAAACTCCAGAAAGCCGTGTGCCAATTACAAAGAATCCCCAGCTTTGGAGTAAGGCAGTTATGTATGGTCGCTATGTTCAGTGGCTCCATACTTTTGGGGAATCAGGTGAACATCCAAACGGCCTAACGAAAATTAGAGATGCGCTGAATACTAATCTTTTACCTAAATACGAAAAATCCATTGGCTCCGCCGCCCCCTCTAAAAACACTATTAGATATGAACCAAGCACTAAAACTCTCCACATAGGGGAAGGTCTCTGGTCAAATATTTCAGAGGAAGTCTGGGATTACAGCGTAGGAGGCAATAAAGTATTGAAGAGATGGCTTGAGCAACGCTGCATCTCTCCTAAAAAGAACGTTAATAGTCCTCTTGATTTAATTGTGGAGAAGAATTGGCTTCCAGAGTGGTCTGAAGAACTTGATAAAGTAATCTCGATTATTGCTTTGCTGGTTGATATAGAAAAAGATATGGAAACGTTGCTCAAGGACATCATGAAAAATGATATTTTCACAAAGGATGAGCTTAGCAGCAACGGGGTGCAATGGCCTGAAAGCGATAAGGATAGAGTTCCACATCGATCACTCAATGATGGCGATGAGGGAACGTTGCCGTTCTAGTACTTTTCTCCAATGCGAATGACCCTTTAAATATTTGCGGGAGACCCCGGCTTCTCTGGCTAGGCCTGAGATGGTGAGGGGGTCTCCTGCTTTTTTCATGCGTTCTAGGGCTGCTTGGGTTTTGTCGTAGGCTTTTTGAGAGCGTTTTTGGGCTTCGGTACGGAGGATTGCTGCTTGTTTGATGCGGGCTTCAGGAGTGAGGTTTCTAGACATATTGGTTGTGCCGTTTAGTAAGTGATATAGGTCTGTGCAGTTGCTGATACACCCAGGTATTTTCCTTTGGGTTTCCAGTACCCGATCGCGAGAATCAGCTGCCCTTTAGCCAAGTTCGCCGCAACTGGGTCGTCTGTGTAGATACTCAGGCTAATAATCTTATCCTCTCTGGGCACTTTAGCTCTGGCACTATTGAGAACCCAGATTGAGTACCTTTTTGCCTTATTTTTTTTCGGGGTGTCTCCTACTTTGCCGTAGAGCACCATAGGGCGCTTTGGATCTTCACTTGCTGCTTGGTAGAGTTTGGCGGCGTCGGTAGCAGCTGAGTAAAAGAACTGTTCCCACCGGTAGGTCTTGCCAGCGTATTTGATGCGGAAATGCTTTTTTGCTTCGTCCTCTTCATCGAAGCGTTCAAAGAGTTCGAGGATGGCAGCAGCAGTCTGTGTGACCTGTTGGAGGGTCGGTTCACGGTGGCCGGTGTCCTTGGTGGTGTGTAGGGTTTGTATGTCGTCTGCTGCTCTGCCCTCTTGTCTTGTTGCTTCAGGAGCATCGTTGTTCATTTTTCTGGGAATAGTGAGTAGATAGTGGTTCTCTACTTTCTCGATTGTGTCTTGGTAGGTGGTGTGCAGCTGGTGGATTTGGGCCATGATGTCGTAGCTGCACTGTTCGATATGGGCGGCATCTGGGGCTAGGTGGAAGTTTCCGCTGACGGTACTGAGTGTCCCGTTCTTGTTCGTGCGGGTGTACTTGGTCTTGGCTGCGGCTGCTGCCCGGCAGGGAGTGCCTTGTGGGTCTTTTCCTGCGCAGTAAAACTTTTGAGTAAAGAAACTCGGGTTTTCTTCTTTTGAGGGGATGACACTACCCTCAAGGAGCTGATCGTTATCAGTGTGTACCTTGGGGATTTTTGCGTGACGGTTGGGTTCGTTCATGGTTTTAGATTTTTCCTTGCTTAGTTAGTTTTCCGTAGATTACCTGGTTTTGGTGTTCTAGTGCGTTGATGTGTTTTTTGAGGTCTCGTATTTGGTTGCGGTGTCGTTGTTCTTGGTCGTGGAGTTGTCGGCGTAGGGCTGCGATGATGGCTGATTCGCCGGTGGGTTGGGTTTCTGGGTGTCGGGTTGGTGCGCCTTTTTGTTGGGCTGCTAGGTGGCGGATGCGGGTGGCGAGTTCTTCGTTCTGGTGGAGGAATTTGGTGGAGACGCCGGCTGTGCGGGCGACGGATGAGAAGCTGATAGTTCCGCCGTCTTTGATGAGTTGGCGGATACCTTTTTCTGCTTTGGCTATTGCGGTGGCGGTGCGATTTCGTCCTGCTTCACGTAGGGCTTCGTCGCGTGCATCTTCGTTGCCTGATCGGGACTGGGTGGGTTCGGTGCTCATAGGTTTCTCCTTGGTTTGGTTCTAGCGGTGGGTTCGGAGATTTGCTTGTACTGGGGTCTTTGGGCCGGTAGCTGGGTTGGTGATGAGGGTTAGAGCTACGCGGCCGGTGGTGCCTGCCCCTGAGATTGCTTGTGCCCCGGTGGTGTTTTCATCTTCGAGTTTGGTGATGATTGCTTCTAGGGATGCTTTTTCGCGCAGGCGTCCGGTGAGCCAGACGTTTGTTTCTGGCATGGGTTCGCCGCGGCGTGCTTGGTACTGTTGCTTGCGGGAGGCGATGAGGGATTCGAGGCGGGTGAGTTGGGCTCGGTGTTCTTCTAGGTAGGAGGCGTCGGTGGCGAAGGCGCCGCAGGGTAGGCAGGCGTTGCCTTTGTCGCAGGTTTGGGTGGGTGGGAGCATGCAGTAGCCGTTGGGTAGGATGCGGTCTGCTCTGTGGTCGAGTTGGCTGATTTCGAGGAGGTCTCGGGGTGAGAGGCCCAGGTCGCGGCCGTCTGAGCCGACTTTTTTGTAGCGTAGGAACTCGGCTTCTGCGGTGGCTGCTAGGGTTTCGGCGTAGCGCATGGTCATTTCTGGGGAGCGGTGCCCTAGGTAGCGTTGGACGACGTGCACCGGTACACCGTTGTTCAGTAGTTCGGTGGCGCGGGTGTGTCGTAGGCGGTGGGTTTGGGTGAAACGGAGTTGTTCTCCTGCGGTGTTGGTGAGTTTGACGAGGTTATCGAGGCGTTGGAGGACGTCACTGTAGGACTGGTAGGAGCGGGGTTGGTTGCCTTTGAAGTTTCCGCGGGGGTTGGTGAAGAGGTAGGGGTGTGGTTGGCCGGGGTATTTTTCTTCAACCCAGGCTTGTTGTTCGCGGATGATGTTTACTACTGCGGTGTCTACCAAGATGGTTGGTTCTATCCCATCTACTTTGGTTTGTTGGTAGGTCATGCGGGCGATGAAGGAGTCTTCTTGTATTTTGGCTGGGTCTACATCGAGCATGGTCAGCGGTTCGTAGTCCATCATGAGGATTTCGGAGGCGCGGCGGCCGGTGAGGGCCTGGATGAGCCAGATACGCGCTACTTGTTCATCTCCTATCCCCTGGTAGGTGGCTGGTTCGCGGCCGGGTAGGTTGATGGTGATGGTTTGGTCTGTAGGGGTTTTGAGGATGTCGATGTGGGCGAGCATAGCTGAGAGTTCTTCGGGCTCGAAGTAGGTGACCGGGTGGGCTTTGCGGTTGCGTTTGCGCTGGTAGGTCGGGAAGAGGCGGGTGTGGTCTGCGGTGAGGTTGCCCCAGGCTGGTTCACCGGCTGATTCTGCTATGAGGGCCTTATTTTCATAGGCAAACTCGTAGAGCCTTTGGACGGCGTTGATGACGTTGTAGGTGGTGTTGTCACTGAGGGCTTTGGAGTGGCAGCCTTCGACTGGGGTTTTGAGGTAGTCCACGAACCCGGTGGTGATACGGCGGATAGCTGGTAAGTCCTCCCCTAGGGTAACGGGGGTGTGGTCTGTGGTGTTGAGGTATTTGCTGAAGTAGTTCAGCGCAGTGATGTGTGATCCTAGGGATGTCCAGGTGTAGTAGCCGTAGGTGAGGGCTTGGGAGAACCAGTAGCGTACTGCTTCTTTGAGCCAGGGCTGGGTGAGTTGGGTGAGGTGTAGGTTTCGTATTAGGTGAGGTTCGTTCTCTCGTCTGGGGATGCGTGGGTCTAGTTTGAGGTTCCAGATGTCGTGGCTGTACCAGGGGGCATCAGTGCAGCGCACAGCTAGGTGTGCGTGCAGGGTGTTGGCTAGTATTTCCAGGTTGCGTAGCCCACCGGGTGAGGGGTAGTGACCTTTGCGGGTGTAGAAGATGCGGGTTGCTTCTTGAATGAGACGGAAGGGTTTGATGTCTATGAGGCTGGTGGTGTTTGGGGCGGGGGTGCGGCAGATGAGGCTGGTTACCGCTTGGGAGTACCAGCGTAAGATTGCTGGGTCGGGTCTGTAGGTTCCTTCATTCCAGATGGTGTAGATGAACCAGGCAATTTCTTGGTTTGCGCGGGTGTACCCGGTGGAGTAGTCGTAGGTTTTGCGGGTGTATTTTTTATTTGATTGTCGTGCGAAGGCGTTTTTGTGGGGCTCTGTATCAAGTCGGTAGGCAGGGGTTGTCCAGGGGTCAGGTACGGTGGCCCATTGCGCTGCCCAGGTGTGCCCTTGCTCGGAGGTGTTGCCAGGTAGATGGGGTAGGGCGGTGATGTGGGCGGCGGGTGTGCTGTGTTGGGCCTGTTCTACCATGAGCGCTCCTGTACCTGGTTGCTATCGGTGGTGTGGTTTTCCCAGCCCTGGGCGTAGGCTGCCCAGGAGCCAGCTGCGCGTAGTTCTGCGTCCTCTGTCACCCATGCGTAGGTTTCTAGGGTGGTTTGGATGTGTTGGTGTCCAAGCCGGCGCATGACTATATGCGGTGGTGCCCCAGAGAGTAGGAGGGCTGTTGCGTGGGTGTGGCGGAACCAGTGCGGTGTCCAGTTGGGGTTTACGTTGCTGAGGGCGTCTTTGCGTTTGAGACGGCACACAATGTCATAGATGTTCCCCTGCCCCAGTGGGGCAAAGGGAGTAGGGGCATCGTGACCGGTGACGAAAATGAAGTGCTCGGTGAGCTCATCAATGAACATATCCATCCCAGCATCTACCAGTACCCACACGTAGGCCGAGTAGAGCGCTGCCAGGTCATCTCCGATATAGATACGTCCTCACAACCGGCGCTCTTTGACCTATCGCCTAGCATCAGCAGCCATCAGGAAACTTCATATAGAAGAAAGGGACTGCGGGCTTCACCGAACACAATGTTCTGCCAGCTACTGATTGAAACAGGAAAGTATGGGCTCCCCACCAAAAGTACCTTCTCTGCACTAACGGCAAGTATCAGCGATCCGCTTTTCGTTTTTGAAGTAGATCTAGAAGAAGCAGAAGCTATCGCCAACCAGCTCATTGAGGATAAAGCCCCAGAGTTAGAGTTCATCTTCACCATTATGAACAACATTGCGACACCCGTTGCACCCTCAACTTCTGTACCTCCGACGCCTGTACCAAATATCGAGGTTCGCCGCGCGCTCGACACTGAAGATGCCCCCAACAAAGCTCCCTTCGCAGACGAGAAAAACAAAAGCCAGCAAGAGGGCTAGAAGTCATGATTTGATACCGCGAAAAAATATACTCATTTTTTCTTGCATAGATTAGGATTGGAGGTAGAATCGTTAGTTTGTAGCTCGCTCAAGCTACATACACCACCTAACAATTAGCATCAAAAACACTAACTTCAGAAGGGCAAGAGCTGACATGAACACTAGTGTTCCATCGGTTGCAACCCCTCAATCTACAACCGCAGAACCCACTCAACTATCCTCTTATCGCTCTCAGGAACAGCAGATTGCAGCACCTGAGACTGTTAGGAAAATGCGTCTACGCCGCGGCATGACACTCGCACAGATTTCAGAAGCAGTCGGCAAACAGCCCAGCTGGGCCTCAAAAATCGAAAAAGGGAAACTCGATCTCAAGGGTGAAGACCTTGAAGCCTACGCTTCCATCCTTGAGGTACCAACGACCTTGCTTACCATCGATTTACCGAGCGTCGAGTCGCAGGGAATGATGTTCCGTAAATATCGTGTTCCCCAAAAAACAGTAGACATGCTCGAAGCAGAAGCATCTATACGCCTACATGTTATTGATAAAGTCCTTGAAGCATCCAAGCAGAAAAAGGCCCCAACGTTCAAGCAATACAGAGCAGAAAACGATGACCAGGTAGTACAAGTCGCCCACCAAATACGTGCACAATGGGGCGTCTCTCCAGATCAACCGCTAACGAACATCGCAGGCTACTTAGAGAGTGAAGGCATTATCTTAACAGGCCTGCCGATTCAGATAGCGAAGGTAAATGGTGTATCTTACTGGCACGATGAGCAGACAGCCCCGCTCGTCATGCTGACACATGCGACAACAGACAACACCAGACGGTTCACATTGGCTCATGAATACGCCCACCTAGTGCTTGATAAATACTCCCCCGAGCCAGGAGACACCCCAAAATATATTGAGGATCGTGCAGACCTATTTGCCGGTGAGCTCCTAGCCCCCTACGAAAGCATCAAACACCAGTTCCTATCGTTAAAGACAGGAGACCTTGATGGTTTGATGAATCTATCTCGCTACTGGGGGCTACACCCGAAATCGTTTGTAACTCGTGCTTCTTTACGCCGTGACATCAGCAAAGACCAGGCTTCCTCTTGGTACAAACGACTTAACGGGTCATACCGGCATATCATCAATAATGAAGCCCCGCCCTATCCCGTCCGTTTTACCGCCATGTCAGATATTCTGAACTACCTTCGAACCTACAGCTGGAATCTGAAATCTTTGCTAGCGATTACCCATGTAAGCAAGCATGATTTGGAAGCTGTGGTAGGTGTAGATAACGAGATTATGGCGCTTGCTGGCCGCCCAGCTCTTCGAGTAATGACGTAACCTCCTATCTCATATATGCCCAAAGGCCCCTGACAGTCATTTACTGTCAGGGGCCTTCCTGCACAATCTTGCTGGAGATACTGAAGAATCAGCTTGGTGGCCAGCACTCTATGATGGGGGTCTCATCTCAGCTTGACTATCCCCCTATATTTTTCCCCAAATCAAAAATTGCCCCGGCGCCTTCAAGCACTAAAAGACAGATGCATCACCGCGGAGAATATCTTTGCGAGCTTCAACTGTATCTAAGTGATTTTCTTGGCTACCAGTGCTTATCAACTTGCTATTACGTAAGTGAGAGTGAGACGCCAGAACCTGAGAACGTGCCCGCGACTGAGCGCGCAGCTTTTCTCCTTCTTCCGCATAGTAAGCGGCGTACAGTTCCGTTTCTTCGTCTTTGGTCATGATCTTGATTTCACCGTTTTTCTACATCTGGTGGAACTTCTATAACCATTGTAGGGGTACCAACCCATCACGAGGCTGGGGGTACGCCGCCTTTATGATGGGATTGTCGGTATCTAGCTTTTATTTGCTTCCATGAACTATAGATAACACTGTTACCCATGTCCCTGAAGTCCCTCACAGAGAATTTGGGTAACTACGGTGCTACACAGTTTCTAGCTATAGATAACCCCGGGAGCCCGGAGTTGAGCGCGATGAGCATATCAAGAGACTCAGCCTCGCGTACCTCACCAATGATGAGGCGGTCGGGTCTCATGCGCAAAGCCTCTTTCACTAGACGCCGGAGAGGAATCTCGCCATGGCCTTCCAGGTTGGGCTGACGGCACTGCAAATTCACAACATCGCGGAGGGGAATTTTGAGCTCAAAAATCTCCTCACAGGTGATAACGCGCTCCCGCATGCCAATAGATGCTGACAGGCAGTTCAACATGGTTGTTTTGCCAGCCTGAGTAGCACCAGAGACCAGGCAATTTAACCCGCTAGCCACGGCTGCATCTAAAAACTTTGCCGCATCTAAGCTGAGAGACCCCAGCTTAACCAAATCGCTCAAACGAGTTGCTCGCGCAATAAACTTACGGATATTGATGGCCCAATGACGGCGGGTAACATCAGGAATAGCTACATGGAGCCTAGAACCGTCCGGCAAGGAGCTGTCGACAAAAGGTGTGCTCAAATCAAGACGTCGTCCCGAGGTCTTGAGCATACGCTCTACCAGCGCACGAATCTGTTCCTCGCTCAGGGTAAGCCCGGTGAGCTCAGACTCTCCAGCACGAGCCACAAAAATCTCGTCCGGAGCATTAATCCAAATCTCTTCAACAGAACTATCATCAAGATACTGCTGAATCTCGCCAAAGCCGCATACCTTGTCGAAAAGGGAGCTGATCAGGGAGTCAGCGTTCTCAAGTCGCGGTACTACGCCCCGTAGCATCTGGCGCTCGTACTCAGCGATGGCCTGCTGGATGAGCTCCTTAGCTTCCACCTGCTGTACGAGCGGGTCGATGCTGCTTCGGCGAATCAAGTCACGCACGTCTGCTTCAACCAGCTCTTCTGCTTGCGCTATAGACATCTGTCCCCCTTACGCTCCATTGCGATCAGTCGATGAATTACCAAACAAGATACAGTTGATTAGGCGAAACAATCAAACACCCCAGGGCCACCCTGTGGATAACCGCGCCCCGTATACCCTTACCCAGCCAACAAGAATGCAATGAAGTTGCACCTGACAAGCCATAACGCATGAAGACTAGAGTTTTTCCACAGCACCTCAAACCTACTACGGATAAACGTAATGTTTTGACACACAACTAGTTACTGACTAGTAACAACGCACAAAAATACCCACAAGCTATCTAGCTTGTGGGCATTTTTGGGGAAGGCTTCCTTAGTGGGATTTTGCCCTCATGAATTCAATCGCTTCGTCAATAGGGCCATCGAACTGCTTAGAGCCATGATCCAGGACCACTCCGCGTTCACAGATCTTTGCCACCAAATCAAGGTCATGGCTCACCACAACCAGGGTTTTCCCTTCAGCACTCAGATCTCGAATCTTAGCGATACATTTCTTCTGGAAAGGTTCATCACCCACAGCCAGAATCTCATCCACTAAGAAAATCTCCGGATCAGTATGAACAGCTACAGCAAAAGCCAGTCGCAGGTACATACCCGACGAGTAGAACTTAACCTCGGTATCGATAAAGTTGCCAATTTCAGAGAATTCAACAATTTCATCAAATTTTGCTTCAATCTGTTCCTTGCTCATACCAAGGATGGCAGCGTTCAGATATACGTTGTCACGCCCGGTCAAATCGGGGTGGAAACCTGCTCCAACCTCGATAAGCCCAGCGATGCGTCCGCCGGTCAATACCCTGCCCTCATCCGGGTGCATCACACCCGAAATCAGCTTGAGCAGGGTAGATTTACCCGAACCGTTATAGCCCAGCAGGGCAATGCGCTCGCCTTCGCGAATGTCCAGAGAAACCCCGTTAAGAGCATTGAACTTCTCATTCAAGTCCCCCTTACGGCCCTTCATCAGCCAGACAAAGGCCTCCTTCATCGACCGAGTATGGCGCAGCACAAAGCGCTTCACCAGAGACTCAACCTTGATAACCACAGGAGCATTATCTGCCACGGGTGGTAAATCAAACTTCTTGATATCCACGTAAATCAGAGCTCCTGGGCGAAGTTGCCCTCTAGCTTACGGAAGAGTAAGTCACCGAGGAACAGGGTCACGAGAGAAACACCCAGGGCAACAGGTACCCACAGGGTAAGAAGGTGCGGAGGGATTTGAGATACCGGCAGTGCAGCAGACTCAGCTGAAAGGGTAGGCATCCAGAAAGCATAGTGGAAGAGCTCAACAGCCACAGTGAGCGGGTTCATCATGTACACGTTCATTACCCAGGGGTAAAGGGTATCGCGCACCATGGTCCACGAGTACAGGACCGGTGAGAACCAGGTAGCAACCATCAGGAGCATATCCACAATATTCTCAGAATCGCGGAAGAAAACGTTAGCTACACCGAAGATGAGGCCCAAGCCCGCTGAAAAGATCATCACGATAATCATGGCGACCAGGGCCGCCCCCAGCTGCTTCAGATCAGGGCTCCAACCAGCTACAAAACACGCGCCAAGAAGCACCAGAATCTGAGGAAGGAAATGGATAAGAGCCACCCAAATCGTTGAAACCGAGAACAGTTCACGAGGTAGATAAATCTTCTTGATGAGCGCGCCGTTAACTACCATGGCTTTAGCCCCGTTACTAAACCCTTCAGAGAAGAAGTTAATAACGATCATTCCAGAGAATAGGTAGATGGCGTAGTTCTGCATACCGCGTTCTAGCCCCAAGAAAAGACCTAAGGCGATATAGAAGACGGCGAACTGCACCCCAGGCTTGATATAGGACCAGAGAATACCGAGCACCGAGCCCCGGTACCTTACCTGTATCTCCTTATCAACCAGGAGTTTTAGCAAAAATCTGTTAGCAAAAACATCCCGTAGCCCACGGCCCTTACCGGGGGCTACGAGTTGTTTATTCATCGAATCATTCATCGAGTAAGTTCTGACTCCGTATGCTTGTCGAAGGTCTTCTTCCACTCTTCGATAGAAGTAATACGCTCTGCGGCCTCGGCATACTGCTTGCGCAGAGTAGGCCATTCACGCAGAATTTGAGCGGTCAGTTTAGATGACTCGATGAGCTTTGAACGGAGCTGTTCTGGGTCACGGCGGTACCACGAAACTGCGGTACCTTCAGCGTTTGATACCAGAGCCGAGTCGTACTGGGACATACGCCACCAGCGGTTATCCTGGTGAGCAATATGAGCCTGGGGGTTCTGCTTATATTCATCGCGCACAGGCTTGACCAGCTGCTTAGTGACAGTCTTCAAGGCCCAGGGAGCAAGAGTACGGTAAGACGGAGCAGCAAAACCACGGCCGTTGCGAGGGGGCTTTGCCATCCGCGGCTCAGGGAAGGACTCGACGTCTTCCTTGAACTGGGCGTCAGTGTACTCCTTAGTCAGAGCACGAATTTCGGGCAGACGCTGGGCAAGGAGGTCATGTAGCTGATCGGGGCCAGCAAGGATATCCTTCAGCGCCATAATACGACCGTGCTCGGTAAAGTACTGCATCGAGATAAGGTGCTTGACGTCTGCATAGAGCGACTCACGCAGCAGGCGTCCGCCTCGCTCATAGGGTGAGTGAATCAGCGAAGCAATGATGCGGTTACGGATGTGGAAGTAAGCCTGCCAGCCTACGAGGTCGTCTTTATCAATCCACGATACGTGCCAAACAGCGGCACCGGGAAGCGAGACGGTGTGGTAGCCGGCCTTTTTCGCGCGCAGGCCGAATTCAACGTCATCCCACTTGATGAAGACAGGCAGTGACAGACCAATTTCACGAATGACCTGGGTAGGAATTAGGTCCATCCACCAGCCGTTGTAGTCCACGTCAGTGCGGCGGTGCAGCCAAGGGGTGCTACGCAGGTTGGAGTGCAGGAAGTCATGCCCCAGGGACTGGTCCTGGTGGGGCAGGTCAGGCTGGAAACGATAGGTGTTGACGACCTCGCCGAAGGTGTGCAGAACGGTACGGTTGTACAGATCAAACATGTGGCCACCTACGATAGTAGGCTTACGGCACATATCAGCGAAGGTGAGCAGTCGGATAATAGATTCCGGCTCAACAACCACGTCATCATCGAGCAGCAGGGCGTAGTCAGAACCGTTTTCTACAGCCTCGTACATACCGCGGGCGAAGCCACCTGAACCACCCAGATTCGCCTGGTTAATAATACGAAGCTTACCCTGCAAGGTAGCAGCAACTTCTTCAAAGTCAGGCTCGTCCTGGAGCTTCTGAGAGCCCTGGTCGACGATGAGAACTTCTTGCAGATGCTCTAGAACCTCGGGGTTAGCAGCCAGAGAACGCAGGTTATTCAGGCAGAATTCCTGCTTGTTCATGGTGGTAATTTCCAGGGTGATGCGACCGGGAGCCTTGCCGTTATCAGCGCCCTGCCACTCTGCTGATTCCAGCACCAGAGCTTCAGAGCCAGCGGCGAGTTCGAACCAGTACCAGCCGCCATCGCCGAAGGGCTTCAGCGAGAGGTCAAACTGGGTAGTGGCAGCACCTTCTACGCGCTTGGAGTCTACACGCTGCAGCGAGCCACGAGCGTTTGACTTGTACACGATGACGGTGCCTTCGCCGTGAGTCTGGATATGCAGGCGGACGGAGGTCAGGTCAGTCCAGCGCTTCCAGTAGGATGCGGGGAAGGCGTTGAAGTAGGTGCCAAAGGAGAGGCGGGTACCGGGGCGCACGAGGGTGGAGCGACGACCAATGAAGTCTTCAGTGTGTGCTTCGTTTGCTGAACCGCCGCTGCTCTTGACCGGAGCTTTCTCGTCCTTCAAAGAGTCGTTCTGGCTCAAGGCACCGTTCATGGTGGAGAGCTGCACACCGGTTGCAATACCCGAATCGACGTAAAGCGATACGGTGTCCATCTGAGCGCGTTCGGGGAAGATAACGCGCTGCAGGGTTTTCATAGGGGTCTCTTGGGTGTTCTGCATAAGTTTTAGGCCTCGATTCCGCCAGATACCAGCTTTTCGCCCTTTTCGAAGTGAGGGCGGAGCTTGTTGTCGAACATGGAGAGTGCAGCACCGATAGCCATGTGCATGTCAAGGTACTTGTAGGTGCCCAGGCGTCCGCCGAAGAGCACGTTCTGCTCTCCACCAGCGAGTTCGCGGTACTTGAGGAGCATTTCGCGGTCAGCGCCGGTGTTGATGGGGTAGTAGGGTTCGTCGCCCTTTTCTGCGAAGCGTGAGTATTCGCGGTGAATGACGGTAGCGTCCTTGGTGTAGTCACGCTCGGGGTGGAAGTGGCGGAACTCGTGGATGCGGGTGAAGGGGTGGGTTGCGTCGGGGTAGTTCATGACGGAGCAGCCCTGGAAGTCTTCGATGTCAAGGACTTCTTCTTCGAGGTCGATGGTACGCCAGGAGAGGTCACCTTCAGCGTAGTCGAAGTAGCGGTCTACGGGGCCGGTGTACACAACGGGGACCTGGCCGAGGACCTTGGAACGGGAGTATTCGTGGCCCTCTTCAAAGAAGTCGGTGTTGAGGTGCACCTCGATGTTGGGATGGGCTGCCATGCGCTCAAGCCAGGCGGTGTAGCCGTCGACCGGTAGGCCTTCGTACTTATCGTTGAAGTAGCGGTTGTCGTAGTTGTAGCGCACGGGCAGGCGGGAGATGATGGACGCCGGCAGGTCAGCGGGGTCGGTCTGCCACTGCTTTGCGGTGTAGTGCTTGATGAAGGCTTCGTAGAGCGGACGCCCGATGAGAGAGATCCCCTTATCGTTCAGGTTCTTGGGGTCGGTTCCTGCGAGTTCACCGGCCTGCTCCTGGATCAGGGCCTTGGCTTCTGCCGGTGAGTAGGCGGCGTTGAAGAACTGGTTGATAGTGCCCAGGTTGATGGGCATGGGGTACACGATACCGTTGTGGTTGGTGTAAACGCGGTGGGTGTAGTTGGTGAAGCCGGTGAAGCGGTTGACGTATTCCCAGACGCGTTCGTTAGAGGTGTGGAAGAGGTGGGCGCCGTAGCGGTGAACTTCGATTCCTGTCTTCTCTTCGTTTTCGCTGTATGCGTTACCGCCGATGTGATGACGGCGGTCGAGCAGGGCTACCTTGAGGCCAAGCTGGGTAGCAGCTTGCTCTGCAATGGTGAGGCCAAAGAGGCCAGAGCCTACGACTACGAGATCAGCGTTCACTTAACTTACTCCTTGTTAGGGGTTGCACAGCTATCGTGGGGAGTCTGGCAACCGTGCTCTGCTACTACAGCGTAGAAGCTTAACTTCGGTGTGTTCCTTGCGCGCAAGGTAAACACAGTTAATAACAAAAGTACCGGATATAGTCGGCTACTACCCGCTAACAGGCTGTAAAGATCGTGTGATTATTCCCCGGTCTTCCCCTGTGCTAGTGCTGTGTGCAGAGGAACCTCAACTTTTTTCGCGGAAAGACAGAAAAACAATGGTGAGAGTTTGTTTTTCCGTTTTGTGCCCTTGCAATGGCAGGTCTCCAGAACTTAGGTAGCTTTATGAAGCTTTTAGTGCGCGTCCAGCAGCCACCGGCGGGATCTTACCGAACAGTGGAGTTTGATTATTCGCCCGGCACAACTGGAGTAGATATCTACCGAGAACTCTCTAATGTGTGGGGTAGCGATAATTTCAGTTGGGGTGTTCAGGGGCAAGATATCAGGGAGCTTACTCCCGGCCAGGCTCCCTGGACTAGTGGTGCCCAGCTCACGGTGCTGCCCCTTGCATCTCATGCAACAGTTCTTCCTTTCCCAGAGGAGAAGGCCCTGTTTACCTTACGTGTGGTGCACGGGCCAGATTCTCATTCTCAGTTTCCGCTGTCTCGAGGTAGCTGGGAAATTGGTAGGCAGGCTTCCCTGCTCACAATCGACGACCCAGCGCTTGCACCGATTGAGGGCTTCCTAGAGGTGACGGCTAGCGGTGTGTATTTCTCGGATGAGGGCTCCCACCGCAAACTTGAGGTAGGGGAAAAATTTATTCTGGGTGGGAGCGTCCTTGTGCTTGACCAGTATGAGTACCGCGCTCCCCTCTTTCGTGACCCGGTAGTTCAAGACATTGATGCTCCCGCCCCTAAGTCCAAGCTGCTACTGGTAGCAACGATGGTTCTACCTCTCATTGTGGGCCTTCTGATTGCCTGGTTGACCCAGCTGTGGCTTGTTCTTCTCATGGCCTGTGGGTCCTCACTCTTAATGGGACTTCACGCTTTTTCTCAGGGGCGCGAAAGATCCTCTGTGCGCCGTCAGATAACGCAGCTTGCTCGGGAGGAAGAGGACGCTATAGCCCGCTACCGCGGGGCTGACCAGGTTGATGCTGATACAGGCATCGTGATAGGACGCGGCACCCGGCCAGTACGAATTAGAGGCAAGCAACGTGAGCTAGGGAGCCTCCCTGAAGTCCAGGGAGCCCCTTATGTCATAAGCGTAGAAGAACTTGCGCCCCTAGTCTCTGGGCTTCCTCTTTCGACCCAGCGTTTAGCCCTCTGCCAGCTCTTGGCTCAGAATCAGCCGGTCTACCTTCTTGTTCAGGAGCAGGAGGCTACTTGGTTTTTGCGTCTCATTGACCCGCTTCTTGCAGCAGCAAACGTGTGCACGGTGTCTCTTGCAGAGCTCAGTAGTTTAGAAACAGGTTTTTTGGTGTGCTCCTATCTGCCGCCGTCCTTACCTCCACAGCTTCTCCCCTTTCCCTTAGCCAACAAAGGGCTTCATAAAGAGCCTGCAGAGCTCTTTTCTCAGTCAACGAGCTGGCATGACGTCGTTTTAGACGGAATCAGCGAAGAGCGTTACTGTGCTCTCCTGGCGAGTTGGGGAAGAGTCACTACATCCTCTCTTCTCCAGAGAGTTAGCGTTGCAGCAACGAATACTTCTCAACTACCTGCTTATGCTCTCCCTGAGCTGCCGGAGGGTAACCAGCCGGGGAATCTATGGGCAGAAGAGATCTTTCTGTATGCGGGGCTAGCCTGTGAAAGTAACGATGACCTAAAACTCGGCCTTGTGCATCATGGCCCGCATTTTCTCTGTGCAGGGACTACAGGTTCAGGTAAGTCCCAGCTTCTTCGTTCCCTGCTATGGTCTGCAGCCCTCAGCTACCCGCCTCAGCGTCTTTCCTTCGTCCTCATAGATTTCAAAGGTGGTGCTGGTTTAGGCCCTCTAGCGTCTCTACCCCATTGTGTTTCGCTCATCTCTGACCTTGACGCGTCTCAGCTAATGCGCACTATGAAGTTCTTGCGGGCAGACCTTACCCACCGCAAACAGGTCTGGAAGCAGTTGGGCGTCAGTTCCTATGACGATTATATCGACCTCTGCAGAAACGCCCGCACAGCGCCTGATTTTCCGGAGCTAATTATCTGCATCGATGAGTTTCGCATGCTTGTCGATGATTACCCAGACATTATGAGCGAAATGATGAAGATAGCTACGATTGGCAGGTCGCTGGGTTACCACCTCGTCCTAGCTACCCAGCGCCCGCAGGGAGCAATTTCTCCCGATATCAGGGCAAATATCTCAACAGTGATGTGCCTTAGAGTAAGTTCTGCCCAGGAATCTTTCAATGTTCTAGGCTCGGAAGAAGCTTCTCATATCTCTGCTAGCTTCCCGGGGCGGGGCCTTCTACGGAGTGCAGATAATGAGATGGTTGAGTTTCAAGCTCCTTTAATCACGGGACTTTACAGGCAAGAGCACCAAGGACGATGCCGAGCACGTTTTGTGCTCGATTTGCCTGGTTCTCAGGAGCCCACCGATTGCCAGGCTCTGAGCGATGCAGAACTCGATACCACCAATACGGCTATCTACCAGGCCTACCAGAATGCACATCAGCTACCGACCTATCAGCCAATTCCGGCATCACTCTCAGCTCCTTGCCATACAGATTTGCCGGAGTCTGCTGGCCCCTTTACCTTATTGCTCGGCCAGTACGAGATAGCAGAACTAGGGTTTCAAGCCCCCTTTATCTGGTCGGCGGAAGATGGCCCAATTTTAGTACAGGGAGGCAGCAACGAGTGGATACCTGCGCTTCGGGTAACCCTCCTTCAAGCTCTCACTCAAGGGTACGCCGTATTATGTCTTACGCCGTCAGAACAGCGCGCACGAGAGATACGCAGCTGGGGCAAGGAATACGCAGAACAGTTTGACGTCTTTACCTACCAGGATTCCAACTATCTTCAGCACCTTCTAGCCTGCTGCACAGAAGCCCCAGGACCGGGCCAGCTCCTCATCATAGATACGCTAGAAACACTGCTAGATACGCTCCAACGGTACCCGGCTGCAGAAGCTCACCTGCAACAGATTCTCAACTTGGGTGATCACCCAACAGTTCAGGTTTTCTGCACTTCAGTAACAGGTGTACGAGGTAAGTACCAGCATATCTTTGAGCACACCTTCATGACTCGAGCAGCTGTTGAGAATGACCCTCTTCGTACCCACACTAGGGATTACACCCTGCCGGGCAGCGGGCAGTTTGCGATAGAAGGAAAGGTTATCTACGACTCCTCAGAAGGAAAAGTACAGGCAGGCACACTTGCTTGGACAGAGCTCAGCGCTCCGCTAGCTGCCCCAAAGACCGGTGCTCGGCAAGGCCCTAACCACCTGTTAAGCGACTCCCACAGATACTGGCTTTCCTGGCGTCCGCTCCCCTTGCACTCCCCGGTCAGCTCCCTCCCGTCAGCAGCCAAGCCCCACACCGGCGCGCTCGCCTGCGGTGTACTCAGGGACGGCTCGGTAGCCTTTACCCCGCCTTTGCGAGGTGGATTTATCAGCGTCAGCGGCCCGAGGGGATCCGGAAAAACGAGCCTACTTACGACCCTCGTCCAAGCTAATCCTGAGCATTTCTTCATTGTTATTTCATCAGATACCGGCACCGCAGCAGAAGATATCAGTCAAGCTCTTGCACGGAGCGAGAGCCTGGGGCTCCGCCCCATTCTGCTCATCGACGACCTTGATAAGCTCAGCCACGATATACAGCAGACGATACTAGCCCAGAAAGAAAAGTTTGGGTCTGTTGTCGTGACCTACACACCCTGGCCACGGTGGAGTAGCTCACCGATTCTTGCTGCCCTCAGCGGTACCTCTACGGGTATCGTGCTTACCCCGCATAGCTCCGCAGACATGTCCTTCTACCCGGGCGTACCTCTCCCCCTTGACCTTAAAACTTACGGCCAGCTCCCGGCAGGGCGGGGAGTCATGATTGATCACGCAACTATTACGGCTTTTCAGGCAGCCTTACCCGACGAACAGGTTACCGGGAGGAAGGAGCCAGATGCTCAAGAGTAGAGCGGGTAAAAAGTAGCAGGATGACAGCTCCGCTTATGCCTACCGTTGCTAGCCCTACCAGGTAATCTCCACCCAGAGTAGTTTGAACGCCGATGATAACCGCAAAGAGTTGCCAGACAAGCACGAGAGGCTGCCCAAACCGCTGCGCCTTCCACACGGCAACAGCGCCCACGGCCAGAGCCAGAGCAATAATGAAATAAAAGGAGGCAATAACTGACGCTCCCCCAATATCGGCAGAAGCGAAAGTCCCGATGAGAGCAGTAACCACTAGATACAGGGCCTGAAGGAGGCTCAGCCCGACCAAGATTTTCACGGGAACTGGAAGGGCTGAAACGCTGGAAGAAGCCACGTCTATCTCATTTCTCTATGTACGAAGAAAGGGTCTCCTATCTAGAATAGGCACCCGGGAGTGTCACCTCTCACCCCGGCACCCCTTTGTGCACCCGCCTGTGACATTTACCTCAGGGCTGCAAGCAGATTTTCGCTCACAACCCCCTTGTATGACGCCCCATATCGTGGGAAAGTTATTGAGGTTCAAGTTTGGCTCCTTCTAGGAAAGGGGCCAGATTTTTTTGTTAGTTGCTGAGCTACTTTGCCTCAGCTTTAATCCGGTAAACCCTATAGGAGAGCATGCTAATGGATTGGCGTAGCCGTGCTGCTTGTCTTGAGAAAGACCCTGAACTCTTTTTCCCCGTAGGAAACACCGGGCCCGCCCTTCTTCAGATTGAAGAAGCTAAGAATGTCTGCCGCAGCTGCACTGTGATGGATACCTGCCTGCAGTGGGCTATCGAAACAGGCCAGGATTCTGGTGTGTGGGGCGGTATGAGTGAAGATGAGCGTCGCGCTATGAAGCGACGTGCTGCCCGAGCCCGCAGGGCCTCATAGTAGCAACTTCATGTAAGTGTTCTTTAGGAGGGGCGAACCGGTGTACCGGTTCGCCCCTCCTTTTTATGCGGCTTTCCTTTAGCTACACAATGGCAGCTTCAATTGTCACCAGTGCTCCGCCTTCAGGAGCAAGACTCCAGTGAATAGTACCGTTGAGCTCGCTGGCTACCAGGGTTTTAACAATTTGAGTCCCTAGACCGGTTCCGCCGCCAGTTCCCTCTAGCTCTCTAATTTTTTCGGCGCTAATTCCGGGGCCGCTATCTTGAACCGTCACGATAATGCTGTGCTCTTGCCCTTCTGAGTAGCGATGCTGGCAACCGAGGGTTACGGTACCGGTTTCTCCAGCTAAACCGTGTTCTACCGCGTTAGCCACAACCTCATTAATAACGAGGGCAAGAGGGGTGGCAATTTGGCTGGGTAGCTTCCCGAAAGATCCCTCGATCCGGGTGGCAACGTGCTGCCCTGGCGAGGCAAGCTCGGCAGCAAGCCTAAACTGTCGGCTAATGAGGTCATCAAAGTCTACGTCCTGAGTTAGCCCCTGGGAAAGGGCATCGTGTACCAGCGCGATAGTGGAGACACGGCGCATCGCCTGTTCCAGGCCTTCCTTCGCTTCGGGGGTGGTCATGCGTCTCGATTGCAGGCGAAGCAGGGCTGAGACTGTTTGGAGATTGTTTTTGACCCGGTGGTGGATTTCGCGGATAGTAGCGTCTTTCGACATCATTTCTTGCTCTCGGCGACGCAGCTCGGTGACGTCGCGGCAGAGTAGCAGGGCCCCGTAGCGTTCTTCGCCCAGGCGTGAAAAATGGCGCAGGGGGATGGCACGGAAGGTGACGTTTTTGCGGTTGGCTTTGATTTCTGCGCGCCAGGGCATGCGCCCGGTAAGAACCAGGGGTAGGGTTTCGTCCGCCTTCTCACCGGCAGGTAGCAGGGCCCGGGTGATATCGAGTAGGCTCGCACCGAGCATGTCACCTTCGTAGTTGAGACGCTTGTAGATAGACAGAGCATTAGGTGAAGCGTAGGTAACCCGTCCGTCCGTATCAAGCATGACCAAGCCGTCGCTTACACGGGGGTTGCCGTGGGCCGTTCCAACAGGGGCGGAGAACTCGGGCCAGGCACCGCGCGAGACCATCTGTAGAAGATGATGGGAGACGTCGCGGTAGACCCTCTCCGCTTTCTGGCGCTTTCGGGTACCCAGGCTCTCGCGGTGGACCGACAAGAGGGCTACGGGTCTGTCATTGCGTATTAGCGGAATGAACTCGGTATCAAGGACGATATCGGTGAGGTTGTGCTCGTCATTGAGGGTCTTGGGGGTTTGGCTGTTCCAGCTTGCGACCGCCCGCTCGCAGAGGGCCGGGTCGAGCTCTTTGCCGACCCAGTCGGTGTGAAAAACCGTGTGGGTGGTGGAGGGGCGAATCTGGGCGAGGTTGATGAACCCAGCGGACGCCGGCAGCGGCTGGGACAGGGAGAAGTAGCCCTCGATGGTGTCGGCTTGGGGCGCCCAGAGCATGAGGTCGCAGTAGCCGGTATCTGCAATGATTTGCCACTCGTTAGTGAGCAGGTGGAGCCACTCGATATCGCCCGGCCCGTAAGCGCCGGTGCGCATGAGGATTTCAGTGAGTGACAAGGGGGGCCTCCTGGTGGTCTGGGCGGGGTGGGTTAGGAGCGGGGGCGGCGGGTAAATCGCACCCAGGGCTTCTTCTTTTCTACCATGCTCGGGCTCGGAGGGGGCGCTAGTGATGGGGCAGGTTTTCCGATCCCTAGGGTATTTCGGCTGGTGTCGGCGAGCGCCTGTAGCTGGCGGGCCAGTTCTGTTTGTGGGGCTACTTCAAGAATTGTTGTTCCTGCTAGGCGGGCTTTATCAGCGCTTGGGCTGTCTTCTGGTAGCTGGGCTGCTATGGGCAGGCTGGGGCCGAATCGCTCCCAGGAGTGTTCGAGAACGGCCTGGGCAGATGGGCCTAGGGCCTCGGTGCGGACGCGGTTGAAGACAATGCTGATTCTTTGATCAAGGGCTGGCCCAAGTACCTGGCTAAGGGTGTCGTAGGCTTTGATAAGACGCGGTACGCCCACAAGGTCTGCTAGGCCAAGAGCTATCAGGTGGTCAGCTCGCGCCAGACTGGTTAAGGTTGCGTCGTTTCGTTGGGGAGTCAAACCGTCAAAGCTCAGGGCTGGGTCTTCCTCAAGGCAGAAAGAGGTATCGATAACCACCAGGTCGTATGTTGAAACCAGTGTATCGAGTACGAGGTCGAGAGCGTTTGAGCGTACCTCTACCCAGCGATCTGGTCGGTTGATGCCGGTGATGATGTCGAAGTAGTGAGAGCGGTGCGAGACGGTGTGGGTAAGTTCATTGAGCTGTTGTTGGGTTATGCCTCCACGGTCTGCGTGGTGGCAGAGTTGGGCGAGGCTTGAGTAGTCATCAGTAAGGCCTAGAGCAGCTCCCACGGACGCCCCGTAGGTATCTGCGTCCACCAAGCAAACCGAGTACCCTGTTTCTGCGTAGGCTGCTGCCAGGTTGATGGCCAGGGTGGTGCGTCCCGGTGAACCGTAGGGGCCCCACACCGCTACTATCTTCCCTTCCGCAGGTGAGGGGGCAGGAGCGTCCTGCTTTTCGTCACCCCTTATGGGGTGACTTTGAGCCGGGGCGGAGAGGGCAGGCTCCTCGTTCTGAGCCTGGTTGGCCTGCTCACCGGTCTGCTCTGAATTCAGCAGGGTATCGACGGCCTTTTCGATCTCGCTAACGATCTCTGCGGTATCAGCTAGAGAATCAATCGGGTGGATGCCTTCTATAGGTGGCTGGGTTCCCTGGTCATTGACAAGACACACTGCCACCTCAAGGTGGTGCAGAGATTTAACCATGGAAAGGGTGAGTTCTTCTCCCCCGGTCACGATCAGCACAGCGCGGGCAAGGCCGCTTTGGGCAAGTCCCAGCATTTCACCGATATCGTGCACGTGCCTGACCACGCTCACCTGGCCACGTTGAGACTCAATGGCTGAAACGAAACGTCCGCCCTCATCACCAACAATAACGATAGGAACCTGCATTAGTTCCCTCCCGGTGCGTAGGCCGACGGAACCAGGCTGATGACCGCTCCCTTGCTGGTGGCACCGAGGACTGTGGGCAGGACGTCCTGGTTTACCCACAATTCAACAGCCGAACGGCCGGTTCCTCCAATCACAGATTCTTGGGCCGTTACAGAATGCACCTCGGCTGATTCTGCGATGACCACGGGATCACCGTACGAGTTGGCCCCCTCTGTTTTGTAGGCAACCCAAATATCTACCCGATTGCCAGGAGCATATTCGGCTACCGCGTACTGATCAAGTAGCAGGGTAACGAGCCTGCGCCCGTCGCTTACCTCGGTGGACAGCGACCGGGGTGAGAGAAGCTCCCCCGCAGCTAGCGGACGGGTAGCTACCGACCCGTCAGCGATTACTTGCTCCGCCGAAAGGTAGAGACCTGCTGATTCACCTAGCTTGACCTGGGCAGTTGTCACGTTATCGGTGGTAATTTTTTCGCCGATACCGATATCTTTACTGGCAACATAGTAGGGCTGAGTCTGGTTGGTAGCTCGGATAAGGCCGACGACGCCCAGAACCGAGAGAAGAATAATTAGGACGCCCGCCAGCAGCTTAGGGTCGCGGAACCCCGGCTTTCTGAAACGGGGAGCAAGATTTTCTTGAGCCATCATGACACCTCTTTGAGTCAGGAAGTTTTCCTCGTTGACAGCAGTTTCCCTAATCAGAACATCAATTTCAAAGATTGCACGTATTTTTGACCAAGGTTACGCAAAATCAAGCAAGTTATCCACAGGCCTTGCTTCTTCTATCAAGGTAGTTCAAAATGCACTAAACTAAAGCAAAGGATCCCCCACCTACTCCCCCGTTTCAGAAGGAACCAGATATGGTTGAACAGCGCTTTCTCACCCTGACCGACGTCGGTGAAATTCTCAATATATCCCCCAGCCAAACTCGCGCCCTGGTGCGCTCAGGGGAGCTGAAGGCCATCCAGATTGGCGGCAGAAACCAGTGGCGGGTTGAAAAGAGCATGCTCGAAGCATATATCAGCGAGCGCTATGCGATGACCGAAGAAGCCATTCGGGCCGAGCAGTCCGAACGAGCCGATATCTCCTAAAACAGACTGTTTATCCCGCTACCCTGATAGCGGCAATTGAGGTGAAGAGGACGCTGCGTGGAGCTCCCCGAGTTCCGCGGGCGTCCTCTTTGTGTGCCTGCTGCCCCACGATTTCACAGTAGTCAGCACCAACTGCCCACACTTTACCTGCACTGGTGAGACCGGTTCCTCCTGCATGATAAATATGGATGTCACGTTGGGCAGCGCTGAGGGCCCGTAGGGCAGATCCCAGCGTGAGTTTGCGAGACACTTCATGAGCTTCGCCCACGGCCTGGTGGTTTCCACCTTCCCAGTAAAGAAGGTGCGCAAGCGGAAGAATGAGGCCGCCGGCGTCCGTTTCTAGCTGAAGCCACCCCAGCCCCAAAGTCTCCAGTCTCCCCCGCCAAATATCTCCAGTAGACCCGTGAATAGTCAGCAGCTGCCCAAGCTGGGCTGCCAAACGGTCGGCCACGGTGACGCGAGAAAGCTCTATCTGGCGGAGCTCGCGAGCATCTGCCTCGTAATCTCGGTGTTTTTGTGCTTCCATCTGGATTTCGTAATCGCGGAAGAGCAAATCTAGGTGTGCCATGCACTGAGGATACCCCGCCAAGGAAAATTTATTGAAAAATTTGCTACAAGCCTCTTGAATCCATCTCAAAGGGAAGTAATATGATGCATAAATCATCAAACTACATCAAATGACATGATTTGAGGTGAAAGAAGTGGCATCGCGATTTTTTGCCCTATGTACAGCCAATCTAATTCCCCTCCTAGCACTGTGAACTAGCCCCCGAAAGTTGGACTGGTTTAATCCTAGACCGTCAGGGCTGCCAAAGCCTGGCTCCGATACCCCATCGG
>NZ_JBHSTW010000005.1:0-61549 GCF_042660305.1 Rothia nasimurium
TTAACGCTCATATTTTTGCCGCGGGTGGGGCCGTTGTCTAGTTGGTGGGGGTGGGGTGCGTGTCTACTTTTGAATAAGCCTCGTAGATAACGAAAGTTTTCAGTTGATTAAACTGCATGGGTCAATTAATTGGTTTTACTCTAGATTCGATGCCGGAGTAGTCTCAGCACAGAAGCTAAGAGTTCGTGAAAAATTCAACGGCAAAAGAACTATTAAGCATTCTGAAAAAATTATTTCGGAAATGATTGAATCTCAGGACAGACTAATAATTCCTCCAGTTGCCTCCAAAGATAAATTTTACGGCACTAATATATCTAACATTCTATGGAGAACTGCTAGAAAATATCTTCAACAAGCGGAATCAGTAACTTTCATTGGCTACTCCCTACCTCCAGAAGATTTCGTAACAAGCCAACTTCTTAAAGAGCTGTCAAGTGATATTAAAATAATAGTTGCTGACCGATTCGCAGATAAAAAATTTAATACAGGCGTAACTAAGAATTTATCGGACATCATACTTGCCAGACCTTCCAATATTTTCACCAGTGATAGATATATGGAAGAACTAATAGATTTCATCAAAACCGAGAGAAAGTAGGTCAAGTTTTTAATACAAACCTATCTTAACAAATTATTCAATAATATATAACCAACGCAATTTTAATTTAGGAGTTTTACTTTACATTATGAACATCTCACCAATTGACTACCAACTTCTTGAAAATGCATTCCTCCAGAAAATCAATGAATACGTTGACTCCGGAGTAACTTTTAACAACCTAGATTTCGATAAAGCACTAAAAGATATCATTGAAAAAGAGCTTCCCAAAGGTAACCGCTCTGCTGTTCAAAAAATTAACAATGAATGGCGAATCGCTGAAAGCTATATGGAAGATTTGATGTTTAAGTATCAATAGCTAACCGACCATGTAGCCTCTCGGAGTGATTCCGAGAGGCTACACTTTTTTCACAACATTAATTCAACTATGTCCAATTTCCGCTCCTCATCCCATGAGCCGAAGTCCTCACCTGGCTACAAAACAGCGCCCCAAAAACTACTATGCCTCCCTTCGCTCAAACCAGAGATAGAGTCCGCAGCCCATACCTCCAGCTCGACCGGATCGTCACAAAACTTGCAACTCCCGAAGTAACAAGGGGAACGGAAACCCTCAACACCTGGCTCGAAGGCTAAAAATGCTTTAGAGGATTATAGCAAATCAATATATATATATAAACGATAACCTCCATATTGCTATAATCAGTGTTACACACCATTCTAATATTCTGAGAAAATTCATAAATTTTATAAAAGTAAACACATAGCAGTTATTGACAACCAGACTCAAAAAAGGACAAACATTGATTTCTTTCGAAAAAGCTGCCTTGTTAGCTATTCTCCGTTCCGAGCGCTTCGCTGTATTCCTACAGTTTATCTCTAGCACATCAAAGACAAAGGAAGAATACAACCAAGCAAAGGATTTTGTTTGCGAAACAGCTAAGAACCTCGAAAGCAATTACGGTAATATAATTCATCCTGAAATTTTTACCATCATCAACACACCGGAAGGTTCAGACTTACTTCGAGAACTAGATAGTTTTCAAGAGAACCTTGCCCAAGAACTCATTAATTACATCAACATAAAACATCGTGAACAGTATCTACGTAAGCTCAAAAATAAATCTCATAAAGAATACTTAGCAGCCCTTCCCGAAATCACTGAAGACGAAATATACGAAGCCCTTGTAGAGGGTTTAATCGTAAACTGCCTAGATATCACAGGTAACAACCTACCAATCCGTTCAGATGAAAACTACAACGGCGCGTTCATGGATACCCCAATTGCAACCGCCAAAATCAGCGCAGAAACCCTAGCGTCAGCAATCATCAAAGCATGCAACGGTGGCGCTGAAATTGAAGTCAACTCTAAAGGCCTTCGGCTACATCAGGTTATGGTAGTAGGTACTCTCGACCTAAACTGGTTAGAATGCCCTTTCCCACTTGGTTTTGAAGGATGCAGTTTTACATCATGGATATGGCTCGATTACCTCAAAGTTCCCTGGATTTCATTCGAGTATTGTGACTTTACCTGCCATGGTGGTTACTCGGATGGTAAAGCAGGCGCGATTAACGCCACTGGAATGCAGGTAGAAAATGATTTCAGGCTCTTAGACAATCAAGGGCTCGGCCAACTTTTCCTTCCTGACTCCTCAATTGGTATTTTCAGCCCACGAGACCAAGATGAGACTGCCACCGATTTCGAAATAAACTATGGAAATAGCTCAGCACATGATTCAGATATGCGTGTAGTGTTTGAAGAAGCAACATTTAAAAAACTTTATCTCTCTTTAGAAAGTAGAAACTATTTCAAATTAGGAAATAATGCTGGTCATTATCACATAGAAGCCATTGAATTAACTAACGAGGATGATCAAAAACCCAAATTAACTGCTGAAAAAACTGTAAACTGGCTGTTTAGTGAAGACGACGGTAAAACTTACAAAGTTAACAGATCTGTAGCCAAGGAGTTTGAAGATGCTCTTTATCGTTCAGGAGATCAAGACATCTCTAAAGAATTCGGTATTCGAATTGCAGAACTAATTAGCAAATCAGAAGGCGCAAAAGGACTTCTGAAGCGTATCTTTCTCGGATACACTGTGCGCTACTTCTACGAGAACACCCGAGCATTGTGGTTCATCCTTGCTCTCTGGGCTATTGCCTGGGCTGTCATGCTCACCATCTCCTTGGTAGCTCCCGAAACTCTCACTGCCTCACCATTGGCAAACGAATACGAATATCAAGAGCGATGGGTGCAGTCAATTCTCGATGCGGCTGGTTGGTCGTTACTTTACTCAATGGACCTAGTATTCTCGCCACTTTCACTTGGACAAACTGAAAGTTTCTGGTCCAGCGTACCTATCATCAATATCATTTTTGCCATCATCAAGGGCATAAGCTTGTTGCTCATGGGTCTGTTCCTCACCGGTGTAACCCACATAACCGACAAAAACTCAAAATAAAAGAATCGCAGAGGACTGAGAACAATGTTTTCAGTCCTCTGCTGTCGTAAACAACTATCAGCAACTAGTACTTCTAAACTTGTAGAAAGACAGTTTTCCTAGCCCCTCATGTCAGGAGCCTCTCCCCATGTCTCGCCCCCACCTCGAACGTCCTCTCCAGCAAGACATCTGCGCCTACCTGGTCGCTCACGGGTGGGTGCACTCCCCCAATTCCGCAGGCTACGACGCCAGGCGCGCCCTCTACCCCGCAGACGTCCTCACCTGGCTGAAAACTAGCGACCCCAAAAACTACGCCACCCTCATCAAACCCGGCACAGACCCCACCACTCAGCAGGCCCAGGAAAACCGTCTGCTTGACCGGCTCGTCACCAAACTCGCAACCCCAGAAGAACAAGGCGGCGGAACCCTCAACGTCCTACGCAAAGGCTTCAGCGTGCCCGGCGCACGCCGCCCCTTCCACCTACTGGCCTACCCACCCCAAGACAACCGCAACCCCGAACTCACAGCCCTCTACCAGAAGAACATCCTGCGAGTCGTCGAAGAAGTCTATTACAATCCAGCAAGTGAAAAAGCCCGTATAGACCTCGTGCTCTTCATCAACGGCCTACCCGTAGCCACCATCGAACTCAAAAGCGAATACACCCAAACCTTGCAAGAGGCCATCAAGCAGTACCGCACCGACCGCGATCCCAAAACCTCACCCCTGCTCCAAGAACACCGTGGCGCCCTGGTGCACTTCGCCCTCTCCCAAGACGAAATCGCCATGACCACCAAACTGGCAGGCAAAGCCACCAACTTCCTCCCCTTCAACCGCGGAGCCAACGGCGGAGCAGGCAACCCCATCATCGACGGCAAACTCGCCACCAGCTACTTCTGGGAAGAAATCCTGGAGCCCAACACTTGGATCATCATCCTCACCAAATTCATCTACACCAACCACCAAAAAATCACCGATCCCCTCACCGGCAAAACCACCCATAAAAGCCACATCAGATTCCCCCGCTACCACCAGTGGCGGGCAGTCACCAAACTCATTGAGGCAGCCCGCACCGAAGGCGCAGGGCACAAATACCTGGTGCAGCACTCAGCAGGCTCCGGCAAAACCGACTCCATCGCCTGGACGGCCCACCGGCTCTCCAACCTGCACACCCCAGAGGGCGAGCGCGTCTTCGACTCCGTCATCGTCATCGCCGACCGGCAGGTGCTCGACCAGCAGCTACAAGACGCCATCGACCAGCTCGTCACCACCGCCGGCACCTTCCAGCCCATTACGCGCGGCAGCGGCGACTCCAAATCTAAGCAGCTCGTCGAGGCACTGACCACCGGGGTGCCCATCATCGGCGTCACCCTGCAAACCTTCCCCTTCGCCCTGGCAGAAATGACGAAGGAGGGCGGCCAGCTCGCCGGTAAGCACTTTGCGATTATTGCGGACGAGGCGCACTCGTCCCAGTCGGGTAAGGCAACCGACTCTATCAAGGAAATGCTCAACACCGAGATTGACGCCGGTATTGAAGAGTCAGACCCCGAAGCTGACCAGGTGGCCCTGACCAAGATGGCCCAGCGTGTGGTGGGTGAGGGCCACCAGGTGTCCTTCTTTGCCTTCACCGCAACGCCCAAGGCTAAAACCCTGGAGGTCTTTGGCCGACGGGCCGACGGCACCGGCCCCCACGAGCCCTTTGACCTCTACCCCATGAAGCAGGCCATTGAAGAGGGCTTCATTCTTGACGTGCTCAAGAACTACACTACCTACCAGATGGCAGCCAAGATCGCCCAGAAGAACGAGGACAGCGGGGCAGATGAAGAAATCGACATCCGCAAAGGCACCAAGAGCCTCATCAACTTTGTAGAGCTACACCCCACCAATGTTGCCTCCAAGGTAGCGGTGATTCTTGAGCACTTTGAGGGCCGGGTCAAGCAGGAGCTCGGCGGTAAAGCCAAAGCCATGGTGGTGACGTCCTCACGCGCTGCAGCCGTGCGTTACCAGCGGGCTTTTGAAAAAGCTATCGCCGAGAGAGCCCTGCCCCTGAAGACGCTTGTTGCTTTCTCAGGTGAACTGCCCGACCCCGACCTTGAGGTAGTGCCCGGGGTTGATACGCCCACCGTGACTGAGGCGTCCATGAACCCTGACCTCAAAGGTAGGAACCTCGCTGAGGTCTTCAACCAGGACGGCCAGCATATTCTGATCGTGGCCAACAAGTACCAGACCGGCTTTGACCAGCCCCTGCTGGTGGCTATGTATGTGGATAAGAAGCTCTCGGGCATCACCGCCGTGCAGACCCTCTCCCGCCTCAACCGCCGCGCTGACGGCAAAGAGAACACCTACATTCTGGACTTCGTCAACGACCCCGAACAGATACGCGCTGCCTTCGCCGAGTACTACGAGGACGCCCGCATCGAGACCGAATCAGACCTCGACCTGGTTGCCAAACAGGTCGACAAGCTCGACGCGGCCGGTATCTACAACCGGGCAGATGTGGAACAGTTCTGGGAAAAGTGGGTTGCCCCCGGTGCCCGGCAGGCCTCCTTTGACTCCCTCATCTCCATACCCGTGCAGCGGTTTGTGACGCGCTGGCGGGCAGCGCAGGAAGGGATTGACGGTTCTGCAGACCGAGCCGCCCTTGAAGTACTGCTGGAGTTCCGCTCAACCCTCGCCCAGTACGTGAAGTCCTACGCCTTCTTCTCGCAAATCTTCAACTTCGGCGACCCCTACTACGAGAAACTCTCTGCCTTCGCTGACCTGCTCGCGCGCAAGCTGCGCCGCTTTACCCTCGATGAAGTATCCCCGGAGGTCGTGAACGTGGACGACATCGTCCTCACCCACTATCGCCTCGAAAAGTTGCGGGAAGAGGAAGACTTGAAGCTCGCGTCCTCCCAGGCGGAGGGCCTGCAGGGCATGACCGAAGCAGGCCTCGCCAGCATTCAGGAGCGCGAGCGCAAGGCCCGTTCTGAACTGATTGAGAAGATTAATAAGTACTTCCACGGCCTGGACTTGAGCGACGAGCACCAGGTGGGCTTTGCGACCACCTTTGTGGCTGAGGCGGCCAAGGACGCCGGGCTCAAGCAAAGCGCCATGGCCAACACCAAGGTGGACTTCTACCATTCGAAGAATGTGCGCGTTGGCCTGGCGAATAAGCTCTGGGACTACAGCTCAGATACAGCTGACCTGATTGACCACGTGCGCAAGCTACCCGCGGAGCAGTTCGTAGAGTTCATGCTCGACATGGGCCTGTACGAACTGCTGCGGGGCGAGAAGGTGGAGGAGCTGAGCCACTAGATATTGTGGGACATCTTAGAGAGCAAGCTCTCCGCCACCTGCTCCACGCCCAGGCGGTACTGTGCGGAATCACGATCTGCACGACGCACATCCGTTAAATCAAGAACAGCCCTACTCTGTTCCTCTGGAATCTTAGAGTTAGCAATCCACAGAACCGGCACAATATTCTTGCCGTCTAACACAGACAAGTCACCTATTTGCTTGACCCAGCGAGGCGTCACCAAAGCCAAGCCAACAAGGGGTACCTGCTCGTCAGCGTCCGCGCCCAGCGTATGAGTAAAATGTGCCGGATCATCATCCAAAACAAGCTCAACGCTCAAACCAGACAGACCCTCAACAGCATCAGCAACATCTTCAGCAAAGCCACGAATATTCCCTGCTAACGCAGAGCCCTCATCAGCCGCAGCGAAACTAGCAACGACACGCACATCAACATCGCCAGTTTTCTTAGAGGGCTCAAACTCTGCCCGTGGCTCTATCGCAGTTGCGCGCGCTCTGTTCATCAACCCCTGCCACAAACTAGCGTCCCACAAGGCGGCCAAGGGAAGAGCCCAAATTTTCTCGCCTAAAGGCACAGGCCGAGCCACATTACAAACGACGAAGCCCCGTGTAACCCTGTCACCATACAATTCTTGAAAGCTCTTCAACCCCTTCAAGAATTCAGGTTTTACACGCGCAGAAGCTTTCACTTCCACAGCAATGAGAGAATCTGCAGAATCACGCAAGACTACATCGACCTCAACGTCCTTGTTCTTAATCCGCTGTCGCCAATGGAATATATCCACACTACGCTCAGCCCATCCAGCATGGGCACGTACCTGCTGCATCACCAGTGTCTCAATCAGACGCCCTCGTACATCTGCATCAACTAACTGTGCATCACTCGTACTGACCAAAGACCGAGCGGATAAAGCCACATCTGCGGGGAAAAACTTTGCTGAAGACCGCAAAGACCTCTTTGAAGCCCGATGCAGGTTGGGGACCTCATAGATTAAGAAACGTTTTTCGAGAGCGTCGAGATAAGAATCAACTGTGCGGCGGTCCATTGAAAGTTCTCTGCCCATTTCAGAGATATTTAGCTCTGAAGCAGGGTGCCTTAAAACATAAGCCAAAATCTCGTGTGCACGTACCTGATCAAACGACTCACCTGGCTTTACCCGCTGAGTTAAGATGCTTCTTATCCCCTCGTCAATAGCCAGGCCTAACGTAGAGGTCACTGAATTGCCAGCAAGCCGACGATACTGGGGCATACCTCCTAGAACGATCGCATCAGATTCAATATCCAGAAGTTGTGCTTGCTCCCCTGTAACCGGATTTGCATCAAATAGAGCATCTATCACAGACCACGGCTGCTGATGGGGAGAGCTGATTTCTGCCTCGCTTAAAGGCTCTAATGATACTCGTAAAGCCCTGCGTGCCAGAGGGTCAGTGCCGCCAAAGCCGCTTTGCCCGATGCTTGAAGAACCGGTAAGAACTAGACGAATTGAGTCCTGGTTCTCATCTAGAACCTGTTTCACAGCAACCGGTAGCTCAGGAACCAGCTGAGCTTCGTCGATTGCGCAGGGCCACTCTAGACCACGGAGCCAACCCACAGTATCAGCCTCAACCACTGCTCGCAGACCGGCATCAGCCATCGAATAAACTGCCTTCAGATGCCCCTCATGAGCCAGCTTGTTCACCAAGCTTGTTTTACCCACTGCACGTGCGCCTTCGATAATCACGACAGGCGCAACAGCAAGCAGGTCAAGTATCTTGGGCTCAAGGAATCTGGGATAGAAGGTCATAGGTCAAATTGTACATTCGATGCACAAAATTTTGTACATAGGATGTACAAGTTGTTAAAAGTACTAGGTGGATTAGCTAATTCACCAAGGAAGCTCAGCACTGCCTTCATCTAAAGGCTCAAGCTGAGCTTGCACAATGCTCTCACGTACTTCAGGGATAGAACTAAGGTAAAGAGTTTCCTGAGTTGCTAGCCAATCATCTTCAGTAGTCATCATCAAGATGCTTTCCTAACGTACTTCGTACCCCGCCGCTCGGATTGCGTCCTTCACTTCCCCGATGCTGACCTCGCCGAAGTGGAAGATGGAAGCTGCGAGGACGGCGTCCGCGCCTGCTTCGATGGCGGGCGGGAAGTGCTCGGCTGCGCCCGCGCCGCCCGAAGCAATTAGGGGTACGGTGACGACGGAGCGCACCGCCCGAATCATGGGCAGGTCAAAGCCGGCCTTGGTGCCGTCGGCGTCAATGGAGTTCAGCAGGATCTCACCCACGCCGCGTTCCTGGGCCTCAGCAACCCATTCAAGCAGGTCAAGCCCGGTGGATGTGCGGCCGCCATGGGTAGTCACCTCATAGCCAGACGGAGTAGCGTCCGACTTCTTGGCGTCCGCCGAGAGCACCAGCACCTGGGAGCCAAACCGCTCGGTAATCTCGTTGATCACCTCGGGCCGGGCAATAGCGGCAGTGTTGATAGAGGCCTTATCGGCGCCGGTGCGCAGCAGGCGGTCGACGTCCTCAGCGGTGCGCACTCCCCCGCCCACGGTCAGGGGAATAAAGACCTGCTCAGCGGTTGACGACACCACATCGAAGGTGGTCTGGCGGTCCGAAGAAGAGGCGGTGACGTCCAGGAAGGTCAGCTCATCGGCGCCCTCAGCGTTGTAGCGCTTGGCGAGTTCTACCGGGTCGCCAGCGTCGCGCAGACCCTCAAACTTTACGCCCTTGACCACGCGGCCGGCGTCCACATCAAGACACGGAATAACACGAATGGCAACACCCACGGGCGCGCCCCCTTTCCTTGAAAGCAAAACTAAAGCGGCGGCGTCCGCCCATATCAGGGGCAAGGACGCCGCCGGGTAAAGTTACAGGCGCGCGGCCTGAATGGCGGTGACTAGGATGCCGCGGCCACCGATGTCGTAGAGGGAATCCATGACCTTATTCGCTGCCTTGCGCGGCACCATGGAGCGCACGGCAACCCAGCCCTCGCGCGAGAGCGGCGAGATGGTCGGGGCTTCAAGGCCGGGGGTCAGGGTGGTGGCAGCCTTGAGGTTAGCCTCTTCGATGTTGTAGTCAATCATCACGTACTGGCGGGCAATCAGCACACCCTGCAAGCGGCGCTGCAGGCGCTCAAGACCGGCGTGGTCCTCAACGCCGGGGCGCTTAATCAGTAGGGCCTCAGAGCGCATAATCGGGTCGCCAAAAGGTTCCAGGCCTGCAGCGCGCATGGTGTTGCCGGTTTCTACGACGTCGGCGATGGCGTCCGCAACGCCCAACCGAATCGAGGACTCAATAGCGCCATCCAGGCGTACCACCGACGCGTTGATGCCGGAACGTTCCAGGTAGTCGGTCAGCAGGCGCTTGTAGCTGGTGGCGATGCGCTTACCTTCAAGTTCGGACGGGTCGGTGTAGGTACCGGCGGGCCCAGCCAGGCGGAAGGTGGAGCGGGCAAAATCGAGCTTGAGCGCTTCCTCAGCGTGGGTGCCGGAGTCGAGCAGCAGGTCGCGGCCGGTGATACCGACGTCCAGGGTGCCCTCGCCCACGTACACGGCGATGTCGCGGGGGCGCAGGTAGAAAAATTCAACCTCGTTGTCCTGGTCAACGAGCACCAGCTCGCGGGAGTCGCGGCGCTGGAGGTAGCCAGCTTCGGTCAGCATGGTGATGGCAGCCTGAGAGAGCATGCCCTTGTTAGGAACTGCAACGCGCAGCATAGGTTTTTCCTTTGCAGTGATGGTTTAGAGGTACTTGTAGATATCTTCAGGAGTCAGTCCCTTGGCGATCATCATGCACTGCAAATGGTAAATCAGCTGTGAAGCCTCTTCAGCGAACTCGGCGTCAGACTGGAATTCAGCGGCCATCCAGACTTCCGCTGCTTCTTCTACAATTTTCTTGCCGATAAAGTGCACACCTTTGTCGAGTTCCGCAACGGTGCCGGAGCCCTCAGGGCGGGTTTCAGCCTTTTCGGCTAGCTCTGCGAATAGGGTTTCAAAGTTCTTCACGGTCTCTAGCGTACCGCTCTTTGAGGTGCTGGCGTTACCGGGTAGGTTTAGATTTCATCTTTCGGTCACGCGCACAGGATAAGATGCGCGGACGGACGCCCGCCCTACCGCCAGCGGCAGGGCAGGAAGGCGGGCGTCGGCCGCTTACTTACAGGGTGCTATAAATCTTGTGGCGCGTACCCACCGGGAAATCGGCCGTAACGGTGAGGTCTGCACCTAGCGCTGCGAGGTATTTGTGCAGGGTTTTGATACTAACACTCTCGATATCCCCTTTTTCCATCTGGGAAATTCTTTTTTGGGAGACACCGATTTTTTCAGCCAGATCGGTCTGGGTCAGACCTAAATCTTTGCGAAGCTCCTGTAGCTGAAAAACACGAGCCTCAGCATGCATTTCATTCACTAGGTGCTGTAGGTCATGAGAATCGACTGGACGCATTTGTTTCAGTTCTTCAAGAGTTGTCATGGCGTTTCCTTAGGTACTCTTCATAGCGTTTCTCAGCAAGAGGGATATTCTGTTTGTACCATTTGTTCCATTGGCCGGTTTTGTCACCAGCTACCAACAGAATCGCCTGTTGCTCTGGATCAAAGATGAATAGAATTCTAATATTTTTTGCGTGACCGCGGGGTCTCAGTTCTTTGAGGTTATGTAAAGACGAGCCGGTAATGCGATCAATAAAGGGCCTACCTCCATGAGGACCTACAGACCCAAGGTATTCAAGCGCTGCAAGCACATGAAGATACTCCTGGCTAGGCAATTCCATGAGCCAGTCTTGAACGAAACCTACTTCAACCGTCCACCCTTGCATAACGCCACAATACTATAAATATGTTCTATTGCATAGGTGAAGGCAAAGAGGAGCCCTCCTATCTTCGCTAAAGATAGGAGGGCGGGCGTCCGCTCATAATGTTCGGGAGCTGGCCCCTAGGTTTTAGAGCCCGCGCAGTGCCACCACGGTTTCCAGGGCCGCTGCCATGGCCTCGTAGCCCTTGTCTTCGTTGGAACCGGGCAGGCCGGCACGGTCGATGCCTTGCTCTTCGGTGTCGCAGGTCAGCACGCCAAACCCGACGGGGGTTTTGGTTTCTACAGAGACCTTGGTCAGGCCGCTGGTGGCGGCGTCGCAGACGTAGTCAAAGTGCGGGGTTCCGCCGCGGATGACCACGCCCAGGGCGACGAGCGCATCGTACTTTTCAGCCAGGGTTGCGGCGGCTACCGGCAGTTCGAAGGTGCCGGGCACGCGCACGATGGTCGGTTCGATACCGGCGTCCACTGCTGCGCGCTGGGCGCCGTCGAGCAGGCCATCCATGATCTGGGTGTGCCAGGACGCCGCAATCACGGCGACCTTCAGACCTGCGGTGTCTGCGGGGTTGAGTTTGGGGGCGGGTGCTCCTGCTCCGCTCATGGTGTTCTCCTTAGGGTTGGGTTTGGGGTAGGTACCAGCTATTTCAGAAATGACCACAAACTAGATGGGTTTTTCTGACTCAGATGGTACCTAGTTGAGGATGTGGCGCATACGGTCGCGTTTAGTGGCGAGGTAGCGCTCGTTTTCGGGCCGGGGTGCAACAATATCGGGCGCCAGCCCTGTCACCTGCACCCCCAGCTCGGTTAGGGCTTCTGCCTTGGCCGGGTTGTTGGTAAGTAGGCGGACGCGGGTCAGCCCGGCTGCTTTCAAGATGGCGGACGCCTGGGTGTAGTCCCGTGCGTCTGCTGGGAAGCCCAGGTGCAGGTTGGCGTCGAGGGTGTCGTCCCCGGCGTCTTGTAGGGCGTAGGCTCTCAGCTTGTTGACGAGGCCGATGCCTCGCCCCTCGTGCCCGCGCAGGTAGAGCACAGAACCGCCCAGTTCCTGTACGGTGGCGAGGGCTTTTTCGAGTTGGGGTCCGCAGTCGCAGCGGTAGGATCCGAGCAGGTCACCCGTGGCGCATTCGGAATGGAGCCGAACCAGGTGGTCTTGCCCTTCATGCTCAGGTGTGAGGGGCGTCCGTCCGCGCCGACGGCGGTGGCAAGCATGTGCTCGGTGCCGTCGGCAAACTCGTAGGCAGATACGGCGAAGGTGCCGTGAGGGGTGGGCACCAGCACCGGCTCGCTCCTGGCTACCAGGGTGTTCTTATCGCTCACCGTCGTGCTCCTGCAGGTAGGTGACCAGGTCAGCGATGGAAATCATGGGCATGTTGTGCTGGGTGGCGAAGGCGCGTAGGGCGTCGAAGCGCATCATGGTGCCGTCGTCGTTCACGATTTCAGAGATTACGCCGACCCCCGATAGGCCCGCGAGTAGGGAGAGCTCTACCGCTGCTTCGGTGTGGCCGGGGCGCTGGCGCACTCCCCCGTCGACTGCCCGCAGGGGGAGGACGTGGCCGGGACGGGTCAAATCTCCCGCAGAGGACGCCGGGTCGGCAAGCACCTGCACGGTGCGGGCCCGGTCGGCGGCTGAGATGCCTGTGGTGACGCCGTCGCGGGCATCGCAGGTGACGGTGTAGGCGGTGCCCTTGGCGTCCTCGTTTACTGCCACCATGGGCGGCAGGTTCAGGGTATCTGCCCGGGCGGCGCTCATAGGGGCGCAGATGACGCCGGAGGTGTAGCGGATGGTGAAGCCCATGAGTTCAGGGGTGGCGTGTTCGGCGGCGAAGATGATGTCGCCTTCGTTTTCGCGGTCTTCGTCATCGACCACGACGACGGCCCCGCCCCGGGCAATTTCGGCAATCGCCCGGTCGATGGTGTCGAGCGCGGCGGCACGGTGCTGGGTGCCACCGCCAGCACTACCGGTGGGAGTAACGCCCAGACCGGCAACCGACCCCGATACCGCCAGAATACGCTGCACGTACTTGGCGAGGGCGTCGGTTTCGAGGTTGACGGTGTCGCCCACGGTCAGCTCACCTAAGGTGGTGGCTTCTAGTGTTGCGGGGATCAGACCTACCTCGAACCAGTGGGTGTCGGCCTGCGGGTGGGATACGGCGGTGACGGTCAGCGACGCACCCGAGACAGTGATAGAGCCCTTCTCAGTGAGGTGGGCTGCCATATCCCGGGGCACGCGCACGCGCACGGTACGCCAGGATTCGTGGTCTTCAACCTTGACCACGGTACCGAGCCCGTCCACGTGACCCTGCACGACGTGACCATCAAAGCGGCCGTCCGCTGGCATGCAGCGCTCAAGGTTGACGCGCGCACCAGGGGCCAGCTGCCCCAGGTTAGTGCGGCGCAGGGTTTCACCCATCATGTCGGCGGCGAAGTAGCCGTCGGCAAGCTCGCGGGTGCGGGTAGCAGTCAGGCAGACGCCATTGACAGCCAGGGAGCCGCCGTGTTCCAGGTCGTCGATAATCGGGCCCGCCTTGATCGTCACAACGGCTGATTCGACCCGACCCGAGCTATCGAGTACAGGTTCAAGAGATTCTACGGTGCCGACAGCGGCAATGATTCCGGTAAACATAAGAAGTCTTTCAGAAAGTTTCGGAGATTTACTTCGTGTAGATTCCACACACGTGGGTGGGGCAAGCTCGCAGCGAAGCTGCTGGCGCGGGGCTGGCGTGAATCGCCCTTGTGAGCGCTAGCGAACCGGGCGAGAGGGTCGGCAGCGAGCGCGAGCTTGTCCCGCCCGCTACAAGCCTCTATAACGACATAGGCACGAGCCGGGTGCGGACGTCCGCTCCCAAGGTTTGCACTGCAGGATGGTAGGTGAGGTCGTCGAGTTGCCAGCGCCCCGCCTGGTTCAGGCTGCTGATTCCGAGGTCGCCCAGGGCTGGTTTTCCGGCGCCGAGCAGCAGGGGCGCTCGGTACCAGTAGAGTTCGTCGACGAGGTTGATGCGGATGAGGGCGGTGATGAGGGTGGGGCCGCCTTCGACCATGAGGTGGCGCACTCCCCGTCCGTGTAGGTCGGTGAGTACGCTGGTGAGGTCGTGGGTTCGGTAGTGCAGGGCACTGCCCTGGTTCACGGCCTGGGCCAGGTGGCTGCCCTCTAGCAAAGCGCTTTCCCCCACCACCACGCGCAGGGGCTGGTGCCCGGTGAGCTGCCCGGTGCCCGTCCTTGCGGTGAGTTGGGGGTTATCGGCCTGCACGGTGCCGGTGCCGACCATGATGGCGTCGGCGCGGGCTTCTTCCCCGGTGATCCACTGGCTTGTTCCGTCGGCGGCTGCGATGTAGCCGTCGAGGGAGCTTGCGGTTTTGGCGGTAACGAAAGGACGCTTCCCGGTAGCTGCTGCGAACCAGCGGGCGTTGAGGGCGTAGGCTTCGTTCTCGAGTACCCCGCCGCGCACGGTGATGCCTTGGGAGCGCAGGTAGGTGGCTCCGCCGGCGGCGTCCTCGGTGGTGTCTGCGTAGGCGTAGATGACCTCGGCGATACCTGCCTTGGCGATGGCGACCGAGCAGGGGCCGGTGCGGCCGGTGTGGTTGCAGGGTTCTAAGGTGACGTACATGCGGGCCCCGCGCACGTCGATTCCGGATTCGCGGGCGTTTGCCAGGGCGTCGGCTTCGGCGTGGGGGCTGCCGGCGCCGCGGTGCCAGCCGGTGGCAAGCAGCTGCCCGGTGGCGTCCACAATTACTGCCCCGACTAGGGGGTTAGCCCCGCGCACGCCCTTGCGGGCCTTATCGAGGGCAAGGCCCATTGCCTGGGTGTCGGTAAGGAGTGACATGGTTAGCGCACGTCGACGGTGGGGTCGGGGAAGGCTGTTTCGACCTCAACCTTGCCCATTTCGCGGTTGCGGGTGCGCCACCAGACGAAGAAGCCGGTGAGGGTGAAGGCCCCGTAGAAGAGGTACATGAAGGCGCTGGCGTAGTAGCCTGCGGACCAGAGCAGGGGCACGCCGACCACGTCCACGGCGACCCAGACCAGCCAGAACTCTACCCAGCCCTTAGCCATGCCGTAGGTGGCGAGCAGGGAGCCGGTGAAGATCCAGGCGTCTGACCAGACCGGCTCGTAGGAGCCCAGGGCTCGGAAGATGGGGGTGAGTACGCCGGTGCCGACCAGCATGAAGGCCACCATGAACGCTCGTTCGCGCCAGCTGGCCCACTGGGGTATCACTGCGGCCTGGCCTGCGTCGCCGGTCTTGCGGGTCTGGTTCCAGCGGTACCAGCCCCAGACGGAAACGGCGATGAACATGATCTGGCGGCCTGCCTGCCCCAGCAGGTTAGCGGTGCCGTAGGTTGACCCGAAGAGGGTACCTAAGAAGACGGTGAGCAGAAGCAGGTTGCCGAGAATACCGACGGGCCAGGCCCAGACTTTGCGGCGCATGCCGCCGAGGGCTGATAGTAGGCCAAAGATGTTGCCAAGGACTTCGCGCACCAAGAGGGACTGGTTATCGCCAATCGCAATTTGAGCGTCGAAGAGCCACCGCAAGAAATCCATAAAAAACTCCCAAAGCGAGTGGCTCCGGGAGAACAAATCGAGGGTACCCGGTGTTGGCTGGCTTCGGTGGGCGTCGGTGAGGACGCCGGTGGGCCAGTCCGTCGGGTACGGCAGGTGCCGCTGGGGCACCTTACGGTTTGCTCGTGCTACCTTCCATCCAGACTGTACTGTCTGCCAAGGAATTCCACCTTGCAGGTATCGGGCACGTGGATGTGCCGTCAATTAGCGGGCTGTCACCGCAGGTTCGGATTTTCACCGGGTCCCGGAGCACGATATGTATATTTACCCTTCAAGTTATAGCACGGCCGGGGGCTGTAACCGTCATATTGTGACTTATTCCCGCTATCTGGTCGGGTGCGGGGCCTTCCCCGAAGCCCCTGCTGATAACGTCAGTGTGACCTTATTTCCTGCCCCCTGAGCCACATGACTTCCCTGCACGAAAACCAGCCCCGGGCGTCCGCACCCGGCCAACCCGCTACCCACCAGACCGTCGATGCCCTCAATGCGGAGGCCCTGAGCGCCGAGCAACTCACCACTGCCCTCGATGAGCTTCCGGTAACCCGCCACCACGCCCGCCTGCTAGGGGTAACGGGTATCGGCTGGGCCCTGGACGCCATGGATATCGGCCTGATCTCCTTCGTCATGGCTGCCCTGATTGCCCACTGGGGTATTACCTCGGGGCAGGCATCGCTGTTGGGCTCTATCGGGTTTTTGGGCATGGCGATTGGGGCGACCCTGGGCGGGCGCTTATCGGATAGGTTTGGGCGGCGCGCAATCTTTGCGGGCACGCTTCTGGTCTACGGGCTGGCTACCGGTTTTTCTGCCCTCGCTACGACCTTCACCGTTCTGCTGGTGCTGCGTTTCATCGTGGGGTTGGGGCTCGGCGCTGAGCTGCCGGTAGCTTCCACCTATATTTCTGAGTTTGCCCCGCGGGCTGTACGCGGGCGTATGGTCGTTGTTCTTGAAGCTTTCTGGGCGGTCGGCTGGATCCTCGCTGCCCTGATTGGCACCTTCGTCGTGAGCCGCTCCGAGGACGGCTGGCGCTGGGCTCTTGCCATCGGCTGCGTCCCTGCCCTCTACGCCCTGGTGGTGCGGTGGGGGCTCCCCGAATCGGTGCGCTTTCTCACCCGACGCGGCGACCTGGCCCGCGCCAGGTCCGTGGTCGCTGGTTTCGCTGCCTCCCCGCCCTTGCGGGCAGAAGCTGCGCGGACGCCGTCCGCCCCCGCCGCTGCCGGGCAGGCTTCAGCCGAGCTGGCTCGGGCAACCTCCATCTGGTCAGCGGCGCTACGCCGCCGCACCCTTGCTTTCTGGGTCATCTGGTTCTGCATCAATCTTGCCTACTACGGGGCTTTTATCTGGATTCCCTCGCTACTGATTCAGCAGGGCTTTAGCCTGGTCAGCTCTTTTACCTTCACCCTGATCATGACCCTGGCCCAGCTACCGGGCTATGCGGTGAGCGCCTGGCTGATTGAGCGCTGGGGCAGGCGTTCCACCCTGGCTACCTTCTTGCTGGGCTCAGCGCTGGCAGCGGTGGCCTACGGCCTATCCCACGAGGTCTGGGCGCTGGTAGCTAGCGGCTGCATGCTCTCCTTCTTCAACCTGGGTGCCTGGGGTGCCCTCTACGCCATCGGCCCAGAACTCTACCCCGGCCACCTGCGCGGTTCCGGCACGGGTGCAGCTGCCGGGTTCGGCCGCCTAGCCTCTATCACTGCTCCCCTGCTCGTGCCCGCTCTGCTGCCGCTGGTAGGTGTTTCGGGGCTCTTTGTTCTGTTTGCTCTAGCCTTCTGCACGGCAGCTGGCGCGACCCTCCTGCTGCCTGAAACCCGCGGCAGGCAGCTCGCCTAGCCCCGAGATAGTCATCAGTCGCTACACTTGAGGTGCATAAAGTTTTCTACCCCCGACCATAGGTGAGCTGTGTCTGACGCGAAACCCGCCAATATTCAAAAACGTGATACCACCTTCAAGCAGGAGCACGGTGCCGTGGCGCACCTGGTCAAGCGCAAGCCCGAGCAGGCTGTCGCCCGCGCTGTAAAGGGCGCCCAGAAACTGCTGGACGAAGGCCAGTGCAAGCAGGCCCTGAACGTGCTGACCCTAGCCAAGCCCGTACTGGTTGCTGGGTCAGAGGACGCCGCAGCCTACTACACCATGCTGGCCACCATCCACCGCTCTATGGGCAACGAGCAGGCTGCCGAGCGGGCCGAGAAGAACCTGGCCTAAGGCTCACTAGCTGCCGGGGAGCCGGTTCAGCAGCTCCTTCACAAAGGCCTCGTTATCGGCATCCCCAGCAGCGGCGTAGTGCTCCGCCGACCGCACCAGGTAGCCCTGGGCGGCGTCCGCGTCCCCGCTCTGAGCTGTGACCAGGGCAAGTAGCTGGTAGGTCTCGGCGAGAAAAGCCTGGTCACCCAGCTCCTCAGCAAAACCGAGGGCTTCGCTGAGCAGGGGGCGGGCAGCGTCCGTATCCCCCACCGCCAACAACCCTTGAGCCTGGGCATTGCGTACGTGCATGAGCTGAACCGTGTGATTGCCCGCCGCGTACAGCTCGTACGCCTGGGCCAGATAGCCCTGAGCACCAGCTTCATCCTGGGTCTGCCGGGCAAGTCCCGCCAGCGCTACCAGGTTATGGGCCCGACCCTCGGCATTCCTCTGAGCTTCATAGCCGCGCAGCCTCTGGGTGTACCAGGTCTTGGAGCGCTCAAAGTCGCCCAGTTCAGCATGCAGGGAACCCACCTCGGTGGCGAAGTCGGGCAGCTGCTCGGCATCAGGTTTAGCATCGGCCAGCAGGGCGTGGGCACGCGTAACTTCTGTGAGAGCTGGCGCGAGATTCCCCAGGTCGCGGTTGACCTCGCTCAAGATTTTCAGGGCAAGAATCTGCCCGAAGGCTTCACCGGCACTCTCAAAACCACCGGCGGCGGCCTGCAGGGCGGGCAGGGCGTCGGTAAGTTGCCCGGCAGCGATGAGCTCCTGGGCACGGGCCAGCTCGCGGTCGGCTTCTTCAAGGGGAGTTAGGTTCTGGGGCATGGCTTCCTAGTGGGTGTGAGCGGACGCGGCAGCCCGGCGCAGGCCCGCAATAGCGGCTTCGAGGTCGTCCGCACCGTAGACAGATGAACCGGCAACAAAGCAGGTGGCACCGGCCTCGGCTGCACGCACAATTGTTTCTTCGGTGATACCACCGTCAACCTGCAGAATCACCTCAGCCCCTGAGCCCTCAATGGCGGCGGCCGCCCGCTTAATCTTGGGAAGGGTGACGTCCAGGAAGGCCTGGCCGCCGAAGCCCGGTTCAACGGTCATGATCAGGAGCATGTCGAGTTCACTGAGCATATCCACATAGGGCTCAACGCCGGTGGCAGGGCGCAGGGCCATGCCCGCCTTAGCACCGCTTTCACGCAGGGTACGGGCCAGTTTGATAGGAGCGATAGCGGCCTCCGCGTGGAAGGTCACCGACTCGCACCCAACCTCAGCATAGGCAGGGGCCCAACGGTCGGCGTCCTCAATCATCAGGTGCACATCAAAAGGAATGGGCGAGACCTCTTTGAGGCGCTTCACGACGGGCAGCCCCCAGGTCAGGTTGGGAACGAAGTGGCCATCCATCACATCAATATGGGCGGCGTCAGCGGTCGAGATAGCGGTGAGCTCCTCCCCCAGCCGAGAGAAGTCAGCGCTCAAAATGGAAGGGTTAATCAGGCAGGTCATGGGCGTCCTTTCGTTGCCGGTCTTATACCCATCGTAGTGCCGAGAAGGCACAGGGCACAGAAAGCAAGGCCCGTCACAGTCCAACTGGTGGTTTTGAGGGCTAGCGAATAAGCCGGGCAGACTAAACTTTGTACGGTCTTTTACATACTTATTCAAAGGTTTGGATTATATGAACTCGGTTCTGCTTGCGGTCCTGGTCATGCTCGTCCTCTCCGCAGCACGCGTACACGTCGTCCTGGCGCTCTTCATCGGAGCTCTCGTGGGTGGTCTTGTGGGCGGGCTCGGGCTGGATGGCACCATGGTCGCCTACCAGGAGGGGCTCTCCGGCGGCGCTATGCTGGCGCTCTCCTACGCCCTGCTCGGTGCTTTCGCCATGGCGGTTTCAAGCTCGGGCCTGCCCCAGCTCATCGCCAACGGCATCATTGCCAAGGTCGGCTCAGAAAGCTCAGAGACCAACCATCGCATCGAATACACCGTCAAGTGGCTGCTGCTGGCCGGTATTCTGGCCATGTCGATTATGTCGCAGAACCTGATTCCCGTTCATATCGCCTTCATTCCGCTGATTATTCCGCCCCTGCTGGCCGTCTTTAACCGCCTGAAGCTAGACCGCAGACTCATTGCCTGTGTGCTCACCTTCGGCTTGGTCACCACCTACATGTACGTGCCCGTAGGCTTCGGCGCGATCTTCTTGAACGACATTCTGCTGGGCAACATCAGGCTAGCCGGTATGGATACCAGCGGTATCAACGTCATGACCGCTATGGCAATCCCGGCCCTGGGCATGGTCGTTGGCCTGCTGATTGCGGTCTTCTTCAGCTACCGCAAGCCCCGCGCCTACCAGACCGTTGAGCTGGCGCCCACTGAAACCGTGACCACCGAGGTCAAGAAGTTCAACGTGGTCGTCGCGATCATCGCTATTGTTGCAACCTTCGTGGTTCAGGTGGTCATGCAGTCCATGGGTACCGAGGCCAACTCCCTGCTGGTCGGTGCCCTGGTGGGTCTGACCATCTTCATGGTGACCGGTGCGGTCAAGTGGAAGGAGGCCGACGACGTCTTCACCGCGGGTATGCGCATGATGGCCCTGATCGGCTTCATCATGATCTCGGCCCAGGGTTTCGCGGCGGTCATGGATGCCACCGGCGACGTTGACCCCCTGGTGACCACCGTGGCTGACCTCTTCGCGGGCAACAAGGCAGCAGCTGCCATGGCCATGCTGGTAGTGGGCCTGATTGTGACGATGGGTATCGGCTCGTCCTTCTCTACCCTGCCCATCATCACCACCATCTACGTGCCCCTCTGCCTGGCCCTGGGCTTCTCACCCCTGGCTACGGTTTCTATTATCGGTACCGCAGGTGCCCTGGGCGATGCGGGCTCCCCCGCCTCCGACTCCACTCTGGGCCCCACCGCCGGTTTGAACGCGGACGGCCAGCACGACCACATCCGCGACTCGGTGATTCCCACCTTCATCCACTACAACATCCCCCTGCTGATTGCAGGTTGGGTAGCGGCGATGGTTCTCTAGCACCCCAAAAGGACCAGGTAAATCAGAAAAGACCACCTCATTGGTGGTCTTTTCTGATTTTCCTGGTACCTAGTGTTGTGGGGAGCCTAGTTCTTGCGGAAGAGGGCGAAGAACATGGCATCGGTGCCGTGGATGTGCGGCCAGAGCTGGGCGGTCGTAGCACCTTCAGCTAGGGTTGCGCCCTTGGGGGCCTCCGGGGTGAAGGCCGGGTCAAGTTCACCAGATAGGGCGGACGCCCCCGCCTCGTCCTTGCGGGCAACTGCGCGTAGAGCGGCACCGGAGTCCAGCAGGGTCACATCGACCTTGCGCAGAATATCGTGCACGATGCTCTGGGTTTCAGCGGTATGGGGTGAGCAGGTTACGTAAGCGATGAGACCGCCAGGGCGGGTCACCGAGGCAGCTGCCTTGAACAAATCTAGTTGCAGGGGCAGCAGTTCAGCAATATCGCGAGGGCTCTTACGCCAGCGCGCTTCAGGGCGGCGGCGCAGGGCACCCAGGCCGGAGCAGGGCACATCGACCATCACGCGGTCAAAGCGCACATCGGCAGGCATACCCTCGGGCAGGTTTGAACCCCCAGCTACAGTTCGGGCGATCTGACGGCCGTCACCGGCCACCACAGAATAGGTTCCGGACGGCAGCGGGGCCAGGGAGCGGCGCACCAGTTCAGCTCGGTGGTCGGCGGCTTCATTCGCCAGCAGGCGGGCACTACGCTGGGCGCCCAGGGCACCGAGCAAGGCGGCCTTACCGCCGGGACCAGCGCAGAGGTCAAGCCAGTTGCTGTCGCTGCCCTCGAGCGGGGCATCTGCCAGGGCTCGGGCTACCAGCTGGGAACCGGCGTCCTGGGCGCGCACGACACCCTCCCGCACCGATTCAAGCCGAGCCAAGTCGCCGGCAGAATAGAAGGCTGAACCCTCCACCAGGGGGCCGTCTTCGGCACCTGCTGCGCGGGCTTCGTCCAGATCTCCCAGGCCGGGCAGGGCTACCAGGTTGACCACGGGTGAGGCATTATCGGCATCCAGCAGGGCCTCAACTTCATCAGGCTTCCGCCCGTGGGCTGCTAGGGCCTGACGGAAGGACCGTACGACCCAGGCCGGGTGGGACTTTTCCAGCGCCAGCCGGGTCAGCTCATCGGGGGCCTCTTCGGCAATCAGGGCGTACCAGTCTTCCGGGGTGCGCTCAGAGACCCGGCGCAGCACGGCGTTGACGAAGTTAGCCGGGCCGGTGCCAATCTCGGCCCGGGCCAGGGCAACTGTCTGGTTGAGGGCGGCATGGTCGGGCACGCGCATAGCCAGCAGCTGGTGCACACCCAGGCGCAGCACCAACAGGATCTTGGTGCCGATTTTTTCCACCGGGCGGTCAACGCAGTGGGCCAAAATTGCGTCGTAGGTGCCCTGGTTACGCAGGGTTCCATAGGTCAATTCAGTAGCGAAGCCAGCGTCCCGGGCATCTAGCCGGGCGGAGCGAATCGCCTTGGGCAGCACCAGGTTAGCGTAGGAGTCTTCCAGGGCAACAGCGCTCAGCACCTCGAAGGCGACTGCACGGGCTCTATCTGCTGTGCGGGCACGCTGGGAGGGAGCGGACGCCGAAAACGCCCGGTCCTTCACCGCTTTACGGTTGCGCTCGTGCCCCTTGGAGTTACGGCGAGTCTCTCCCCCACCACCTTGCTTGGCCTGGGGCTCACCACCGGGGTTGCGGTTGCCGCGGGAGCCGCGGGGGTTAGGGGTGCCCCCGGGCTGCCCCTGCTGGGTGCGGTCGTCGCGTTTTCTGGCCCCGCTTCTGCCCTGGCCAGCTCGGTTAGCGCCGGAGCGGTTAGCTCCAGCCCGGCCCTTACCGCTGTTGGATCGGCCACCTGAGCCGCGTCCGCCTGCATTCATGCTCATACCAGCACCACTTTCCCTTCTGCCAGGGCGGTGCCCTGACCGCGCGCCCAGTCGGCGGCGTTCATCATTTTCTTACCAGCAGGCTGCACCTGGGTCAGTTCAAGGGCCCCATCGGCGCAGGTGACGGCAACCTTTTTACCGGCCCAGAAGAGGGTTCCGGGAGTACCAGTCGGAGCAGCGTCAATGGCGCGCACCATACCGAGCTTGAAGCGGGCGCCTTCGAGTTCAGCCCAGGCACCGGGTTCGGGGATGACCCCGCGTACCTGAGCGATAATCTCAGCGGACGGGCGGGTAAAGTCCACTTTCCCGTCGGCGATGGTGAGCTTGGCTGCGTGGGTGGCGTCGCCGGTCTGCGGGGTACCGGTAGCGCCGGCAGAGATATCGTCAAAGGTAGTCGCCAGCAGGGCACCGCCGGTCGAAGCCAGGCGGTTGAGCATATCCCCAGCGGTATCAAGTTCCCTTACCTGCGCCGATTCGGACCGGAAAACCGGGCCGGTATCAAGCCCTGCGTCAATACGGAAGGTGTTGGAGAAAATCTCGGTCTCCCTCGCCATCAGGGCCCGCTGTACAGGAGCTGCCCCGCGCCAGGCAGGCAACTGCGAGAAGTGCAGGTTAATCCAACCTTGGGGCAGCAAATCGAGGGCGCTCTGCGGCAGCAGGACGCCAAAGGCCACCACCGCCGCAATATCGGCGCCCAGCTGCGCGACGGCGTCCGCAACCTCATCGGACCAGCGGTTGGCCTTGATGATGGGCAGGCCCAGCTCCTGGGCGCGGGCTGCCACCGGGGACGGGGTCAGCACCCGCTTGCGCCCGACGGGGGCGTCCTCGCGGGTGAGCACCCCCACCACCTCATAGCCCGCCTCAAGCAGGCCGTTCAGGGGCGCGACGGCGACCTCCGGGGTACCGGCGTAGAGAACCTTCATGCTTACCTTTCCACTCAAACTTAAGAACCAGCAGGTTTAGATGCCAAAAGCGCCGGGCTTCTTGCCGGCAGGCTGCTGGGCCCCACCGGTCGGGCTAGCCGCACCGAAGGAACCGCCCAGGGCACCAAAGCCCGATGACGTCTTGGCAGCTCGTTCGCCCTGAACGGCCGCGGCAACCTGGTTATAGTCGGCCTGGCGAATCTTGCGCCAGATATTTTTCTTGTCTTCGCCCTCAACCCGGTCGATGAACATGGTGCCATAGAGGTGGTCGGTTTCGTGCTGAAGCATGCGGGCAAAGAGACCCTCACCCTCGTAGACCACCGGCTCGCCCTTACAATTCACGCCGGTCACGCGCGCCCAGTTCTTGCGCGGGGTGGCAGCCGACAGGCCCGGTACCGACAGGCAGCCCTCGCCGCCCTCCTGGGGTTCATCGCCCACCTCAAGTACGGGGTTGATGATGTGCCCCTCGCGGCCGTCAATGTTGCCGAAGGTGAAGATGCGCTTGGAGATACCCACCTGGGGCCCAGCTAGACCTACTCCCTCAACGTCATACATGGTTTCGAGCATGTCAGCCACCAGTTTTTCCAGGTCGGCGTCAAATACGGTGATGTCGTCGCACTCGGTGCGTAGCACGGGGTCGCCTACGGTGCGAATGGGCAGAATAGTCATGCTTCTCTTTCTCGTCGGTGAGGTTAGGACGCCGCTGCGTCAGGTAGGTCTGCTCCGGTAGCTGCCGGGGGCGGAACTACCGGCATGAGGGAGTCTTCGGGGGTTTCGGAGAGGTCGCGGTTGAGGTCCCAGACCCGTTTGAGGGCGCAGAACTTGTACCAGTTACGTTCTAGTACCCGGGGGTTGGCCTGCTGGGGTACCACCTGGGTTTCGCCCAGGGCAACACCCATGAGGATGCTCGCTCCCCCGTGTTGCCAGGGCTCCCAGCTGCCGTGTTCAGCGTCAACCAGCGCTTCTTCTGCTTTGACACCGGCGACCAGCTGCATGACCACTTTATCGTCCAGGGGCTTGACCCGCCCCTTGCGGTCGGTGCCCTTGGTTTTGTAGTCGATGATGCAGGTGTGACCAGCAATTTCGGCGACCAGATCGAGAGTACCGGCATAGCCCACGGTTTCGTTCCAGATGGTCACTTCGGTGGCCAGGGGCTTGGGGCGATAGAGGCCCCACCACTCGTCAAAACGGTCGGCGTAGGCCTGTTCCCCGTGGGCGATGAGGTTCTCGCGATAGCCCTCTACCTCGTGGGGCAGGCCCATGGCGCGCAGGGCTACCTGTTCTGCGTAATTGTGCACGCGATCGCCCCTGGCCGCTGCGGCGTCCCGGTAGCGTTCTGAGGCTGCCGCCGCGTCCCGAATCACCGCGAACTTGAGCCCAGCTGAGCTGGTGGCCCGGTAGGACCGCTGGTCTTCAAGGGCGGCCTTAGCCGCCATATAGCCGTGCCAGCCCGAGAGGTCGTTGGCTTGCTGCCCAATGACCGTGGTGATAGATGGAACCAGTAGCTCCCCGCCAACCGCGCGCGCGTACATGCGACCGTGGTCGGTTGCTGACGCTAGCATGGGTGTGGTCACGCGGCCGTCCTGACGTCGGGGAAAAATCGAAAAAGCGCCCAGCCTTCTCAGCTCTATTTGGCGCTCTATCGATTATACGCGTCTGCTCTGCCAAGTACGAGAGGGCCGATAGGTTAGACCGCTTACCCTAGCTCCACTGGCGAGCGCCAGCCTCAGCCGCACCCATGGACTCAACAATCTGCTGAACACGGGCGTTGGACTGCTGGGCGTAGGCTTCGTCAACGCAGTCGGAGGCAGGACGGCTGGGTGAGGTGATGCAGTAGCGGTAGGCGGGGTTATCGACCATGGTGCTAGAGACCCAGCGCAGGTCGCGCACCTGCCAGGTGCCGTCCTCCCCTCGCTCAAAGATGGGGTTGACCATAATTCCCTCGTTGTTGGCAACGTAGGAGGGTGAAAGCTCGGTGAGGTTGTTCCCCATACCGTAGACAATCCAGGTGTCCTTGTAGTTCTCGATGGGCTGGACGGCGTGGGCGTGCTGACCCACGATCAGGTCGAACTGCCCTGAATCAACCAGTTCATGAGCCACCTCTACCTGCTGGGCTGAGGGCTCATGCACGTACTCATCACCGGCGTGCATATTGGCAATCACCAGGTCAGCCCCCTCTTCCCGAGCACGGGTTGCCTTGGCAATCATGGCTTGGGAATCGAGCATATCAACCTGCCAGGAGTGTTCGGGCACATTCCCATTGAGCCCGTAGGTGCCGGTAATCATCGCCACCCGCGCACCGTTGGCGGTAGTGAAAATATCGGGCTGTTCAGCTTCTTCTTCGGTCAGCGAGGTGCCGGTAACACCCATACCGGCTGCCTCAACCGCACGGTAGGTACGCTCTAGCCCCTCAGTACCCTGGTCAAACGAATGGTTAGAGGCCGTCATGCAGACATCCCACCCGGTGTCCGCTGCAGCCGTCAGAATCTGGGGCGGCACATTGAAGTTGGGGTAGCCAGAAAAGGGGCCGTCTTCATGGGCAACTACTGTTTCCATCTGGCAGACCGCTAGATCTGCGCGATCAAGGTAGGGCTTCTGCTCGCTGATGAGGGGCCCAAAATCTAATCCGGTGGCCCCGGCTGCGGCTGCATCAGCTTCAGCCTGGGCCCAGAGCATGTTGTGCATGAGAAAATCACCGGTGAAGAGCAGGGAGACGCAGTCTGCCTCGCCGCAGGCTCCACCTGCTGCCGACGCAGTCAGGGTACCCGATTCACTCGTCTGCCCCGCTTCCCCGGGGGCTACCTGCCCCTGCCCGCTCTGCTGGACAGCGGCGTCCGCCCCGCTACTTTCCGCAGTCTGCGAGCTACAGCCTGCCAGGGCCAGGGCGCTTAGGGAGAGGAAGGCAAAGAGGCGACGATGCACGGTGGGGTCCTTTCAGCGGGTTGTTACCAACACCACCCTACCCAAAAGTGCCGCAGGGCACATATTGTTACCAGATGTCCATACCAGCCAGAGCGTAGGTTGATTCCCCGCCCTCCAGCTCAACAGAAGTGACAGTGGAACCCTGTAATTCCTTGGACAGGGCCAGGCGGACGGTCGAGGGCATGTAGTAGCCGTCGCTATAGTCCGTCACCCGACCGGCAATGGCCGGGGTGCTGGCGGGCAGGGTTGCGGTGTGGCTTCCGCGGTCGGTGGTGATGGTGACCTGTAACCCCTGCTGATCGGACGGCACCCCAAAGGGCATGATGTGCAGGGCCAGGGCATCGGCGGCGGGCCAGGAGCCTGCCAGGGTGGTGTGGGTAAAAGTCAGCAGCGGCACGGTGGATTCAGCCACACCGGCTTTGGGTTCCGGGCAGGCGGACGCACCCGCGGCAGCTACCACGTTCTCGGGCAGGGTGCAGAGGGTTGAGTCCCCATTGTGGGTAAGGTCAAGAGCCGTTAGCCTGGTGGCTTCGGGGCGGTGGGTGGTTGCCAGCCAGCGGGTGGGCAGGCCAGCGAGTTCCCGGGGGAAGGACGTTGGCAGGGCGGCGGACGAGGCCGGAACAACGGGGGCCAGGTCAATATCGCCCGTTGCACCCGCCAGGTAGCCCTCAACAGGCATGGTTGCCTCGAACCAGCTGGTCGCTGATTCGGCGAGAACCTTCTCGTGGGTGGCGGTGTCGGGGCAGTCCAATAGGTCGCAGCCGACCCGGTCATCGACTCCCGCCGCAGATAGAGCCCGGTTCACGGACAGGTGCCCCAGCCCCTCAACCTGTACATCGTAGGCGGGGGCGGTACGCGGGGTAGCCAGGTAGCGGGTCAGCAAGCGGTTGCCAGCGGTTTTGACGTCCTGATCCAGCTCCCCGGTCAGCGACAGGTAGGGCACGTCAGGCAAAGCCGGTGCGAAGGCCTCGGGGGTTTCGGTCGCGTAGTAGGGGCCATAGGCCATGACGCTCTTGAGCCCGTCACCGAAGATCTCATGGGCAGCTTCAATCATGCTGGCTGAGCGCGAATGAACCAGCAGGCCGACCTGGCCTTTGCTGAGGTCACCCGCATCATCCAGGGTGATACCGGTAGCATCGTTGGGGCTCTGAGCAGCTGAGATAAGCTCGGTGACCACAGCCTTCCAGAGTTCTCGCTGGTCGTAGGCACCTTCCACATCTGACCCGATAAAGACCGGCCCCACGTCGGGGATCAGCACGTCGTATCCCTGAGCCGCTAGTTCATGGGCCAAGTAGTTCATGCCCCGGTCATAGCGGATCTCTTCGGTCCCACTCGGGCAGGGGTAGGTGTAGTTTTCCCCGGTGCAGTTGGGGCCGCGCAGGTGACTGATGACAATCAGCGGCTTGGGGCCAGCAGTGCTCCTGGATTCGGCGAAGGTGCCACGGGCCGGGGCGGTGAAGCCCCCTACCGTCACGTTCCCAACATCAACCTGATGGAGTTTTACGGTGTCGTCCTCAGCCCACACGCGCTCCTCGACCTTTCGGTCGGCAGGTACGTGGGGGCCGTCCGCCCATTCCAGCTCGATGGCCGGGGTCCCGGTGGGCACCTGCACGGCGAGCAAGTCATCCATGTTCACCCCGCTCCCCTGGTCGGTCGCGGTAGTCATGGGGGTGCTACAGGCGGTGAGAAGCAGGACGCCGGTAGCCAGCAAACTGGCAAGGGCAGGGAAAGGGCGGTAGACAGTCACGGGGGCACCTTCTTCGTTGAGGGTCTTTACCCTTTATTATCACCCTTTACAGGGCCGGACAGCAGACCCGGCGCGGTAGCTGTGAGGCTCGCGTATATACCCGCTGTCGGCTCACCGCGCTGGTTTCTGGGCCGATAGGAGGCCAAGAGCTTAAGAAACCTGGCTGTGCGCTGGCCGGTTTCTGGCTGGTAGTCAATCACAGCGCATCGGCTGATACCTTCTCCAGCAACCAGTTGCAGACCGTGCAACCCAACCGGCAGGCCGCGTCCTGCCTGGAAGGTCAGCGTTGTCCCCTGCCAACTATCTTCGATGTAGGGCATTGAGGTCTCGACCACCAGGTTGCAGCGCAATCTGGCAGCTAACTCGTCCGCGGTCGGAGGGTTCTCGGGGTTGAGCCGCGCGGCTATGTCGTCCAAGGTCGCGCTGCCGACAAGTGATAGGGCACCGTCGTAGACCAGATTCTGCCGAGGAGCAAAAGCCAGGGCCACGGGCTTGCCCAGGTAGGTGCTCAAGGCATCATTGACCGGGTGCTTATAGACCGCCAGCTGCTTTGTAGCACCCCAGGAGGTGAAGGTGCTAGTGGCAGCCTTGGTGAGGGCGGGAACGGTGTAGCTACCCGCCCCAGGTATGTGCAGGGTGAGGTCTGTCTTTCCGTCGCGGGCGGTCAGATCGGTGGTAATTCCCATCAGGGTCGGGTGGGCAACGGTGCGGAGCACGGTGCGGTCGGCGGGTGAGACGAGAGCCCAGCGGCGATTGAAGGTAGGGCCGGACGCGGTAATCTCGGCTATGGTACGCGCCTGATGACGGGCGCCTTTGAGGGGACTATAGCCAAAGTGGGTGACGGTCAGGTGCATGGTTCTAGTCTTGCACAGGTCATTCAGGTGTAAAGGGCGTATGCAAAAGGCTCCCTGGCCGAAGCCAGGGAGCCTTTCTTTGTGCGCGATACTGGGATCGAACCAGTGACCCCTTCCATGTCAAGGAAGTGCGCTACCGCTGCGCCAATCGCGCGTGGAGGTGAGGACGGGATTCGAACCCGCGTACACGGTTTTGCAGACCGTTGCCTAACCACTCGACCACCCCACCACACGCTCAGACCGTGGTCTGAGTTGCGAAAACGAGTTGTTTTCGAGAGAGCGGTTGACGAGACTTGAACTCGCGACATCCACCTTGGCAAGGTGGTGCTCTACCAACTGAGCTACAACCGCAACTCGCATTACTTTACACGAAGCCAGGCAGAGTTTCAACCGAGACGCCTAGCTCGCTCTACGCCCGCTTGACTTCCCTGCCAGGTCGAGGCCGCCCCGTGCGTCCGCCCCCTACACAACGAGCGTGCACCATATCGCCGAGCGTGCATCTTTCTGCCGCACGCTCGGCGATTTAACGCACGCTCGCCAAAAAGCTGCCCCGGCACTAGGCAACCGGTTTCAGCCCGTGGCGCATCAGTAGGTCTTTAAGGTTCTCAGGGTGCGCGGTAATATCGTCCCACCTCACACGCACCACAACGTATCCGAGCTGTTCAAGTTCTCTTTGTCGCAGATGCTCCCGCTGTATCACCCCGGTTGGCTCTCCGTAGGTACCGTCGTATTTGATGGCCCCATCGACTTCTAAGATGAGCTTCAGCTCTTCCCACAGAAAATCTGGCCGATAAACCTTTCCTTTAACCACCAGCTTGGCCTGCTCTTGCGGCCGGGGAAACTTCCAGTCAATCATGTGGTTTCTGGCAATCGTCTCTGCAGGAGAGGCCGCGTACCGACTCATTCGCTGCGCGATCTGGCGGGCCCGCGCAGCACCTCGCCCACTCACGTTCATCAGCAGTGGTTTCAAAGCAGCCGGCGAGCAGAGCTTACTGTTCAGCATGTAGTCCACGATGCACAGTGCCTCAATCAGAGGAAGGGTGCGGGCACAATCAACCGAGGTCTGCAGCGGGTCGGTCAGATAGACCCCTTCGTGCAGTAGCGCCCGCTCGCACTCTACTGCTCGATTAGAAAAAATCTTATGATGTGGCGTTCGCGCCCTAATATGCGCCGAGGGCACGCTAGCCCAGATATGGCCAGGCAGGCTCAGAAAAGGGGCACCCCAGAACAGTGCCGCCGAGGCATGGCTCAGAACATACCCCGGGTGATTTTTAGCGAATGCGTAGTGCCTGACTTTTAGTTGTTGTTCTGGGGTGAGAGCATTCCATTCACGTGCCAGGCAGTAGCTGTTGGGGGCAATTTTGGCGTAGACCCCTTGTGCGCAGTAGGTGCGGACGCGCGTGTGCGAGATCCCTCTCGCGGCAAGTTCTCGTGAGGTTTTGACCCGGTCGCTGAGTTCTTTCATAGCGCTATTGTGAAATGCCTTAGAGCGGGAACCGTTTATTTCTGAAGATTTCAGCGACACTGTGGATAACTCGGGGTTTTCAGCGGCTTTTACCGACTGAGCCGGCAGTTTTCCACAGGTTAAGCGAGCGTGCACCATATCGCTGAGCGTGCGGCAGACAGATGCACGCTCAGCGATATGACGCACGCTCGGCAGAAAAACCTCAAATCATGCACCACACGCACACGCTCGCGCGGAATAAAACAAAAGCCCCGGCTCACTGAACCGGGGCTTACGTGGAGCGGTTGACGAGACTTGAACTCGCGACATCCACCTTGGCAAGGTGGTGCTCTACCAACTGAGCTACAACCGCGTATGCAATTATTTGCAGTGGATTTTCATCCAGTGCGCGATACTGGGATCGAACCAGTGACCCCTTCCATGTCAAGGAAGTGCGCTACCGCTGCGCCAATCGCGCTAGACACTCACAAGGAGTGTTGCGAGCGGTTGACGAGACTTGAACTCGCGACATCCACCTTGGCAAGGTGGTGCTCTACCAACTGAGCTACAACCGCATTGTGTTTCAATTCCTTTGGGGAACCGAACCAACGAGTAAATACTTTACACACTTTTCTGGCTCCTGCCAAATCAACACGCACCTTCACGTAAATCCTTTTTTACCGCGTGTTTTCGCGGTTTTTACCGCCACAACCCCGTCCAGTTCAAAATTTTTCTTCTATGCCCTGCGCCACATCTTTGAGCGCGTACACTGTAAAAAACATTTCTATTCATCGTGGAGTTTTCATGCACCCCCAGCTTCTCACCGAACGTTTTACCCTGCGCCCCTTGCGTGAGGCCGATGCAGCGGCGATGGCTCAGGCTTGCCAGGACCCGGATATTATTCGTTTTTGTCTATCCGTACCCCTGAACTATACGGAAGAGACTGCCCGTGATTTTGTTGCCTACACCCATCAGGCGAGCGAGAGCGGGCATGAGCTGGTGTGGGGTATTGATGCGAGCGGGGTTTTCGCCGGTGTGGTGAGTCTGTTTAACGTCACGGGTTCTTCGGCTGAGGTTGGCTACTGGTTGGCGCCGGGGAGTCGCGGTCAGGGGTTTCTGACCGAGGCCCTGGGTATGGTGGTGGGCTTTGCCCTGGACCCCCAGGGACTGGGCCTCGACCGGCTGAGTTGGAAGGCACTTGCTGATAACGAGGCGTCCGAGCGGGTGGCTCACAGGGTTGGGTTTACCGATTTCCGTACTTTGGTGAAAAGTCAGCCGGGCCGTCCACTTGAGGACGGCTCCACTCCCCTGCTTGATATGCGCGCCGCTGAGCTGACGCGCGACCGCTGGGCTGAGCTGGGTTTCCCCGGCTAAGGCTCTGCGGGAAATAAGGACGCCGGTGCGCGCCCGCCTGCCTGTAGCAGGTGAGTGCGCCCCGGCGTCCTTGTTTTAGGCCTTATCTTATGCCTTATCGTCCAACATACCTTCACGCGCTAGAGCGGTGAGGCGAGACGGAGTGAGCGGGATGAGCTCCCGTTTTCCGCGAAGCGAAATAGAAAACGGAGCGAATTGGCTGAGCCTGCGAAGCCTTAATGAATCCGTAATAAGCCTGATCTGAGCCACCGCTAGAGCGAACGGAGTGGTTTCACGCCGTCTTATCGTCCAACATACCTTCACGCGCTAGAGCGGTGAGGCGTGAAACCGCACGGAAGTACTTTTTCTGGTATCCGCCGGTCATCATTTCTTCGGTGAAGACCCGGTCGAAGGGTACGCCGGAGGCGATGATGGGGAGGTCTTTGTCGTAGAGGCGGTCGGCGAGGACGACGAAGCGCAGGGCGACGGCTTGTTGGGTGATGGTGGTGACGTTGCGCCAGGCGATGGCGTCGAGGCCGTCGATGAATTGGCGGTAGCGGGAGGGGTGCACGCGGGAGAGGTGGTCGATGAGGGCTTCGAAGTCGTCGATGGCGACGGTGCCGAGCCCGTCGAAACGACTATCGACCAGGGAATCGAAATCAGCATCTGCGACGGGTGCGGGGGCAGCGGGTAGGCCGCGGTGGCGGAAGTCTTCGCCGTCGACGCGCAGCACGTCGAATTGGTCGGCGAGTACCTGGATTTCGCGTTTGAAGTCAGCTGCGGCGAAGCGACCTTCGCCGAGGGCGCCGGGCAGGGTGTTGGAGGTGGCGACGAGTTTGACGCCTGCTTCGGCGAGTTCGCGCATGAGGCGGGACATGAGTACGGTGTCGCCGGGGTCGTCGAGTTCGAATTCGTCGATGCAGACCAGTTTGTAGTGTGAAAGGGCTTCGACGGTTTTGCGGAAGGTCAGGGCGCCGACCAGGTTGGTGTATTCGACGAAGGTGCCGAAGGCTTTGGGCCCTTCGACCATGTGCCAGAGGGAGGCGAGCAGGTGGGTTTTACCCACGCCGAAGCCGCCGTCGAGGTAGAGACCGGCCTTGGTGTCGTCCTTCTTCTTGCCGCCGCCGAAGAGTTTGCCGAAGAAGCCGCCCCCGCTGGTTGATCCGCCGCGGTTGATGGTTTCGCCGAAGGCGCGCAGGGCGTCGACTGCTGCCTGCTGGGAGGGCTGGGCAGGGTCGGGGCGGTAGGTATTGAAAGACACTTCACCGAAGCGTTCTGAGGGTCTGAACCCTGAGAGGAGTTCGTCGGCTGAGACGTGGGGGGTGCGGTCGGTGAGGTGGGTGTAGGTTGCCACGTGTGGTCTTTCCCTTGGGCGCGACGGTGCGCTGGTGATTCGTACACCCACAGTTTAGTAGCTGGCAGGCAGGTTGCCCAATGTTGCGGTGGGGTTAGTGCGGGACTGACTCTAAGCCGGTTGGCTTGTTCACAGATTTGCTGGTCAGCCCCTGGGCGGACGCCGGTGGGCGGCTTCTCGTTTTAGGCTGGTAGGTGCATACCTATTGACGTGAGTGAAAGGGAAGAGAAACGGTGGCGAAGGCGAAGAAGAAGGGGGCGGCTACGGCTGCTTTGGCTCTGTTGCAGCAGACCGGTACCGCCTTTGAGGTGCGCGAATATGAGCATGTGGACGGTGAAACCAATTTTGGTCTGGAGGCTGCTGAAAAGTTGGGCCGCTCCCCCGAGCAGGTTTTTAAGACCTTGATGATTACCCACGAGAAAGATTTTGCGGTCTGTGTGGTGCCGGTGGGTGGCAAGCTCAATGTGAAGGCTGCTGCCGCTGCCCTGGGTTGGAAGTCGGCCAAGATGGCGGCCCCCGATGTGGCAGAGAAGCGCACCGGCTATGTGGTGGGCGGTATTTCACCGCTTGGCCAGAAGACGGCGCACCCCACGCTGGTGGACGAGACTGCCCAGCTCTTCGACACGATTTTGGTCTCCGGTGGGCGCCGTGGTCTAGATGTTGAGCTAGCTGCTGATGACCTAGTTACCCTAACCCAGGGGGCGTATGCCGATATCGCGGCTGCCTAGCCAGTTCGTTACGGTGTCGAACCAGAGCTGGGGGTCCACGTTCCATTCCCTGGTGTGGGGAGCCTTTTCGAAGGGTACGAAGTCCACCAGGGGGGATAGCTCAGCTAGGGCCTGGGAAGGCTGGTAGGGCACGTAAGTGTCGTCCACCGAGTGCATAATCAGGGTGGGCAGGGCGATGTCACCTGCCCGGTGGGGCCAGGAAATCTGGTCGAGGCTGATGGGTTCCTTCAGGCCCGTGAGGGTGCTCAGGGCCGGGTGGGTAATCATCTGAACACCCAGCTGCCCAATGCGCAGGGGGATCTTGTTCAGGTGGGTGTGGTAGCGAATGAGTTCGAGCCAGTCCAGGGCAGGCCCATCGAGCACCAGCGCCCGGATGGCCCGGCGGTTACGGGCAAGGTCAGCGGTTTGCATGCAGATAGAACCGCCCATGGACCAGCCGAACAGCACTACATCGCGAGCGCCGTGGGCCAGGGCGTAGTCGATAGCTACTTCAACGTCCCGCCATTCGGTAAAGCCCAGGCCGTAGCGGCCGTCCTCGCTGGCGGGAGCTTCGCGGTCGTTGCGGTAGCTCATGTGCAGGCTGGTGAGGCCCAGGGCCTGGGTGGCATCGAGGGCGCGCAGGGTTTCGGCGCGGGTTGCCCCCATGCCGTGCACCATGATGGCCCAGGTGTCGCTGGGCTCAGGTACACCGGAGTCGTTTGGTTCCTGCCGGTCCAGGGCTGCGCCGGGGTGCACGACCCAGGCCGGCGCAACACCTACTGGCAAAGATAGTTCGATATCTTCAGCCCGGTAGCCAGCCATTGCCGGGTCGGTGGCAACCACGCCGGTCAGGCGTCCGCGCTTAATACCTGCGATATCGCCCCGGTAAATTTTTTCGATACTCCGCACCACCGTGTTTTCTGCGGGCAGGTAAGAGATGACCTCTCCCAGTAGGGCAAAGCCCGCCCCACCCGAGAAGTAAAAGCCGTAGTGGCCGGGGGCCGTTGTGCGTTCGGTGGCGTCGATACGGATGCTGGTGGGAGGCTGTTCTTCGCTCATCTCAACGCTGCTGTACCCCACCGAGTGCACGCGGACGTCCTCCACCGGGGCCTTGGGTGGAACCACAATTTTGCGGGCGAAGTGGGTGGCAACCCCCGCGGTGCCCAGGGCGGCAGCGAAGGCCAGGGTCGCACCGGCGGCCCCGGCAACCCCCGCTACGGTAGCTAAGGTGAGGGTGCGGGCGGGTGTGGGGTATACGTGCTCAGTAGCCATAATGCCCAGTGTACGGGAATAAGGGCCCCCTGCGCCTGCTTATACTGGTGCACAGACACCGCCCTGATGAAAGCGAGCAAGCCATGAGTGATTCTCTGCCCGGCCTTGGTGCCATTGCCAAGAACTGGAAGGAAGTTCTGAACCCCGATGAGTACGCGGTGCTGCGCCAAGGCGGTACGGAGCGGGCTTTTACCGGTGAGTATTGGGACACCACCACCGAGGGCGTCTATGCCTGCCGGGCCTGTGGCACAGAACTGTTCCGGTCTACCGAGAAGTTTGAGAGCCACTGCGGCTGGCCTTCTTTCTTTGAGCCACTGGCCGCTGACCGGGTGCGCTATATCGAGGACCGTTCCCTGGGCATGGTGCGCGTTGAGGTGCGCTGCGCTGCCTGCGATTCGCACCTGGGCCATGTTTTTGAGGGGGAAGGGTATGACACCCCCACCGACCTGCGCTACTGCATTAACTCCATCAGCCTGACCCTGCACGAGAAGCCGGTAGCTGATTAGGTTCTCTGCCCGGGGATTGTGGGTGAGCGGACGCCACCCGCCCCGGTAGGGCTGGGCAAAACCTGGCATAATGGGGAGGTAGTTTTCCACCGGGAGGGAGTTTTATGGTGGCGCAACCTGTAGGGGGAACAGGTTCTCAGTTTGATTTACCCGAGGGGATTAATATCCCCGATGTGGTCTACCTCGATGAGCCTGAGGGAGGCACCCCGAGCGTCATTAATACCGAGCGGGGCTTACACCGCGTAGCTAAAATTCTGGCGGCAGAAAGCGGGCCCGTGGCGGTTGATACCGAGCGCGCATCTGGTATTCGCTATGGTCAGCGGGCTTTTTTAGTGCAGCTCAAGCGAGGTAATTCCGGGGTGATTTTGATTGACCCCGAGAGTTTTGACGACCTCACCCTGATTAACGATGCCCTGGCCGGGGCTGAGTGGGTCTTGCATGCCGCGACCCAGGATTTGCCGTGTTTGGCGGAGATTGGCATGTACCCCGATGCCCTCTTTGATACCGAGCTGGGCGGACGCCTTGCCGGGTTTGAGCGCGTCGGGCTGGGGTACATGGTAGAGAACCTGTTGGGCTACAAGCTGGCCAAGGAGCACTCTGCCGTGGACTGGTCCCACCGCCCGCTCCCCGCCGCCTGGCTGAACTATGCCGCTTTAGACGTTGATATTCTGCTTGATCTGCGCGATGCGGTGGAAGATGAGCTACGGGCCCAGGGCAAGCTGGCCTACGCGCTTGAGGAGTTCCGCTACGTGTGTGAGCACCCTGAGCGTGAAGAGAAGCCCGACCCCTGGCGCAAGACCAAGGGTATTCGCGATTTGAAAACCCGCCGCCAGCTCACCGCCCTGCGCAACCTCTGGTACGAGCGTGAACACCTGGCGCAGAAGAAGGACGTTGCCCCCAAGCGTCTGCTGCCCGATGCGTCCTTGATTACTGCTGCCCGGCTGATGCCGCGCACCGTCCCGGCTATTTTGCAGATTCCCGGCTTTCAAACCCGCGCTCTCAAGCGGGAGGCGCCGCGCTGGCTGAAGGCCCTGGCGGACGCGAAGAAGGAGGCGGAGCCCGTCCCCTTCACGACCCCGGCGTCCGGTCCCCCGCCGCTGAAGGCATGGGAGGTCAAGCGCCCCGAGTCCGCCCTGCTCATTGCTGAGGCAAAACCTGTGGTGCTCGCTGCGGGCGAGCGCCTAAACATGCCGCAGGAGAACGTCCTTGCCCCCGATGTACTGCGCCGCCTGTGCTGGGACCCGCCTACCGGGTCGTCCGTTGAGGAACTTAGGGTAGCCCTGCTTGAACTTGGGGCACGCCAGTGGCAGATTGAACTTATAGCCCCTGACCTGGCTGATGTTTTTGCCCGGGTTAGACATTCATCTACAAAGTAAGGTTCAACTATGTGCACTACCTGTGGTTGTCAGAAGGAAAACAAGGACGCCCCCGCCCCCGCTGAGCAGGCCGAGACCGGTGGGCGTGGGCTCACCCGCCGCCAGGCGGTAGCGGGCACTGCGGGTCTGGGCGCCGGTGCCGCGCTGCTGACTGCCTGCGGTTCTTCTGACGAGTCTGAGAGCCTGACCGCCAACGACGGCCGCCCGGCGCAAGCCACCGACATGGCCGCGGTTGAGGACGTCCCCGTAGGCGGCGTCATTCAGGCCAACAACGACGGGGTGACCGTAATGATTACCCAGCCGACCGAGGGCACTTTCCACGCGTTCTCATCGGTGTGCACCCACCAGGGCTGCCAGCTGAACGCACAGAAAGAAAAGACCATGACCTGCCCCTGCCACGCCTCAGTATTCTCACTGGAGGACGGTTCGGTTCAAGGCGGCCCGGCAGAAACCGCCCTGCCCGAGTTCACGGTGGAAGTCAAGGACGGAAGGATCTGGGTTTCCTAAGCTAGCCATAACGGATGCACGGGCTCACAGCGAAGCTGTTGGCTCGGGGCTGGCGTGAATCGCTTGTGAGCGCTAGCGAACCAGCGAGAGGGTCGACAGCGAGCGTGAGCCCGTGCATCCTGTTCTAAGCACGCCTTACGGCCCCCTAATTGTCGCCTAGCTAGTGTGCTTCGGCTTCTCCCCTTCGGTGCGGGCGAAGGGCACCATGTTCCCGGCGAGTTGCGCGAGAATATCGGCGCTAATTTTCTGGGGGGTAAGCCCGACTTCTTCGAGGATTTCGCCGCGTTCGGCGTGCTTGATGAATTCGGCGGGTAGTCCGAGTTCGTTGAGGGCGGTGTCGATTCCGGCTGCTCGCATTTCTTGGCGGATGCGGGAGCCTACGCCGCCTGCCCGCACGCCGTCCTCCATGGAGACGACGATGCGGTGTTCGCCGGCGAGGGTTACTACGCTGGCGGGTACGGGCATGACCCAGCGGGGGTCGATGACGGTTACGCTCACGCCCTGCTCGGCGAGTAGATCTGCGGTGTCGAGGGCGAGACGGGCGAAGGCACCAACTCCGATGATGAGCACGTCGCGCTGGCCGCTTTCGGGGTTGGGTTCGCCGTGGCGGGCGAGGACGTCCGTGCCGTCTGCCAGGCGCTCAAGTGCGGGGATGTCGGCGCCCACTGAGCCCTTGGGGTAGCGCACCACGGTGGGGGCGTCCTCGATGGCGACGGCTTCGCGGAGTTCTTCGCGCAAGGTTACAGCGTCGCGGGGGGCAGCTAGGTGCAGGCCGGGGATGAACTGTAGCAGGGCAAGGTCCCACATGCCGTGGTGGGAGGCCCCGTCGGGGCCGGTGACGCCGGATCGGTCCAGCACGATGGTTACGCCGGCCTTGTGCAGGGCGACGTCCATGAGCAGCTGGTCGAAGCCGCGGTTGAGGAAGGTCGCATAGAGGGCGATCACGGGGTGCTGGCCGCCGTAGGCCAGGCCCGCGCTCATAGCGATAGCGTGCTGTTCGGCGATACCCACGTCGATGACGCGGTCGGGGTGGGCGGCGGCCATAGGCTTGAGGCCAACGGGAATGAGCATAGCGCCGGTGACACCGACGATGTCGTCGCGCTCGTCGGCGATATCTTTGATTTCTTGGGCAAAGACGCTGGTCCAGGATTTTCCGGACGACTTCGCCAGAGCCTCGCCGGTGTCGGGGTCGATGACGCCGACGGCGTGGAACATGTCGTCCTTGTCGCTGACGGCCGGCGCGTAGCTGTGGCCCTTTTCGGTGATGGCGTGCACGATGACGGGTCCGCCAAAGTTTTTAGCGGATTCCAGGGCGGTTTCTACGGCTTCGAGGTCGTGCCCGTCGATGGGGCCCACGTACTTCATGCCGAGGTCTTCGAAGATACCGCCGGGTACCATGACGTCCTTGATGCCGGCCTTCATGCCATGCAGGCCGCGATAGATCATCTGCCCCACAGAACCGCCGTTTTGCAGCTTGGTGCGGGCAGCAGCCAGGGTGCGCTCATAGCGGGAGTCCAGGCGAACCTTATCTACCTTATTTTGCAGTTCGTGCTGCAGGGCAGCGAGGTGGTTGGCGAAACCGCCGATGGTAGGAGCATAGGAGCGGCCGTTGTCGTTGACCACAATGACGACCTTGCGGTTTTTATCCGCTGCGATGTTGTTGACCGCTTCCCAGGCCATACCGCCGGTAAGCGCACCGTCGCCGATAACGGCTACGGTGTAGCGGTCGCCCTGCCCGGTGAGCTGGTAGGCGCGTGAGATACCGTCTGCCCAGGAAAGAGACGAGGACGCGTGCGAGGACTCAACGATGTCGTGGTCAGATTCTGCGCGCTCAGGGTAGCCTGCAATGCCGCCCTTCTGGCGCAGGGTTTCAAAATTCTGGCGGCCGGTCACCAGCTTATGAACGTAGGACTGGTGGCCGGTATCAAAGACGATGGAATCGTGGGGGGAATTGAAGACCCGGTGGATGCCCAGGGTCAGTTCGACAACGCCCAGGTTGGGGCCCAGGTGCCCGCCGGTCCGCGAGACATTAGCAACGAGGAAGTCACGAATCTCTTGGGCAAGCTCGGTAAGCTGCTCGGAGCTCAGAGCGTTCAGGTCGCTCGGCTCACCAATAGTTTCTAGTAGTCCCACGATTACTCCCCCGTTCACCGGCTAGCTGCGCCCCAACGTCCTTGTAGCTGCGGGCGGCGGTCACCGGTCAAAAGTCTAGTGTGTTGCAATTAAGTAACTTTACCCGCTCAGTGCTGGTTTAGCGATTCACAGTGTGGGAAGCGGTGTAGCGCTTGTGTTTCAGTTAGGTTTCATCACGCGTGGCGCTTTTCAAATGTATATACGAGCCGCTAGTATCAGTGTTCAACAGCTCACACTGTGCAATGGCACACAAATATAGGTCACAGTGAGACTGAATCATTACCAGGCTAGTTCCCTCACTAGCCCCGCACGAATGGATTTCTTCTATGACCGCAGCAATCGACTGGGCGAACAGTATTATCTGGTCACCCGTGCTGGTATATCTTTGCCTGGCTGTTGGCGTGTACTTCACCATCCGCACCCGCCTACTCCAGATTCGCCAGATTCCCACCATGATTCGCGCGACCTTCAAGGGCGAGTCATCTAAGGACGGCGTCTCGTCCTTCCAGGCCCTTGCCATGTCACTCGCTGGCCGCGTAGGCACCGGTAACATCGCCGGCGTTGCCACCGCCATCGCCTTCGGCGGCCCCGGCGCCGTCTTCTGGATGTGGACCGTAGCCTTCCTGGGCTCATCAACCTCCTTCATCGAGTCCACCTTGGGCCAGATTTACAAGGAACGCGATAAGGTCACCGGCGAGTACCGCGGCGGCCCTGCCTACTACTTTGAAAAGGCCTACCGCCATACCAAGTACTCCGGGCTCTTCAAGGTCTACGCCTCCATCTTTGCTTTTGCCACCGTCCTTGCCTGCGGCTTCTTCCTGCCGGGCGTTCAGGCTAACGGTATTGCGACCTCCATGCAGGGAGCCTTCCCCGAGGTTCACCCCTGGATGACTGCCACCGGTATCACCATCCTGCTGGCCTTCATCGTCGTTGGTGGCGTCAAGCGTATTGCAACCTTCGCCTCTGTTGTGGTTCCCTTCATGGCTATCATCTACATCGTGCTGGCCATGATCGTAGCCTTCATCAACATCAACATGCTGGGTGACGTTATCAACCTGATCTTCTCATCAGCATTTGGTCTGCACGCAACCTTCGGTGCCATCATCGGCACCGCCGTTGAGTGGGGCGTCAAGCGCGGCATCTACTCCAACGAAGCTGGCCAGGGCACCGGTCCCCACGCCGCTGCAGCTGCTGAGGTCAAGCACCCCGCTGCCCAGGGCTTCGTGCAGGCGATGGCCGTTTACATTGATACCCTCTTCGTCTGCTCCGCTACTGCCTTCCTGATTCTTTCAACCGGCATGTACCGTGTCTACGAGGGCGGCTCAGCCGACACCCCCGTGCTGGCAGAGGGCTCGGGCAACCTGGCCGAGGGCGTTACCGTTGGCCCGGCATTTGCACAGTCCGCCTTCGATACGCTGATCCCCGGTGCTGGCCCCATCTTTATTGCGGTTTCACTCGGTTTCTTCGCCTTCACCACCATCGTGGCCTACTACTACATGGCAGAAACCAACCTGCGCTACCTGACCCGCAACCTGCAGAACAAGACCCTGGGCAACGCCCTGTTGCGTCTGCTGCAGCTGCTGATTCTGACCGCAACCGTTATTGGCTGCGTCAGCACCGCAGGTGCCGCCTGGGCTCTGGGCGATATCGGCGTCGGTCTGATGGCCTGGCTGAACATCGTCGGTATTCTGGTGATCCAGAAGCCCGCCCTGCAGGTACTCAAGGACTACGAGCAGCAGAAGAAGCAGGGTCTTGACCCCATGTTCGACCCCCGCCCCCTCGGCATTAAGAACGCTGATTTCTGGGAGACCTACTACGACGTGAAGACCGGCGCTATCCCGGTTCAGGACGCCAAGTAACCGTCTCTACACTTTCGCATCAAGTGCCCCGCACCGCCTAAGGCTGTGCGGGGCACTTCTGCGTGTAGGGTAGGGTCATGAGCACTCTTCATCCCTCCCCGCTGGGCGATCAGCGCCCCACTCGGGAGCAGCTTCAAGACTTCGTCAACGGCACCCTTGATGACCGATTGCCTGCGGCTGGCACTCCCCTCCGCCTGCTGATTGTGGGTATCAACCCCGGGCTGTGGACGTCCGCCGTCAATGCCCCCTTTGCCTTTCCTGGCAACCGTTTCTGGCCTTCGCTGGATCGCGCCGGAATCGTCACTCCTAGGGTGGACGCCTCACGCGGCCTGAGCGACGAAGTAGAGGAACAGCTAGCCCACCTGGGAATTGGTATCACCAATCTGGTTAACCGGGCAACAGCACGAGCCGACGAGCTCACCTCCCAGGAACTGCAGGACGCCCTCCCCCGGCTGATTGAACTCACCCACATCTACAGCCCCCAGGCTGTAGCCATTGCTGGCATAACAGCCTTCCGCACGACCTTTGGTGACAGGAAGGCTCGGTTGGGGCAGCAGGAAACCTCCCAGATTGAAGGGTGGAACCCGGCGAGCCAGCTCTGGGTCGTGCCTCAGCCTAGCGGTTTGAACGCCCACGAAAATATTGATTCTCTAGCGGATAAGTGGCGGCAGGTCTGGAACTCCACGCAGCCGCTCACCTAGCCACTCCCGCCGCTGCCGCCGTCCCCGCCGCCACACACAAGGGACCAGATTCCTCCCGAGGCCCTCAATGCCTACCGATACTTCGAACAGTTAACTGGTCCCAACTCTATAGAAAACAGACAAAAGGCCTGTGGCCCCCACTGATCAGTGGGGGCCACAGGTCTTGAACCGGCAGGCGGTCTGGGGCTTAGGTCTAAAGCTTAGGAGCCGCGGACCAGGTTACGCAGAACGTACTGCAGGATGCCGCCGTTGCGGTAGTAGTCGGCTTCACCGGGGGTGTCGATGCGAACTACAGCGTCGAACTCGGTGACCTTGCCGTCTTCAGCGGTGGCGGTGACCTTGAGGGTCTTGGGGGTGGTGCCCTCGTTCAGTTCGGTCAGGCCGGTGATATCGAAGGTTTCGGTACCGGTCAGGCCGAGTGATTCGTGGGACTCACCGGCGGGGAACTGCAGGGGCACAACGCCCATACCGATCAGGTTTGAACGGTGGATACGCTCGAAGGATTCAGCGATAACTGCCTTGACGCCCAGCAGGGTGGTGCCCTTAGCAGCCCAGTCACGGGATGAACCGGTGCCGTATTCCTTACCGCCCAGAACAACCAGCGGAATGCCAGCGGCCTGGTAGTTCATGGAGGCATCGTAGACGGTGGACTGCTCGCCGCCCTGGGTGAAGTCGCGGGTGAAGCCGCCTTCAACGCCGTCCAGAAGCTGGTTCTTGATACGGATGTTGGCGAAGGTACCGCGAATCATGACCTCGTGGTTACCGCGGCGGGAGCCGTAGGAGTTGAAGTCCTTGCGTTCTACACCGTTTTCGATCAGGTACTTACCTGCGGGGGTGTCTGACTTGAAGGAACCTGCCGGTGAAATGTGGTCGGTGGTGACAGAGTCGCCCAGCTTGAGCAGCACGCGGGCGCCCTTGATGTCCTCAACGGGGCTGGTTTCCATGGTCATGCCCTCGAAGTACGGGGGCTTACGCACGTAGGTGGACTTTTCGTCCCACTCGAAGGTGGAGCCGGTGGGGGTCTCCAGGGCCTGCCAGCGCTCGTCGCCGTCGAAGATGGTGCCGTATTCCTTGGTGTACATCTCGGTGTCGAGGGACTCGTCGATGATCTTCTGGACTTCTTCGGGGTCGGGCCAGATGTCCTTGAGGTAGACCTCGTTGCCGTCGGCGTCGGTGCCCAGGGAGTCCTTCTCGAAGTCGAAGTCCATGGTACCGGCCAGGGCGTAGGCGATGACCAGCGGCGGGGAGGCCAGGTAGTTCATCTTGACGTCCGGTGAAATACGACCCTCGAAGTTACGGTTACCCGAGAGAACCGCGGTGACGGAGAGGTCTTCGCTCTGGATTGCCTCTGAGATTTCGGGCTCCAGGGGGCCGGAGTTACCGATACAGGTGGCGCAACCATAGCCGACGACGTAGAAGCCGAGCTTCTCGAGGTCAGGCAGCAGACCTGCCTTCTCGTAGTAGTCGGTGACGACCTTTGAGCCGGGGGCAATGGAGGTCTTGACCCAGGGCTTGGCGGTCAGACCCTTGGCGGCGGCGTTGCGGGCAAGCACGCCTGCTGCCATCATGACCGAGGGGTTTGAGGTGTTGGTGCAGGAGGTAATCGAAGCGATGGACACTGCACCGTTCTTGAGCTCGAACTCGCGACCGTCTGCCATGGAGACCTGGGCTGACTTGTCGGTTTCGCCGTCCTTGGCGTAGTTCTTGATGTCTGATTCGAACTGGCTCTTGGACTCTGAGAGCAGGATGCGGTCCTGGGGACGCTTGGGGCCTGCGATGGAGGGGACCACAGTGGAGAGGTCCAGTTCCAGGTACTCGGAGTATTCGACGTCGACGGAGGGGTCGTGCCAGAGGCCCTGTTCCTTGGTGTAGGCCTCGACCAGGGCGACCTGCTCTTCGCTGCGGCCGGTCAGGCGCAGGTACTCGAGGGTCTTTTCGTCGATGGGGAACATGGCGGCGGTGGAGCCGAATTCGGGGCTCATGTTACCGATAGTTGCACGGTTTGCCAGGGGCACCTGGCCTACGCCTTCACCGTAGAATTCAACGAATTTGCCGACGACGCCGTGTTCGCGCAGCATTTCGGTGATGGTAAGGACGACGTCGGTTGCGGTGGCGCCGGAGGGGATGGAGCCGGTGAGCTTGAAGCCGACGACGCGGGGAATCAGCATGGAGACGGGCTGACCGAGCATTGCTGCCTCAGCTTCGATACCGCCAACGCCCCAGCCGAGTACGCCCAGGCCGTTGACCATGGTGGTGTGGGAGTCGGTACCTACGACGGTATCGGGGTAGGCGCGCAGTACGCCGCCAACTTCGCGGGCCATGATGGTACGGGCCAGGTATTCGATGTTGACCTGGTGCACGATGCCCATGCCCGGGGGAACGACCTTGAAGTCGTCGAAGGCGGTCTGGCCCCAGCGCAGGAACTTGTAGCGTTCACCGTTGCGCTGGTATTCGATGTCCATGTTGCGGGTGATAGCGTCGGCGGTGCCGAAGGTATCAATCTGCACGGAGTGGTCGATGACCAGTTCGGCAGGTGCCAGGGGGTTGATCTTTGAGGGGTCGCCGCCCAGTTCCTTCACGGCCTCGCGCATGGTGGCAAGGTCAACCACGCAGGGAACGCCGGTGAAGTCCTGCATGATGACGCGGGCGGGGGTGAACTGGATTTCGGTATCGGGTTCCGCGGAGGGATCCCAGTTGGCGAGTGCCTTGATGTGGCCTTCGGTGATGTTGGCACCGTCTTCGGTGCGCAGAAGGTTTTCGAGTAGAACCTTCAGGGAGTAAGGCAGCTTCTGTGAGCCTTCTACTGCCTTTAGACGGAAAATTTCATAGTCGGTTCCGTTGACGGAAAGTACGCCCTTTGAACCGAAGCTATCCACAGTGCTCATATGTGGGACTCCTCTCGACACTGTCTTGCGATTGGCTCGTGCGCCGGTGGGCACCGTCGCGTCTGCGCGACGGGTGTGTGATGCTCGCTCTTGAGCCTGTGGGCACGAGGCCACTGCCTTTTAGTGTACCGCGTATCACGTTGTTCACATATTTTGAAGACGGTTCGTAAGCAAATGTTTCGTCTGCATGTTTCAGGGAGCGGACGCCCGCCCCACCTCGGGCGCGACTTTCCGGCTTTGGCAAGGAAAATGTGCCGTTAATATATTGCGTTCTCGTGCCAGAATAGGGGCATGACGGTTTCTCCTGAGCACTTGCATCGGGCACAGCCTAGGCCCGTAGCAAACACACTCAATGCAGTCTTTCGCTGGCTCCTTATCGGTAGTGCTGCGGTGTTTGCGCTGGCTATCTCAGGAGCGATAGCTCTCCCCCACCCAGTCTCAATTCAGTTCGCTTCCCTCATCAACTGGGCGGCGGGGCTTTCCTTCCTTGCAGGCGCCGCCGCCTTGCTGGGCGTAGGCATCAGTGAGATTTTTCGCGCTTCGCCCGCCACCGAAGCAAAAACCAGCACGTTACAGGGAAAGCCGACCCCGGACGTCCGCCTGCCCCTTACCTTTTGTGTGCTCGGGTTGTTGCTAGCTATCTACTACGGTTTGCATGCCTTTTGGTGGAACCCGCTGGCTGCAGCCCCGGGTTACACTCTCAGCGAGATTTACAGCCTGCTGAAGGAGACCAACCAGTTTAGCCTCCTTGTCGTGGTTGTGTGGGGCTTTTTCGTCGCGCTTCTTTTAGCTGCTCTGCCGAACGTGCACGAGTGGTTGCGGGGCATGGCATCCTACAGCACCAAGCGCGCTATCGGTTTCTGTTCTCTTTCTGTAGCTATCGCTTGCTTCCTTCTCTTTCTGGGGTGGGGCTGGCACATGGGCGTGGGGCTGGCAGATACATTCATAACGACCGGCGGTGAGCACTCCCCCACAGCTATTCCTTTTGGGGTAGCTACCCTCGTACTCGGAGCGCTGGGCATCTACGGGCTCTTTGTACCTGCCCGTACCCGCTAGCACCAGCATCCAACCTGCTAGCGGCCCCCTTTCGCGGTAGAATAAACGAACCTATGTTCGAATTCCCAGGAAGAGGTCTCGATGGCTCGCCGCACCACCGCGCACGATGACTACCCCACCGACGTCGTCGAAAATATCGTCGATATAGACGTGACCAGCGAGATGGAAACCAGCTTCCTGGAATACTCCTACTCGGTCATCTACTCCCGCGCCCTACCCGACGCCCGCGACGGCCTCAAGCCCGTGCAGCGCCGCATCCTCTACATGATGCAGCAGATGGGGCTACGCCCCGAGAAGGGCCACGTCAAGAGCGCCCGCGTGATCGGTGAAGTCATGGGTAAGCTGCACCCCCACGGCGACGGCGCCATCTACGACGCCATGGTGCGCCTAGCCCAGCCCTTCTCTATGCGCCTGCCCGTGGTCGACGGCCACGGCAACTTCGGCTCCCTGGACGACGGCCCGGCGGCCTCCCGCTACACCGAGGTCCGCATGGCCCCGGCGGCCCTCGCCATGACCGCCAACCTCGACGAAGACGTCGTGGACTTCGTACCCAACTACGACAACCAGTTCATGCAGCCGGCCGTCCTACCCGCCGCCTACCCCAACCTACTGGTCAACGGCTCAGCCGGCATCGCCGTCGGCATGGCCACCAACATGGCCCCCCACAACCTGCGCGAGGTCATAGCCGCTGCCCGCCACCTGCTCGATAACCCCGAGGCCACCCTCAAAGACATCATGAAGTTCGTGCCCGGCCCTGACCTGCCCTCCGGCGGCACCATCGTGGGCACCACCGGCATTAAGGACGCCTACGAAAAGGGGCGCGGCATCTTCAAGACCCGCGCCAAGGTCTCCATCGAACAGGTCACCGCCCGCAAACAGGGCATTGTGGTCACCGAACTGCCCTACCTGGTTGGCCCCGAAAAGGTCATCGAAAAAATCAAGGACGGCGTCAACTCCAAGAAGCTGCAGGGCATCTCAGACGTCGTTGACCTGACCGACCGCAAAAACGGTCTGCGCATGGTCCTTGAAATCAAGAACGGCTTCAACCCCAAGGCCGTGCTCGCCGCCCTCTACAAGCACACCCCGCTGGAAGACTCCTTCGGCATCAACAACGTAGCCCTGGTGGACGGCCAGCCCCAGACCCTGGGCCTGCTCGATTTGCTGCACGTCTACGTCAACCACCGCCTGGACGTCGTGCGCCGCCGCACCAACCACCGCCTAGGCAAGCGCCGCGACCGCCTACACCTGGTCGAGGGCCTGCTGGTAGCCATCGTCGATATCGACGAGGTGATCCAGATTATCCGCTCCTCCGACGAAACCGCCCAGGCCCGTGAGCGCCTCATGCAGATTTACGACCTGAGCGAGGTACAGGCCAACCACATTCTCGAACTGCGCCTGCGCCAGCTCACCAAGTACTCCCGCATCGAGCTTGAAGCCGAACGCGACGAACTCTTGGCAGAAATCGCCTCCCTCGAAGAAATCCTCGGCTCCGACGTAAAACTCCGCGCCCTGGTCTCCGAAGAACTACAGCAGGTCGCCGACGAATACGGCACCGACCGCCGCACCAAAATCGTCACCAAGGACGAGCTGGCCGACGCAGTTGCCGCCCTGTCGGCGTCCGCCTCCAAGGCCAAAAAAGAAGCCGGCCTCTCCCTGGAAATCGCGGACGACCCCTGCTGGGTCCTGCTCTCCACCTCGGGCCAGCTGGGGCGCACCAGCGGCGTCAAGGGCCAACGCCCCACCCTGCTCGACCCGGGCAAACGCATCAAACACGACGCCTACCTCTCCATCGTACCCACCAGCGCCCGCGGCGAAATCGGTGCGGTAACTTCAAGCGGCCGCCTGATTCGTGTGCCCGTCATTGACCTACCCGTCCTCGAAGAAGCCGGCGGCACCCCCCAGCCCACCAGCGGCGTCAAGGCCGCGGACGCCATCACCCTAGCCCGCGGCGAAAAACTCATCGGCCTAGCACCGCTCAACGCCATCCTGGCCCTGGCCACCGAACGCGGCGTCGTCAAACGAGTCAACCCCGACTACCCGCTCAATGCCACCGAATTTGAGATCATGAAGCTCAAGCCCAGGGATTCGGTAGTAGGCGTAGCCGTCTGCGACTCCAACGACGATGTGCTGACCTTCATCACCGAACAAGCCAAACTCCTCACCTTTGATGCCGCCAAGGTCCGCCCCCAGGGCCGCACCGGCGGCGGCATGGCCGGCATGAAGGTAGCCGACGACGACAAGCTTCTTGCCTTTGGCGTCACCGCCCCCGGCGCGGACGCCCAGGTCGTCACCATCACCGACGGCGGCGAGGAAGGGGCCACAGCCAAAGTCACCGAACTCACCGAGTTCCCCCAAAAGGGCCGAGCAACCGGCGGCATGCGAGCCCACCGCTTCCTCAAGGGCGAAACCGCTCTTGCTCTAGCCTGGGTGGGTGTCGGCCCGGCTAAGGCAGTCTCAGCAGCCGGTGTTGCCCGCACCCTGCCCACCGAATTCGGCCCCCGCGACGGCTCCGGCGTCCTGCTTGCCCAGAGCATCGACGCTATCGGCCCCAACTACCAGGCCCTAACCTCCCCCGCACCTGTATCAGCGGTGTCAGAAGAACCCGCCGGTCAGCCTGAAGCTCAGGTAGCGGTCGACGGGCCGGTAGAGGCCGAAGAGGATGCTCTCTTCTAAATAGCACCAGGGGAAAGGGAGTGCTGGTGTACCTGCCGACCCTCTTGGGCTCGCGCTGGGGCGCTCGCCCAATTCACGCCAGCCCCGAGCCAGCAGGCACACCAGCACTCCCTCCCCCTGCAATCGGTTACGGGCGCGCCCGCTCCTTTTTTCACATTAAACCTCTTAGCTCAGCGTCTAGTTCAGCCGGGAGTTCGCCTCAGCAACAACCTGCTCGGGGTTGCTAGCGGATGCCGTCACCCGGCTACCGTTCGTCAGGGTAAAGGTGACGGAAGGGCCGCCGGTCAGGTAGCCGGTGTTACCTCCACCCATGATTCTGAGACCGGCCCCCTGCACCAGACCGGTTACTGGGCCTACCTCCGCTTTCTCAATCTCGCTGTAGGGTAGCTCTTTCGAGAAGAACTTCATGGTGGTGATCTTGACGGAAGTATCGAGCAGGTCAATGCGGGTACTGCTAAAAATCATCGGAATAAGGATCAGCGCTACGGCAGCTCCTACAAGCGCTGAAATGAGGAGCCCCTGGTTGGTGCCGTCCTTGTCGACGGGGCCAAAAATCAGAATCGGCAGGGTGACACTCACCAGTACAAAAGCTACTGCTCCGCAGAGGAATAGTTTGAACTTCTTAGTCAGGGGCGCAACATAGCTGTGCTCTTGAAGAGTAGGCATGGGGGTCACTCACTATCTGTAGCTCGAGCTCTAGAAATTTATTATCTAGAACACACCTTACCCCCCCGTGGTAAATTTCCAGACAGCAGATACATTTCCACTGCCACTCTAGATACAGAAAACCCCTCCCGTGGCGTCCTTTGATAGGAACCTTAGGAGGGGTTTTCTGCCAGCTACCGAAGCTTCACCACGGTATCGCAGGCGGCGATGTCCTCGGCACGATGGGAGACCAGGACGACCGCAGGCAGCTTGGTCTTGCCCTTGAGCTTCTGGCCGGGGGCGCGCTTAGTACCGCGGGCAACCTCATTAATCAGAGCTACCGCAGCGGGGGCATCAAGGTGGGCGGTCGGCTCATCCATCAGCAGCAGGGGCGAATCCACCAGCAGGGTGCGAGCAATCGCAATACGCTGACGCTGACCACCCGAAACATAAGAACCACCGGCCCCCACCAGGGTCTGCAGGCCAGCAGGCAGGGACCGCACAAAATCGCCCAGACCTACCCGGTCAAGCACCTCATACATCTCTTCATCGGTGGGGCGCTCGTCCGCCGAACGGGCAATCGCCAGGTTATTAGCGATAGTGGACTCAAAGATATAGGCAGACTGGGGGCACCAGGCCGCGTACCCGCGCAAAGACTGGGCATCAAAGGCACGACCGTTCACCCGAATCTGCCCCTGCTCAACAGGCAAGAAGCCCAGCAGGGTAGCCAGAGCAGTTGTCTTGCCAGATCCGGAGGGGCCGGTGATACCCAACCACTGCCCCGACGATACAGACGCTGACAGGCCGGTAAAGATAGGCTGCTCCATATCGGGCCAGCGGGTAGCCAGCGAATCCAGCTCCAGGGTAATGGACTTATGGGCGGCACGGTTCTTAGCCCCAATACCGGGGTCCCCCAGGATATCTCGGATCTCGCCCTTACCGGCGTCCTCCCCCTCAGCCGCAGTGGCGACGTCCACAGTCTCAAAATTAGCGCGGGTGCGAGCAACCAGGGCTGCGAAGGCGGGCCAGCCGCGAACGGCGTCCAGGTGGGCTGCGGTGGTCTCGAACAGTCCGGTCATCATCAAAATGACGATAGCTGCGGTCGGCGCGGTAACCTCACCAGCTTCAACGGCAGGCCAGACGCTGGCAATCACAGCCAGAGCCGCGCCCCACCAGGTAACGACCATCAGGCCCTGGCCCACGCCGATAGCGCGGGAGCTCTTGAGGCGGGAGGCCTGGGCATAGCCATCCTGGCGGGAGACAGCCAGGGCAACAGTCTGGTCAAGGCCGTTATTGTGCAGGTCGGTGGCAGCATCCAGGGCCGAGACGCCCAGGCGGAGCATGGCCGAGGTTTCCCGGCGGGCCACGGCGTCCGCGCGCTCGTCCGCACGCAGCACCACTGCCGGAATCACGAAGGTAGAGATAAGAATAGCGATGACGACCGGTAGCAGGGCCTGCGGGGTAGCCCAGGCGGTCACGCCCAGCACCAGCAGCATCACGATCAGGTGGGCAGCAACCGGCAGGATGACGCGCGGGATAGCGTCGCGCAGCTCGTCAATGTCGCCGACCAGTCGGTCAAGGATCTTATCCCCTCGCAGCAGGGAACGCACCGACAGGACGGTACGTCCGGCAGCATCCCAGGCGCGCACTCGCAGGGTGTTAGCCGCCCCCAGCACCAGATTGTGGGTGCGCAGGCGCTCGGCGTAGCGGGAGGTCGCCCGGCCCAGGCCAAAGAAGCGGACGCCGGTAACAGCTACCAGCAGGTACATCATGGCGGGCTGCTCGGCGGCGCGCACGATGAGCCAGCCAGAAAGCGCGGTGAGGCTGACGGCAAAGACCACGGTGAGTACCGATAGCAGGATAGGCAGGGCCATATCGCGCTTGCGGATGCCGGTGAGCTCCCCCAGGTGGCGCAGGGTTTTTAGGACGCCCGCCGCGGCTGGCTCTGCTGCCTGCTCGGTTGAGCTTGCAGCAGCCTGCACGGGGGCAGAGTCTTCGAGCTCGCCGGTGGCGACGGCGTCCGCCAGGGTCACAAGAGCGTAGCCGCCCAGCCCATCGGTGTTCTGAGCAGTGAGCTCCCAGGTAACGCCGTGGGGCTTTGAGGTCGCCTGGAGCAGGTTGTTGGTGGCGGCAGCCAGGGCGGTGTCGTGGGTGACGATAATCAGGGTTGCGCCGGTTTCCTGCAGGGCAGCTAGGGCGACGTTCACCTTGGCCGCTGAAACCGGGTCAAGGTGGGCGGTGGGTTCGTCAATCAGTACAGTGACGCGTTCTTCCTGGGCTTGCAGGGTGGCAACGCGGGCCAGGGCGCGGGCAATAGCAAGACGGCGCATCTGGCCGGCTGAAAGGGCTTCCGGCGGCAGGTCGGCGAGGTCAGCCAGCCCTACGGAGTGCAGGAAGGAGGTGAAGTAGTCGCGATCTTCGTCGGTGAAAGCAACGGAGTCATCGAGCAGGGTGGAGGCGTAGTTGATACCCTCTAGAGCACCTTCGCCGCGGGTAACGGTGGCGTAAAGGGCAACCTCAGCCAGGGCGGTGGGGGCAATGAAGGTGGGCGACTGACTGATCCAGACGGTGGATCCGGTACCGGACACCAGACCAGAGACGTGTACCGGTTCGGTGGTTCCGGTGGGTACCAAATCATTGCGCAGGGCACCACCCAGGACCGACAGCAGGGTGGTTTTGCCACACCCGGAAGGGCCCGTAATGGCTGTGGTGGTTCCGTGGCGCAGGGTGAAGCTCACACCGGTGAGGGTGCGGTCGCGGTTCGGGTAGGCAACGGAGAGCTGGCGAACCGAGATTCGGTCACCGCCAGGAGCGACTGTGGCGTGGGGAATAGGCTGGTTGATGATGTCCTCAGCACGGCGTAGAGCCGCAACCCCGTCCTCGGACTGGTGATAGGCAGTTCCCACATCGCGCAGGGGCTGGTAGCACTCTGGTGCTAGTAGCAGGGCGAAGAGGGCAACATCAAGGCCCAGGTTACCTTCGACCAGACGCAGGCCGATCAGTACAGCGACCAGGGCAACGGAGATAGTGGTAATCAGCTCCAGGGCCAGGGAGGAAAGGAAGGCCGACCGCAGGGTGTACATGGTGGCCTTGCGGTAGCGCTCCCCCAAGTCCCCCAGTGCCTTCGACTGGGCACGCGAACGGCCCAGGCCCACCAGCACGGGCAGACCTTTGACCAGTTCAACAATGTGGTCTGACAGGCGGAGCAGGTCGCGCTGGGCACGGGCGGTGTCTTCCGCTGTGGTTCTACCGATAAGCACCATGAAGAGGGGAATCAGGGGCAGGGTGCAGAGAATGACCAGGGCTGAGACCCAGTCGTAGAAGGCGATAAAGACCAGTAGCAACGTAGGAACGACAGCCGTAGACACAAAGGCGGTGAGGGTCTTGGTGTAGTAGTCATCGAGAGCGTTTAGACCGCGGGACAGCAGGACGGCGGTGGCACCGGTGCCGTCCGGGGTATCGATGCCGCCCGTTGCAAGGACGCGGCGAATGAGCTTGCGGCGGATGGTGGTTTTGGCGCCTGTTGCTGCCTGCTGGGCGTAGAAGCCCAGAGACCAGTCGGCGGCGGCGCGTACCAGAAGCGCAATGACTCCGGTGACGGCCAGTGAGAGCAGGCCCGGCTGCATGAAGGGGGTAGCAAAGAAGATACCGGTCAGCTGGGCCTGGCCGTTGCCGGCAAAGACAGCCAGCTGCTCCGCATGGGCTGACTCATAGGTTTTACCCTCGTACAGCACCGCGTAGGTCATGCGGGCCAGCAGGGTGATGGCGGTGCCCAGCACCGCGGCAAAGACAATGAGCGCCAGCGTTTTGAGCGCGGTGAGCACAGCAAAAACGGTGAGGTTTCTCTTGGCGTGGGGCCCCAGCGGGGGCCGCTTGCTCGGTGTAGGAGCGGTCATTCTCGATTGTGTCCTTGGTGCCGCGAACAGTTTGTTCACTATTCTAGTGGGAACTTTCCAGCCGGGTTTATTTGGGGTCAGTAGGTGGGCCGTGGGTATGAGCACACCTGCCCACCCCGGGTAGGCGAAAGGACGCCGGGAGCTGCTCCCGGCGTCCTTGTCAGCTTCAGCCTTGAGCTAGCTCCTAGGCCTTGGGGACGCTTGCGCGGGTGGCGCGGGCGGCTAACTCGGTGGCGTCGTGGGCATCGGGGATGCTCTCTACGCGCAGGCGTTTACGGAAGACCCAGTAGGTCCAGCTCTGGTAGACCAGCAGGATCGGGATACCGAAGAGGCCTACCCAGCTCATCACACTCAGGGTGTATTCGGAGCTTGAGGCGTTAGCGATGGTGAGGTTGTAGGCCTCATCGAGGGTTGAGGGCAGGACGTTGGGGTACAGAGCTAGGAAGATAGCCAGCACGCCGAAGGCAACGAAGACCGCAAATCCCGAGAATGCCTTGCCTTCGCTCTTGCGGCTGGCGAAGAACCAGGCAGCAGCCAGAGCCAGCACAGCTAGGACGGTCAAAGCATAGGAGATGCCGTTGCCGGTGGTGACCTGCATGTAGACGACCCAAGCTACAACAGGCAGAACCAGCAGCGGTGAGAACTTGACCAGGGCGGCCCCAGCACGGTGGCGTACCTCGCCGTCGGTCTTCAACGCGATGAAGGCCAGGCCCATGACCAGGGAAACACCCACCATGGAAAGGCCGCCCAGGAAGACCGCGGGGGTGAGCCAGGCGAAGGCACCGCCCACGCGGTCACCGTTAGCGTTGATGGGTAGGCCTGTGGAGGTCAGCGCCAGCAGGGCACCGACCAGGAAGGCGATGAAGAAAGAGCCCAGCGAGATGGCAAGCGTCCAGCCGGCGACCCAGCGCTCAGAGTCCTTCTTACCGCGGTACTCGATAGCGACCGCACGGAAAATCAGGGCCAGTAGGGCTAGGGTCAGCGGAATGTAGAGGGCCGAGAAGAGGGAAGCGTACCAGAGGGGGAAGGCGGCAAAGGTGGCAGCGCCACCGGTCACAACCCATACCTCGTTGCCGTCCCAGACCGGGCCGATGGTGTTCAGCAGCAGGCGGCGTTCTTTCTCATTCTTGGCAAAGATTCGGCTCATGAGCATGCCTACGCCCAGGTCGAAGCCGTCGAGGATGATATAGCCCACCCAGAAGAAGCCAATGACGGCGAACCAGAGAGTCGGCAGAAGAGGCTGATCAGCAAAAAGCTCAAACATATGTGTAAGCCCCTTTCTTAGTAGGCGAACGCGAGCACGTCGCGGTCGTTCTTCTCGTCGTTATCGTGCGGGTCTTCAACTAGCTCGGGCATGGCCGCTGCCACACCGGCCTTGACGTACTTGGCCAGCAGGTAGACCTCAACAATCATGAGCACACCGTAGACCAGGCCCAGTGAAATCAGTGAGAAGAGAATCTCGTAGCCGGAGACACCGGGCGAGACAGCGGCGGCGGTGAACATCATGATGGCGGGGTTGCCGTCGGGGTTAGGCGCAACAACGAAGGGCTGGCGGCCCATTTCGGTAAAGATCCAGCCGGTGGCGTTAGCGCCAAAGGGGGCTAGGATACCCGCGATTGCCAGGTTTGAAATCCACTTGGCCTCGGGGACTGTGCCTTCACCCTTCTTGCGGGTCACCCACAAAACGTAGAGGAAGGAGAGGGCGCTGATACCGCCGAAGGTGATCATGCCGCGGAAGCCGTAGTAGGTCACTTCCATGAGGGGCAGGTATTCAACCTCGGTTCCGGCCCGTTCCCCGTAGAGTTCGGGGTTATCGGGGATGGTGGTGCCGTAGGTTTCCTCGTACTGGGGCAACAGGGTGGTGATGCCGGGGACGTCGGTGGTGAAGTTGTTGTAGGCCAGGAAGGAGAGCAGACCGGGGATTTCAATAACGGCCTGAACCTCGTCACAGTTCTGGGCGCCCGGCGAGGACAGGGAGAGAACGGAGAAGCCGGTACCGTCGTGGCAGGCTGCTTCTGCTGCTGCCATCTTCATGGGCTGCTGCTCAATCATGAGCTGGGCCTGGTGGTGGCCAGTAAAGGCGGTGCCAACAAAAGCCAGCAGACCGACGATAGCGCCAATGCGAAGGGACTTAAACCAGACCTTGAAGTCGGTCTTGTCGCGGGCACCTTCGGTGGTTTCACCGACGATAACCTTGCCGTCCTCACCGATGGTGTCGATACCGTCACGGCGGCGCTTCCAGAGCTTGTACCAGGCGATACCGACCAGGAAACCACCGGCAACTTGGAGGGCACCAAAGATAGCGTGAGGGTAGGCCACCAGGGCGGTATTATTGGTGAGCACAGCCCAGACGTCGGTCATGACGGGGCGGCCGTCGATCATTTCAACACCTACGGGGTGCTGCATCCAGGAGTTAGCCACGATGATGAAGTAGGCCGAGAGCCAGGAGGCCGCAACGGCAATGACCAGGCAGGCTGCGTGTACCTTGGGGGCCAGCTTGTCCCAGCCGAAGATGAAGAGGCCGAGGAAGGTGGACTCGACGAAGAAGGCCAGCAGACCCTCCATGGCCAGAGGTGCACCGAAGACGTCGCCGACGAAGCGGGAGTATTCGCTCCAGGCCATGCCGAACTGGAATTCTTGGACGAGGCCGGTTGCAACGCCCATGATGAAGTTGATGAGGTAGAGCTTGCCCCAGAACTTGGTCATGCGCTTGTATTCGTGCTTCTTGGTTCGCACGTAGGCGATGTAGAAGCCAGATACGACGGCGCCCAGGCCCAGGGTCAGCGGAACCATCATGAAGTGGTAGACGGTGGTGATACCGAATTGCCACCGCGCTAGTTCGAGGGGATCCATTGACATCCTTGAGAGTTAAAGTGAAGCACCGTCTGCGGGCTGGCATCTCTGCCGACTGCCCGGCGCAACGGTGCGGGTGTGTTGTGCTCTAGGATAGCGGGCTTGTATGAGCGTGCCCTTAGGGTGGTTTTGACCCCTTCACCAGGTGATTTGACGGTTCACTAAAGGTCACTTAAACGCTAAGACTCCCGCTACCCTATTGGGGTTGTGCGGGAGTCTCTGCCGGTTTTTACACCGAGCGCCCAGTTAGTGACACTTTGTCTAGTCACACCGGGGCGGCGAGTTTATCGGGGGCCGAGCAGACCAAGCTGGGCGACGGCGTCCTTCTCTTCAACCAGCTCTGCCACAGAGGCAGCAATGCGCTGGCGGGCAAAATCCGAGTGCTCTAAACCGTGAACAATCTCATATCCACCTGCTGAACACCTGACGGGGAAGGAGCTGATAATCCCCTCGGGCACACCGTAGGACCCATCGGATGGCACTGCCATTGAGGTGGTCCGCTCCCCTGTACCCAGGACCCAGTCGCGTACGTGGGCCAGGGCGGCGTGGGCAGCGGAGGCGACGGAGGACCCACCGCGCACCGCGATAATTTCAGCCCCGCGCTGGGCGACGGTGGGGATGAAGGTTTCTTCAATCCAGGCCTGACCCAGATTCTTTTCTGCAAGAGCATCTAGGGCCGGGCGGCCGCCGACGGTGGCGTGGAAGAGGTCGGGGTACTGGCTGGCTGAGTGATTGCCCCAGATAGTAATGCCGTCAATCTCGGGTACGGACGCACCGGTTGCGGCAGCCAGCTGAGCAACCGCGCGGTGGTGGTCAAGGCGGGTCAGAGCGGTGAAGCGCTCCAAGGGGACGTCCGGAGCGTGAGAGGCCGCAATCAGGGCGTTGGTGTTAGCCGGGTTGCCCACAACAGCCACTTTGACGTCATCAGCGGCATGGTCATTGATGGCTTTCCCCTGAACCGAGAAAATACCGCCGTTAGCTTCGAGCAGGTCGGCTCGTTCCATACCCTTAGTGCGGGGGCGAGAGCCGATGAGCAGGGCAATGTTGCTGCCTTCAAAACCGACGGTGGGGTCATCGGTAATGTCAACCGATTCCAGCAGGGGGAAGGCGCAGTCTGCTAGTTCCATGGCGGTGCCTTCAGCGGCTTTGAGTCCGGCCGGGATTTCGAGCAGGCGCAGGCGCACGGGAGTATCTGGGCCCAGCATTTCACCTGCCGCGATGCGGAAGAGGCTGGCGTACCCAATCTGGCCAGCGGCGCCGGTAACGGTGACAGTAACAGGGTGCTTCATTGCATGTGTCATGCACAACATTTTACTCCCCTTAATTTCTTACGGAGAGGACGGACGCGCCACACTTACTCACCCGGGCAGATTGGCATAGGGAGTCAGCCCCTAGCGTTTTTGGGGTTCACCCAGCGCAAACTTTCTAAATCAAATGTTTTATCAAAAACTGACTCAAGCTTCTCAAAACTTTAAATTGGGAAATTTAGTGCACATATAACAAGAGGAAGCTGTCGCCACTATAGTGGACAAGAGCTTTACATCAAAACCCTTATTTTGCCCTAAAAAACCAGACATTTATACATCTATCAGCCCAACCACGAAACCCCTGCCAGCACAGTATGTTAAACATGTGACATACACATCATTTATTTCCTTATCTCTTGAGCGTAGTGTGACTGATGAGCTAAATAAAGCGCCCCGTTCCGTCACTCGCCGCTACATCTTAGGGAAACATGAATACTCAAATCTCACGCCGCACCCTCGCTAAAGGTGCAGCTTGGAGCGCCCCGTCGTCCTTGCGTCCGCCTCAATTCCAGCCTACGCAGCGTCCTCCCTCACCTGCCAGACCCTCTCTTGGCCCACGTCAGCCTCCAGCACAAGCAAAACTCTGACCAACGGTAGCTACACCGTCACCGTTACCCAGTCACGTACCGCTGGTGCTAACTCCCTGTATAACGGCGCCTCCTCAGATATGGTGGCCGCCGCCGCTGGCAGCCAGGTTGGTACCGGAACAGCTAACACCGGCACAGAGGGCAATGGTTATACCGTAGGATCAACCACTTCATCAGTTCTTACCCTCAACCAGCGCACCAATGGAACCCGTGCAGCTGCAGCACAGACCCTCACCTTCACGATTACCGATTCAAGCGGTAAGGCTGTAACCCCCAAGAGCATTAGTTTCAACATCTACGATGTCACCGGTTCTTCAGGCGGCACCAACGCCAACTCATACGGCGATGTTGTTACCCTCTCTAACGCAACCTGGCAGCTGAGCAACTTCCTCGGCTACGCCCAGAGCGACTACACCACCGCCAGCAGCACCCAGCTGGCCATGACCACCGTCCGCAACCTTTCTCTCAATACGGTCACTTCGGTGACCGCAACCGTTACCCCCACATCAAACAGCTTCAGCCTGACTTACAGTAACGGCAATGCGTCCACCCTCCAGGCCTGGACCAACAACCAGTACATCGGCATCGGCGACATCACTATCTGCTAGATTTGCTTGCTTGCCCAGAAGGAAGGCGCCCGGTCAATACTGACCGGGCGCCTTCCTTATTCATGATTATGTTTCTAGACCGTTAGGCGTCGATAGCTGTATGGTCGAGCTTGGTCGCACCGCGGATAATGAAGTCCTTACGCGGTGCCACTTCTGACCCCATCAACAGGGTAAAGGCCCGCTCGGCAGCTTCAGCATCCTCAACCCGCACGCGGCGGAGCATACGGTGGCGGGGGTCCATGGTGGTCTCTGCCAGCTGGTCGGCATCCATCTCACCCAGGCCCTTGTAGCGCTGGATGGGTTCCTTGTAGCTCTTACCCTCAGCCTCAAGCCGGTCGAGGAGCTCGTGCAGTTCTTTCTCAGAATAGGTGTAGACCATCTCGTTGGCCTTACCCCTGTTGACCACCTCGACCCGGTGCAGGGGCGGCACAGCGGCGTAAACGTGACCGGCTTCTACCAGCGGACGCATGTAGCGGTAGAAGAGGGTCAGCAGCAGGGTACGGATGTGGGCGCCGTCCACGTCCGCGTCCGTCATCATAATGATCTTGTTGTAGCGCTTCTGCTCTAGATCAAAGGTGCGGCCAGAACCGGCGCCAATGACCTGAATAATGGCGGCACACTCGGCATTCGCCAGCATGTCGGTCAGCGAGGCCTTCTGGACGTTCAGGATCTTGCCGCGAATGGGCAGAAGGGCCTGATAGGTCGATGAACGCGCCAGGCGGGCAGTACCCAGTGCTGAGTCACCCTCCACGATGAAGAGTTCGGACTTCTCCACGTCGGTGGAGCGGCAGTCCACCAGCTTGGTGGGCATGGATGAGGTTTCCAGGGCATTCTTGCGGCGCTGGGTTTCCTTGTGAACTCGCGCTGAGATACGCGACTTCATCTCGGCAACAACCTTTTCAGAAACGGCCGCCGCCTGGGTCTTCTCCCCCCGGGCCGTGGAGGTCAGCTTGGCAGCTAGCTGCTTGGCAACCACCTTAGAGACAATCTGCCGCACCGCCGGGGTACCCAGAATCTCCTTGGTCTGGCCCTCAAACTGAGGCTCAGCCAGGCGCACGGTGAGCACGGCAGTGAGCCCTGCCAGCACATCGTCCTTTTCAATCTTGTCTGTGCCTGCCTTGAACTTTCGCGCGTTATCGGCAATGTGCTTGCGGAAGGTCTTGAGCAGGCCCTGCTCAAAGCCGGTCTGGTGGGTACCACCCTTGGGGGTGGAAATGATATTGACGAAGGTACGCAGCTTGGTTTCATAGCCGGTACCCCAGCGCAGGGCAACATCCACTTCACACTCGCGCTCAACTTCTGTGAGCTGGGAGTGGCCCTCGGCATCGAGCACGGGGACGGTCTCGGTGAAGGTGTCGGTGCCGGTGAAGCGCCAGATGTCGGTCACCGCCTGGTCGTGGGCCAGGTAGTCCACGAACTCGGAGATACCACCGTCGTGCTGGAAGACCTCCTCAACGGTCTCAAATTCGCCGGGGGTGCCGGGTAGGCGGCGTTCATCGCGCACAGCGATGCGCAGACCGGGAATGAGGAAGGCAGTCTGGCGGGCTCGGGCTGCCAGGTTCTCGTAGCTGAACCGGGCGTCCGGGGTGAAAATCATGGGGTCAGCCCAGTAACGCACGCGGGTGCCGGTGACCCCGCGCTTGGCCTTACCAACTATCTGCAGGGCGTCCGAGGAGGCGGTGAAGGGGGCTTCGGGCTTGGGGGTGCGGGCATCATCGAAGATGCCGGGAACACCGTGACGGAAGCTCATCTGGTAGGTCTTGCCACCGCGGTCCACCTGTACGTCCAGGCGGGAAGAGAGCGCGTTGACGACCGAGGCACCCACACCGTGCAGGCCACCCGAGGCGTTGTAGGAGCCGCCGCCGAACTTACCGCCGGCGTGCAGCTTGGTGTAGACCACCTCAACCCCGGAGAGTCCGGTGCGGGGTTCGATGTCGGTGGGCACGCCGCGGCCGTCGTCCTGCACCTCAACCGAGCCGTCCTTGTAGAGGATGACCTGGATGGACTGCCCATACCCGGCCAGGGCCTCATCGACCGAGTTGTCGATGATTTCCCAGAGGCAGTGCATGAGGCCGCGCGAGTCGGTGGAGCCGATGTACATGCCGGGGCGCTTGCGCACGGCTTCGAGGCCTTCGAGCACCGATAGGTTGCGGGCGGTGTAGTTGTTTGCTGCCACGAAACTCTCCTGCAGGTATGGACGGGGTGCCTATCTAGTGTAGTACACGTGTTCGGTTTGGCGGGTCTTTGGCGGCGCGGACGCCCGCGGCCGGCAGGCGGGGAGGGCGGGTTTAGCGCTGTGGGCGAAAGGACGTGCGGGGCAGCCCGGTCGGTGGTTGTATGGAGGGTGAGGAAGAAAGCTTTTGAAAGGAGCCTATCGTGAGTGCAACTCTTGAGACCCGCCGCGAACTGACTGCTGCTGACCGTTGCGATGCCTGCGGCGCCCAGGCCTATGTGCGTGTGGTGATGGAGTCAGGTTTGGACCTGCTCTTCTGCGGCCACCACGCTCGTGCTAAGGAGGAGGCCCTGCGGGCTGTAGCTGTCGAATGGGACGACCAGACCGACCGCCTCAGCTAACGGTTACTGCCCCGCCGCGCCTATGAACTGCTCCCCATAAGTTGGACTACTAAAAAACAGTCACCAACTAATGGGGAGCATCTCCTATGCGAGCACGAAGCTCA
>NZ_JBHSTW010000006.1:0-75749 GCF_042660305.1 Rothia nasimurium
TAACGCTCATATTTTTGCCGCGGGTGGGGCCGTTGTCTAGTTGGTGGGTGTGGGGTGCGTGTCTACTTTTGAATAAGCCTCTGTATGTTTTGAGAGCCCACGTTTAAACTAACTTGACCAGCAGCTTCCCGCCAAGCCGGCGGATTCCCAGATTGAACAATGCCATACCAACCACCATCACTTGGCAGATCAACCCGAACAGGAAGAACAGCCTGCATTGACCTCGAAATTTCAACTATTCCCAAGTCGCCCAATTGTGATAACGCGATAGTAACAATTTGCTCATTTGCCTCGCCAGCCATCTCACTAATCAAATTCTGAAGGTCATCTTCCCTCAAAGTTTTCACTTCAGACAACTTCTTCAAGATAATTAGTTGAGTTCGACCAACTAGACCTGGGCCCCCAACCCATTTGACAGCTTCCTCAAGCATTCGACGGCCCTTTTGCGTAAACTGCAAGGTGGAATCACCTACGGTGTCAGCAATTACAACAAAATCACGCCCAGATAAAATATCTCGATTATCTTTAAGCACCCCATCGTACTCATCTAGAGACAACTCACTTTCAGCCTTGCCGTCATCAAAAATCCTTGCGAGCAAGAATCGTTCAGCAGGGTCAAAACCATCCAACAGCTTCTGAGACAAAAACTATCAGCTCCTATCAGAAAATCTGGCCTACAGTTGACGCCTCAAACCTATAGTAGAACATACATTCTAGTCAACAGTTTTTTAGAACATTCTTTCCACCTGTGTCTCGGTGCTCCGTTGTCAGCCCCTAAAATAAATTTTTACTCACCCACATACTTCAGCTTCTGCAGCTCCGGCACGTACTCGAAGTCCACAATGTCACCATTGATGACCATGGGAATAGCTTGATCAATGACATCCAGCGGGACTATGAACCACTCTGAGGGTTTAAAAGGCTGCCCATCACCATCGTTCATAACGATGTCCAGGCGTACGTCGCTAAAGACTCGGTGAAGGAGGTGTTCCAGTTTTGAAGCCCTAATATCCTTCACCGCATATTCAGCAACCACTTTAACCGGCGCCATCAGGTAGGTGGGCTGTGTCTCTGCATGAGCTATTCGCTTCTGCACAGACCCACGTGAAAACCCGATCTTATAAAGGTCACGAAGCTGCGCAATATCCGGGTTAGTGCTTAGCGATTTCAGCACATAAATGTAGCCATCGGGCATGAAGTTATCGCCCAGTTCTTCGGTTGCGAAGTCACTGTGACTAGTTCCCTGCAGAGCAAGTCCAGCCTTCTCCCCCAAACGCCCAGCTAACGACTGGCGGTACATTGAGGACTCAGTTCCATTTTCAAAAATGACTCTCAGCCGTTCCTTTGGCACCTTTCGATCGCCATTCTTAACGTATTCGGTCTCCCCTACCTCTGCTACATAGAGCATGACTCCGCCCAGTACAAAGAAACGCCCCTGCTTGATAGTTGAGACGCCTGAGAATTTACCAAGTTTCAGCTCGCCGGTTTCCAGTTGCTGGTGCTTGAGCTCAAAGAAAGGCTTAAATTTTTCAAAGTCTTCGGCTTTTTTACGCTGAGCTACATCGAACTCATCGGGTTCGCGTTGCAGCTCCTCCATGCCGGTGAAGTCGTAGATATCATTCCCGTCTTCAAGCAGGTCGAGTACATCGATGTCACTTTCAAATAGTTCATCGACGCTGGTGGGGGCTTCGGGCAGTGTCAGAAGGTCAAACTCGTCCAGGTGTCGCACTAGATCAGCTTTAGCTTCATCGTTGAGAAAGCCCACTAGTCGTGCCCCTAGTTTACGTTCAGAAATCTCAAGGGTTTCCGGCGAGGGCAGGCGGTCGTGCTCCCGTCGGAAATCTACGATCTCTAGGAAAGCACGTTCAAGCCTATCGGTAGCGGTAATGGGCTTGGGTTTCTCGGGGGTATCGAGCAGCCCGTCGGTGTCATCAGCAATGAGCTGGTCTAACAAATCATCGAATGAGGGTTTCTCAGTGCTCATGGATTAGCCTTCCTAGCTCTGCGACTCTGTTTCGGGTACCTGCCCAGCAGCTGCCCGTCGCTGTTCCCGTTCTCGCTTAGCTTTTTGCAGGATGAGTAGGGCTTCAGCATAGGTACGTTCGGTGGCGTCTTCGGTTCGGCGTTCGGGCTTGCGGCCGTTGACCTGTACCCACATTTTGATTTTGGGGTAGAGCGTCAAGGCTTCTTCCGGCGTCATCACGATTTTATTGGTGGCTATGGTATCTGAAATAAGCCGAAGCACATTGGGGGTGACTGACTTAGAGAGCACCTCAAAGGCTTTCTGGAAGGGGTTAATAGTGTCAATCAGATTGATGTTGAGTTCATCAATATTGATGAACTTATCAGCCATCATCACAAATTTTTTGTCACCGACGTTGCGCACTTCGCCGTTCTTGACGACGGAGTCCACAACAACCTGCTGACGGACTTCTTCTACTTCTTCATCATTGAGGTCTGGGTACTGGGTGCGGATAATTTTGGGGATGATGACCTTGTTGGTGGTTTCTGCATCAAGGGCCCCTGTTGCGGCACGGGCAAAGGAGTCATCTTGCAGGATTTTCGCTTTGAGGTCGTTGAGGTCGGTGCGGACGATTTGGCGTACTCGCTCTGTTGAGGGTTCTTTGAAACCTTTGATGGCGATGGTGCCGGGGTCGGGGTAGTCGTCGTTTCCTTTTTTGGCTTTGAAGTTGAAGTTGGGGGCTAACACCTGTTCCATGAGCAGGGAGGCTGTGATGGCTTTGAGGGTGTTATTGACGGAGACTGTGACCTGGCTTTGGGCGGCATCTGGTTCGGCGATGAGGTTGGTGAATTGGGCGTGGGTTTTGCCTTCTGAGTCTCGGGTGACCCGCCCGATGATTTGGATGACTTCGGTGAGGGAGGCTCGGTAGCCGACGGTGAGGGCGTGTTCTGCGTAGGGCCAGTCGAAGCCTTCTTTGGCCATGCCGAGTGCGATGATGATGTCTACTGCGTCGCGGTTTTTGGAGGCGACGGTGGTGAGGTAGGCGAGGGTAGCGCTGCGTTTTTTGGGGTCGGTGTCGTCTACTAGGTCGGCTACGCGCACCAGTTGGCCGGTGTCTTTGCGGCGCATGACGATGATTCCGGTTTCGTCTTCGGTTTCTACGTGGTCGCCGATGGTGTCGAGGATGAAGCCGACTTCTTCGTATTTGTCTTTGGTAGATTCGCCTGAGCCAACGCTGGGTATGTGTAGGATAGTTTTCTTGTCGAGGTCGAGTACCTGGTCGATGGCGTCGGTGTAGCGCCCCTGGTAGAAGTGGTGGCCAATTCCTAAGGTTTTGAGGTGCTGGTAACCGTTGAGCTGGTCGTAGTAGTTGAAGGTGACGGGGGTGAATTTGGCTTCGTCTTCGGGGGTGAGCACGGGTACGGAGTCGCCGCGGAAGTAGGAACCAGTCATTGCGACGATGTGGGCGTCGGAGTGGGCCATGATATCGCTGAGCAGGGAGCCTAGGCGGCTGTTGTCGAGGTCTGCTGAGACATGGTGGAATTCGTCGATGGCGAGCACGGTGCCGTTGAATTCTTCGGGGGCGAGTTTTTCGAAGGCGAAACGTAGGGTGGCGTGGGTGCAGACGAGGATGGTGTCTGGGCCTTTGAGGAAGGCGGTGAAACGGTCTACTTTTCCGCTGGATGAGCCGGGGGTGCAGAGGTTGTTTTCGGGTTTGACGTCCCAGTCGGCGAAGAAGCCGTGGGCGGTGAGGTTGGTGCTGGCGAAGGATGCGCCGATGGAGCGTTCGGGAACAGCGACAATGACTTTACTGCGGCCTTGGTTGAAGAGTTTGTCGAGGCCGACGAACATGAGGGCACGGGATTTGCCGGAGGCCGGGGGTGCTTTGACGAGTAGATATTGGGCGGCACGTTCTGCATAGACACGGCGCTGCATTTCGCGCATGCCCAGTTCGTCGGTGGTGACGGAAGTGCCTGCCTGGGCGTAGGTGACGTTGACGATGTTCTTGGTGTTGTCGGTTGGGGTGCTCATGGTTAGTTCTCGTGGGTGGTGGGTGTAGTGGCGGGTGCGGATGCGGTTGCCTTGGGTGCGCGGGCACTGCGGCTGGTTTTCTTGGCGGCTTTGGCAGCGGCTTCTCGTTCTGCTTCTTCGGCGATCATTTTTTCGTAGAGGTCAAAGAGCACTGCCAGGCGTTCTTCGTCGGTTTCGAAGGGTTTTTTGGAGTAGAGAGAGTCGACGAGGTAGTCGATGGCTAGATGGGCGTTTTTCAGGTCGTCTGGCATTTTTTCGGGGCTGTAGAGTTCAGCCAGGGTCTTCTCGCAGTGGTACTCGCGGACGTCGAGCACACGCAGGGCGGCAGCGGTCAGCTTCTCCTTGGTTTTCTCGCTGAGGGGAGGAACCGGGAAATTGTTGTAGACCAGGGTGTTGGTATAACGTAACCGAGTTTCAAGTTTGCCTCCCACTGCGGCAACCCAGGCCATGTGTAACCGCGAGGTCAGTAGGGCAAAAAGCCAGGGCTCAGCGTCATAAATCGCATATGCAAGATTTGAGATAACGGTATCAGCGCCCACAAAGCCAATCGGAATATAGGAGCGCCGCTCTGAAGAAACGCTTGGAACAATAATAGAATCTGTAGGCTTGAAACGTGGTTCTGCAAACGCGTATGACTTATCAGCTAACTTTTGCGTTGCAACTTTCTTGCTAGATATACGCATTTCAGCTACTTTATCGAATCTATTTTTAAGAATTGAATAGCTTAAAGCTTTATCTATCTGAAATTCATCAACCCAAACACAGTAACGTGTTTTACCTTTAATAAAGTCATCAGCGCCTATAAACTTCTTTAAAAATTGACTAGCTTTGGGTTCTTCTTCTAAAATTCTGTTTTTCTCGTCTTCTTCTAATATCAGATTTCCACCATCTGTAGGTTTTGAGCCGAAGAGCATTGGAGGCAACAGTGTTGACAGTGGCTGCTTCCTAGCGTTAACAATGACGTTTGAACCACTCGTAAGATAGGGGCTGATATTCTCAGTGCTCTGCACTATTCCATCTGAAAAGATACGTTTCAAACGGGCTGATTCATTGCGTAGGCTAATCACCACCACTGTGACGCCTGCATTGCGTTTTGCATTGTTCTCCCATTTAAAGGAGGTATAAGCGTAGCCGATTTCGATTCCACCACTAAGGATCGTAGGGAACATGAGGGCTACGTGGTCGCCTTGGGCTACTGAGTTCGTTGAGACAAAGGCTAGCTGGGCTTGAGTGCCGCGGATATAGTCAGCTCCCTTGACGAACCAGAGGGCAATATAGTCCAGCTTCTTAGAGTAGGGTCGCTCCCCAAATACATAGGGGAAGTCTGCCTTTTGCTCCTTGGTCTGCATGGACGAGCCAACATAGGGCGGGTTGCCGATGAGGTAAATTTCGTCTGTGCCCTTGTTGGGGCAGATCTGGTTCCAGTCGAGGCGGGTGGCGTTACCGGCCTTAATCTGGCCTGTCTCTTTGAGAGGAATGAGGGGGATTTCAATGCTGAATTTTTCTTTGAATTCCCGGTTCATCTGGTGCTTGGCAATCCAGAGGGACAGCACCGCTACTTCTACCGCAAAGTCGTCAATCTCGATACCGTAGAAGTGTTCAATTGAAATCTGGGAGTCATGGTAGAGGAAGCCCTGCTTGTTACCGCCAATTATCTGGAGGCGTTCTAAGATAGCGTGTTCGAGGCGGCGGAGTTCCTTGTAGGCAATGACCAGGAAATTGCCGGACCCACAGGCAGGATCAAAGATTCGGATATCCGCTATACGATCTAGCAGTCTCTGAAGCTTCTTGACGCTGTTGTAGGAGGCATCGAACTCTTCGCGGAGCTCATCCAAGAAGAGAGGTTCTATTGTTTTAAGAATGTTCGGCACCGAGGTGTAGTGCTGACCCAGGTCAGAACGCTTATCCGGGGCCACCACTGCCTGGAACATGGAACCGAAAATATCCGGATTGATTTCCTGCCACTTGAGGGTACCCAGTTCGATGAGGGATTCACGTGCCTTCTGGGTAAAGGCAGGCACCACGAGCCCGGCGTTCTCACCGCCCCTACTGAATAGTCGGCCGTTCACGTAGGGGAAGTCCGCAAAAACCCCGGTTTTCTCGTGAGGGTCAGAAGTATCTAAGGCGTCAAAGAGAAGGGTCAAGAATTCGCGGGTATCACTACCGTCCGCCTGGGTGAAACTGCTTACCGCATTCGTGAACTGGTTATCGTCAAAAATTCCGGTGTCCTCTGCGAAGAAGCAGAAGAGCAGGCGGGTAAAGAAAACGTTGAGCAGGTGGCGGGCGCTCTCCGACTCAGTTACATGCGGGTTGGCTGAAAGGAGTTCATCAAACAGCTTGCCCATCTTTTCAGCGGCTTTGACATCTGCGTGGGCTTCTGAGGTGTATTGGGCTTTTTCCATCCCGGCCCAGGGAAGAAAGAAGGTGAACTTCTGGTCAATCTGGGCTATGGGGGTAGCGAGTGTTTCACCGGTTTTGGTGTCTGCTGCCAGCAGTTCCTGGTAGTCAGTCACGATAATAAACCGCGGGGAATAGCGGGTAACGTGGGCTGCGAGCCGGAGCTTTTCTAAAAGTTCTAGGGTGTCTTGGCCGGGCTGGGTTTCGCTGAAGTAGACGTAGTTCTTCAGGGCTACCTCGCGGTCAGGCTCTTGAGCAACATTCAGGTGTCCGCTTTTGAGGCGGCTGATGGTGCTTTTGGGGCGGCCGTAAGCTGCCAGCAGGTCGAAGATGAAGTCCTGGTCGTAGACTTCACGCCGCCCTAGCGGCTTCATGCGTTCCTCAATTGCGGAAAGGTTCAACCGAGCCATGCCACTCCCCTATGGTGATAAGATTTCGACTTCTCTAAGGATACCTATTCTGGGCTTCGGCTAGACGATGTGGACACTACAGCCTCACAGCGAAAGGCTTTCTGGAGCCTATCTACCCTGGGATAATTGGAAAATGGTGTTTACAGCTACTCTTGATCCTTGGTCCTTTTTGAAAACCGAAGCCGTTCCGCTGACCGTCATAACAGCAATTCTTGGTGTTATTTTTGCGGTGCTCAACCTCATGAAGCTAGCGTCAGACTCTCGCGAGCGCACCAGGCCCTACATCGCTCTCGAGCCGAGACTGGGCGTCCATCTCGACGGTGCAATTGATTTAGTGGTTACTAACTACGGTCAATCCCCCGCTCACAACGTTGTTCTCAAGCCTCTTGGCAAGCTTGAAGCTGGTAAAGACGAATACATTTTGCCTCTTCTGGACAAAGTTTTTAATCGCTCTTTCTATTTAGCTCCACACGCGAGTTTTAGAATCATGTGGCGGACGATAGAGGCGGGGAGAGAATGCGGTGCCCCTGAAGTTCTGGACGTTGAAGTAACGTATAGCTGGAGTAAACCTACTCTACTGTGGCGAAACCGTGATTACACAGAAGTAATCACGGTTGACACAGGCTTCACTGCTGCAGCGCCTATGCCTGCAACGGGGCCGATACGTAAACTTGGTAGCCCTAGCGAAAAATCCTTAGCTAACATCAACAACGCAATTAGGACGCTGAGTCAGCACGTTGCAAATCGCTACTAGCGGACTTTCAGTAGCATGTGGAAATTCAATGATTATTTGTTCGGTGGTGTCTCGCGATGAACAAGGTGATGCAGGCTCACAGCGAAGCTGCTGGCTCGGGGCTGGCGTGAATCACCCTTGTGAGCGCCAGCGAACCGGGTGAGAGGGTCGGCAGCGAGCGTGAGCCTGCATCACCTTCCGAACAAGTTTCGATAAGACAGCTCAAGGAGCCTTAAAGGGAAGCCTTGATCTCGGCCGCACTCGCCGTCGGTGAACCCACCTCGACCAGGCCGCACTCGGTCACCGTCAGCAGGGTGGGGTAATCGTCCACGCCCAACCCGAGCACCTGCTGCTACTCGGCGTCCGCGCAGGCCCAAGTTTAGTACCCCCTGAAAAGTGCAAGTGCCGCTGCAAAAAGCAACGGCACTTGCACTTTTCCGATGGCAGCGACCTTACAGGGCAGCTTCACCAAAGGGGTTCTACCTTTCTATCGCTGTCTATTTACTGCCCCTGGGCAGCAGCTTCGTCAGCAGAGGCGACGGTGAAACGGGTGCCAACGTGGGCCGGGTTTTCGATTTCGTCAATGGTGGCGACGGCGAAATCCTGGGTTGAGACGAACATGCCGGCGGGTACGTCCAGCTCGGTGCGGTAGTCACCGGTACGAGCGCCGGGGGTGATCATGGGTGAGGGGGCCAGGACGGTCCACTTCAGGTCGGTAGCTGCACGGTAGTCGCCCAGAATCTCAGCGAAGGTCTTGGCTTCGGGCAGGTACTCTTCGGGGAAGTCGGGGCTCTCCAGCAGCAGGCCTTCCCCGGCATTCAGGGAACCGGCACCGCCAACAACCAGGAAGCGGCCGGTGGGGGCAGCGGCAATGAGAGCACGGTGGGCGGCAATAGCTGCTGAGTAGTCACTGCGGCTAGCTACGGAAATGACGGTGGCATCGGAAGAGTTAATGACCTCTACCAGGGCTTCGGTGTTAGCCAGGTCGAGGGCTGAGGTGCCTGCTGAGCCGCTGCGGGTGTAGCCGGTGACTTCGTGGCCGCGGTTCTTAGCTTCTGCGACGATGTCTGAGCCGACCATACCTGCTGCGCCGATTACTGAGATGTTCATGGGGTTTTCTCCTTGAAGAAGTGGTTTTCGTTTTCTGATAGTTCTATAGTATGTTTTAGAAACTAATTACCTCAAGGTAACTATTGGAAGATTTTTAAAAAACTTTTCGAAAGGCCCACCATGCCCTCTTCAACCCAGGTCAGCGCGGACGTCCGCCCCGCCTCCCTGCCGGCCGCAGAGCAGCTGCCCGCCGACGTCCTCAACAAGCACTGCCCCTCACGCACCGTCCTGCGCCACCTGACCGACCGCTGGACACCCCTGATTGTTGCCGTGCTCGCTGACGGGGAGCCGGTGCGCTTCAAGGACCTCAAAACCACCATCCAGGGCATCTCCCCCAAGGTTCTCACCGAGACCCTACGCTCCATGGAACGCGACGGCCTCCTCACCCGCCACATCACCGCCAGTGTGCCGCCGCGCGTGGACTACCAGCTCACCGACCTGGGGCTGACCACCGTCGGACCCCTGGCAGCCGTCCGCACCTGGGCTGAAACTCACCTGGATGAGGTGCTAGCTAACCGCGAGCGCTTTGATGCCGCCCAGACCGTTTAAAAGCACCAGATCCTTTAAAGCAAGTGTGCCGCTCAGGCACCAAAGCGGGAGAAAGACCCCCGTCTCAGGACTGAGCGGCACATCGGCAGCTTTGTAGATTTTTAGGCTCGGCAGGTTTTATAGGTCCAGGCAGGTCGGGCCCAGCAACACCTTGAGATCACCAAAGAGGGCCGGGTTGGGGTTGACCCGCAGGTCTGCGCCCAGGCGGATGAGCAGGCGCTTGGTGCGGGTGGTCATAGCGATGCGGACCTCTGATTCACCCTTATGGTTCCTCAGGATGTCGCGCAGCTGCCCCAGGGTTTCCTCGGTCGCCTTGTACTCGGGGATAGCGATAGTGACGGGCCCGCCGGTGCCGTCCGCCGAAATCTCGGGGATATTCAGCTCCTGGGCGCTCAGGGTCACAGAGCCGTCATCGCGGCGCTGCAGGCGCCCCTTGATGGTACAAATCAGGTCTTCTGCCAGCACACCGGCAATCGGCTCGTAGGCCCGGCCAAAGAACATGACCTCGATGGAGCCGGTGCGGTCTTCCATCTCAATACGGGCATAGGGGTTACCGGAGTTCTTAGCGATACGGCGAGAAACGCTGGTAATCATGCCCGCGATAGTCACAATCGCCCCATCGGGCTTCACCGAATCTTCAGACACAAGACCCTGAATCGTGGAATCTGACAGAGAGTCCAGGGCATCTTCAAGACCACGCAGGGGGTGGTCAGAGACGTACAGACCCAGCATCTCGCGCTCAAAGTTGAGCTTATCGCGCTTCTCCCACTCGGGGACGTCCGGAATCTGCACCGCCAGCTCGTTCGCCGGGTTATCGTCGTCCAGCCCCAGACCCCCAAAGAGGTCGAACTGGCCGGCAGCCTCCTGACGCTTGACCGAGACAGTCGCGTCGATGGCCTCTTCGTGAATCATGGAAAGCGGACGCCGGTCGTGCCCCAGCGAGTCAAAGGCACCGGCCTTGATGAGGGAGTCCACGGTGCGCTTGTTACAGACGACAATCGGCACCTTGGCCAGGAAGTCGTTGAAGTTCTCGTAGCGGCCCTTTTCTTCGCGGGCATCGACCATAGCAGAGACCACGTTGGCACCCACGTTACGGATAGCGCCCATACCGAAGCGGATATCGTCGCCCACAGGGGTGAAGTTCAGGGCCGACTCGTTCACATCGGGCGGCAGCACCGTAATCTTCATGTGGCGGCACTCGTTCAGGTAGAGGGCGAGCTTGTCCTTGTCATCGCCCACCGAGGTCAGCAGCGCAGCCATGTATTCCTGGGGGTAGTGGGCCTTCAGGTAGGCCGTCCAGTAGGAGACCAGACCGTAGGCCGCCGTGTGGGCCTTGTTAAAGGCGTAGTCAGAGAAGGGCAGCAGAATATCCCACAGGGCCTTCACTGCTCCTTCGGAGTAGCCGTTATCGAGCATACCCTGGTGGAAGGTGGCATACTGCTTATCCAGCTCCTCCTTCTTCTTCTTACCCATAGCGCGACGCAAAATATCTGCCTCACCCAGGGAGTAGTTAGCAACCTTCTGGGCAATCGCCATAACCTGCTCCTGATACACAATCAGGCCGTAGGTGGTATCGAGGATCTCCGCCAGGGGCTCTTCGAGCTCCGGGTGGATGGGGGTGACCTCCTGCAGGCCGTTCTTACGCAGGGCGTAGTTGGTGTGGGAGTTCGCGCCCATGGGGCCGGGGCGGTAGAGCGCCAAAACCGCCGAAATGTGCTCAAAGTGGTCAGGCTGCATGAGCTTGAGTAGCTGGCGCATGGGCCCACCGTCGAGCTGGAAGACACCCAGAGTATCACCGCGAGCCAGGAGCTTATAGGACTCGGCGTCATCCAGTTCCAGGGTTTCAAGGTCCAGGTCTTCGCCGCGGTTGAGCTTAATGTTCTCAATCGCATCCGAGATGATGGTCAGGTTGCGCAGGCCCAAGAAGTCCATCTTAATGAGCCCCAGCCCCTCGCAGGTGGGGTAATCGAACTGGGTGATGACCTGGCCGTCCTGCTCACGGCGCATGATGGGGATAACGTCAATCAGGTCGTGGCTCGACATGATGACGCCCGCCGCGTGCACGCCCCACTGGCGCTTCAGGCCCTCGATACCCTTCGCGGTCTCAAAGACCTTCGAAGCATCGGCATCAGATTCGATGAGGTCGCGCAGTTCCTGGGCGTCGTTATAACGCTTGTCCTCGGGGTTGTAGACGTTGGCCAGGGCAATGTTCTTGCCCATGACGTCCTCCGGCATGGCCTTGGTCAGGCGCTCACCGGTGGAGAAGGGGTAGCCCAGCACGCGGGAGGAGTCCTTGAGGGCCTGCTTAGCCTTGATGGTGCCGTAGGTGACGATCATGGCCACCTTGTCTTCGCCGTACTTCTCGGTCACATAGTGGATCACTTCAGAACGGCGGCGATCATCGAAGTCCACGTCGAAGTCAGGCATGGAGACGCGGTCGGGGTTGAGGAAGCGTTCGAAGATCAGGTCGTGTTCCAGCGGGTTCAGGTCGGTAATACGCATGGCGTAGGCGACCATGGAACCTGCACCCGAGCCACGGCCCGGGCCCACGCGGATGCCGTTCTCCTTGGCCCAGTTGATAAAGTCAGCAACCACCAGGAAGTAGCCGGGGAAGCCCATCTGGGAAATGATGCCCACCTCGTACTCGGCCTGCTTGCGCACCTCATCGGGCACGCCCTTGGGGAAGCGGTAGTGCAGACCGCGCTCAACCTCTTTGACGAACCAAGATTCCTCGTTTTCTCCCTCGGGCACGGGGAAGTTAGGCATGTAGTTGGCCTTGGTGTTGAACTCCACGGAGCAGCGCTCGGCAATTTCCATGGTGTTGTTGCAGGCCTCGGGGTAGTCGCGGAAGAGCTCGCGCATCTCAGCCGGCGACTTCAGGTAGAAGTTGTCGGCGTCGAACTTGAAGCGTTTGGGGTCCTGCAGGGTGGAGCCTGACTGTACGCACAGCAGCGCGGCGTGAGCCTTGGCGTCCTCAGCGTGGGTGTAGTGCAGGTCGTTGGTGGCAACCAGGGGCAGGTTCAGTTCTTTGGCCAGCTTGAGCAGGTCGGCCATGACGTTCTTCTCGATATCGAGCCCGTGGTCCATGAGCTCGCAGTAGAAGTTCTCTTTGCCGAAGATATCCCGGAAGTCACTGGCTGCCTGCATGGCCTCCTTGTACTGCCCCAGGCGCAGGCGAGTCTGCACCTCGCCCGAGGGGCAACCGGTAGTGGCAATCAGACCCTTACCGTAGGTCTGGAGCAGCTCCCGGTCCATACGCGGCTTGTAGAAGTGGCCCTCCAGCGAGGCCAGGGAGGACGCCCGAAACAGGTTGTGCATGCCCTGGGTGTTCTCTGCCCACATGGTCATATGGGTGTAGGCACCACCACCGGAGACGTCGTCGCGCCCGCCCTCACCAAATTTCACGCGGGTGCGGTCCTGACGGGCGGTACCCGGGGTCAGGTAGGCCTCCACACCGATAATGGGTTTGACCCCGGCGTTATTGGCCTTGTTCCAAAAGTCGAAGGCACCAAAAAGGAAGCCGTGGTCGGTGGTTGCCAGGGCATTCATGCCCAGCTGCTTCGAGTGCTCGAAGAGGTCGGTTAGACGAGCAGCGCCATCGAGCATGGAGTACTCGGTGTGCACGTGCAGGTGGGTGAAGTCGGTGTTAGCCATGCGGGTTGCGTCCTTAGCGTCGGGCTCTAGAAGTTGCCCTCACGCAGGGTATCGAGAGCGTACTGAAGGTCAGGGGTGTAGGGGCTTTCGAACTCCACCTGCTCGCCGCTGGTGGGGTGGGTGAAGCCCAGCCGGTGGGCATGCAGCCACTGGCGGGTGAGGCCCAGATGCGCGCTCATGGTGGGGTCTGCCCCGTAGGTCAGGTCGCCCGCGCAGGGGTGGCGCAGGGCAGAGAAATGCACACGAATCTGGTGGGTGCGGCCGGTTTCAAGGTGCACCTCAACCAAGGACGCTGGCCCAAAGGCTTCGAGCACCTCATAGTGGGTGATGGCCGACTTGCCGTCCTCGTTGACCGCGAACTTCCATTCGCTGCCGGGGTGGCGGCCGATGGGGGCATCGATAGTACCCTTGAGCGGGTCGGGTAGCCCCTGCACCAGGGTGTGGTAGACCTTGGTGACGGTGCGGTCCTTGAAGGCGTTCTTCATGACCGAGTAGGCTCGCTCGTTCTTGGTCACAACCATCAGCCCCGAGGTGCCTACGTCTAAGCGATGCACAATCCCCTGACGCTCAGCAGCACCGCTGGTGGCAATATCAATCCCGGCGTGCTTCAGCGCCCCGACAACCGTAGGGCCGTGCCAGCCCATCGACGGGTGGGCAGCAACACCGGTGGGCTTATCAACCACCACGATGTCGTCATCCTGGTAGACAATCGAAAAGCCATCAACCTGCTCAGCCTCAATCTGCGTTAGATCACGCGGCGGGGTGCCCGCAGCCTGCACGGTCATTCCCTCAAGCAGTTTGGACGAAGCCTTAGCCTTCACTCCCCTGCCCTTGGCATCGAGAAGCTGAACCTCGCCGTCCTTAACCCAGCTACTCACCGTTGTGCGCGACTGGCCGCTCAGCTCAGCGAGCAGGGCATCAAGCCGGGTACCGGCCTGGTCGGCTCCTACCACAAATGTCAGTTCAATCTTCTGAGACACTAGACCCCCACCTCGTTCTTCTTTGCCTTATCGGATCGTACTTCACGCTGACCGTCCATGCGGTAGCCCAGAAAAGTCAGCAGAACAATCGCCGCCATTGATACACAGATAGCGGCATCGGCAATATTAAAAATCGCAAAATTCGGTACAGAAATATAATCGACCACATGCCCGATGCCGAAGCCAGGTTCCCGGAAGAGGCGGTCGTGCAGGTTGCCCACAATGCCCCCTGCCAGAGTTGCCAGCAGAATAACCCAGGGTAGGGTCTTAGCCCGCACCACCAGGGTCAGCGCCACCAGGGCGCCCACCGTTGAGATCAGGGTGAACAGCCAGGTAGACCCCTCGCCCATAGAGAAAGCAGCACCCGGGTTCAGGTAATAACGCCACCAGAGCAAGCCGTCGATTACGGTGATAGCCTGCCCCACGGTCATGGTGGTCTCGACCAGGTGCTTGACCCACTGGTCAGCCCCGTATACCAGGGCAAAGAGGGCCAGGGCTAGCAGGGCCTTAGCCACCCCAGAAATCGTACGAACCGGCACCAAAACTGTGCCCTCCTGCTGGGTTTTAGCCACCGTACTCCCTGCCTTCAAACATCAAAAACTGCACACACCAGCTTATCGCGTTCGGCACCCAGCCGGTACCGCGGGGCGGTATCTTAAACATCTCAGGCGGCCCCTCTTACCGAGGAGCCGCCTGAGCGTATTGAGGCTACCGCCTAAACACTAGGAAAGCCTAGGAGTTGTTGCTGAAAACCCCGTTACGCTGGCCAAACGCGCCGAAGCCCTGGGACTGTGCTGCCGCTGCGGCGGGAGCGCCCTCAGCCTTGGGTTCAAGAGCGGGGGTCTCTTCGAGGGTGGTCAGCTGCTTGTTCAGGTAATCGCGCAGGGAAGTGCGGTACTGGTTCTCGAAGGAACGCAGCTTGGCAACAGAAACCTCGAGGTCGCTCTTGGTCTTTTCCAGATCGCCAAGCACCTGGTTCGACTTCTGCTCAGCTTCAGAAACAAGCTTGGCGGCTTCGTCACGACCTTCGGTAATCAGGCGTTCACGCTCGCGCTTGCCCTCGAAGACGTAGTCATCGTGAACCTTCTGGGCCATAGCCAGCAGGCCGGTGGCGCTAGAGGGTGACAGAGTGGGCTCAGCGGCGGCAGGTGCTGCTGCCGGAGCAGGAGTTGCCGCAGCGGGCTGAGAATCAACGACGATTTCAGCCTCGGCCAGGGCACCGCCCTGCTGCTGGGCAGGAGCCAGTGAAATCTTCGCCTCTGCCTCTTCAAGCTGGCGCTTGAGGCTAGCATTCTCGGCGTTCAGACGACGCAGTTCAATGACAATCTCGTCAAGGAAATCGTCAACCTCTTCAGGGTTGTAGCCTTCCTTGAACTTAGTCGGCTGGAAGCGCTTATTGATTACTTCCTCAGGCGTGAGTGCCACGATCATTCACCTCTATTTTCTAAAAATCTTTATGCTTTGGCCCGTAGTGTTCCCGGTGCGCAGTATGTGCTGGAGTCAAGCGCATGAAGCTCGAACTTTCAGCGCGCTAAAAGTTCGGGTAGTCCCCTATTTACTACAACACAAAATTACCTGGCAAAGGGGCACCGCGCAACACTATGACCCCAGTTAAGTGTGAGCCACTGGTCACGTCACCACTTGAGGGGACAACCCCCAGCCTGCTGACTGACAGGCTTCAAGAGCCACCTTGCACACCCTACATGCAGCAGGCGTTTACCTACCAGGTTCTAAACGGAGAGGTTGTAGGCCAGGTTAGTTAGCAAGGAATAAGCGAACCAGAGAGCCATCAACAGAATCATGAAGCCCAGATCCAGGGAGATACCGCCCAGGTTAATGGGTTTAATTAGGCGGCGGGCAGCATTCATGGGCGGGTCAGTGACCGCATACACAAACGATGCAATTACCAGCACTAGACCCTTGGGCCGCCAGTAGCGGGCAAACATCTGCACCCAGTCGAGCACCAGGCGAATCATGAACACAACAATCAGCCGGTAGGCCGCGATGGCCAGCAGTGCAAAGAGATAGCCCACTGCGGTTTAGGCCTGGTTGAAGGGGGTGACGTCGTCGCTGTCCAGAGCTACCGGAACCTCGGTACCCTCAGCACCGAGAACCTCAAGGTTAGCGGGGGTCAGCAGGAAGACCTTGTCGGTCACGCGCTCGATGTGGCCGTTCAGGGCAAAAGCCAGGCCGGCAGAGAAGTCGATGAGACGCTTGGCGTCGGTATCGCCCATGTCGGTGACATTCATAATCACGGGGATGTTCTCACGGAAGGACTCACCGATAATCTTGGCGTCGTTGTAGGAGCGGGGGTGAATGGTGGTGATACGGCGCAATTCTTCGCTGCTTTCTTCGGAGAAGGAGGGGGTCAGGGCGGTTGAGGTATAGCTAGGTGCCTGCTGGCGGGTACCGGGGAAGTCCCAGTCGGTGCTGGTGCTTTCGGCCTGCTCAAGAAGCTGGTCGTCAGCCTCGGCTACAGAAACGCTGCCGGTGGTTGCTTCGGGAGCCGGACGGCTGCGGGGGGGCTCGGGTGAAATGCCCAGAAGGACGTCGCGGTCGGCGGTTGATGAGATATGGGCGCGCCCTTCGGTGGGAGCCAGTTCATCGGGGTAGGCGTCGTAGTGGTCGTCAGCCTCGAAAACGGTCTCTTCGTAGATCGTTTCGGGGCGGCGCTGGGGCCGCTCTGTGCGCTGCGCTTCGTCTTCTACCTGGCCCAGGCCCAGGTAGGCCATTGCCTGGTGTAGTGTGCGAGCCATTTTTACCCTCCCTTTGAGTAGCCTGTCCGCCGGTTGACGGGGCTTACAAACCTCTGTTCCTATCAACCTTTTACGGTACCAAAAAGTTGCCTGTCTTTCTCGCAGACAAGCCCAAGGGAAACTTCAGTATTCCCGGTGAATTATGAGCGTCTGCCCTTAGTGGGCCGGGCGGGCTCCCATGATAGAGGAGCCAACCCGCACCGAGGTAGCTCCCCAGCGTATGGCCTCAGCCAGGTCGTGACTCATACCCGCTGAGATAGTGGTGGCCTCGGGGTAGTGTTCCAGCAGCTGCTGGGAGTAGCCGTGCAGTCTCTCAAAGGCGGCTGCGGCGTCCTGCCCCAGCGGGGCAACCGCCATGAGCCCACCCAGGGTGAGGCCCGGCAGGGAGCTGATGTGGTCGGCGAGGGCTAAAATCTCGGTGGGGTCTGCCCCTCCGCGTGCGCCCAGGGCTGCCTGCCCGGCAGTAGCTTCAACGGTGGTATCGAGCCCTACCTGGATGAGGCAGCGCAGACCACCCTGTGTCAGTGCTGCCGGAGCGTCCGCCTCACCGTTCTCATAGCGGGCCACGCGATTGACGTAGGCCTTAGAAAGGGCATCGGCAAGCTGGGGGCGGTCAACCGACTGCACCTCGTGCGCGTACTGCACCACAGACTTAGCCTTGTTGGTCTGCAGCTGGCCGATAAAGGACCAGCGCAGCGGGTCATCGCTGCCCGTGTAGGCGGCCAGCTCACGGGCCTTGCCAGCGGCCTCTTGGTCGCGGTTCTCACCCACAGCGCGCACGCCCGCGTCATACAGGGCGGCGGCATCTGAGGCCGGGAAAAACTTAGTGACCACAATCAGCTCGGGCAGGGGGGACGAGGCGGTTCGGGCGCCGCTCATATCTTCCGCAGCGTCCTGAATGCGGGCCTGCACCTGAGCTAGGCGGTCGCTGAGTTCTGCACGACGTTCGGGGCTGTAGGTCAGGGTCATATTTTCATTCCTTAGAGCGGGCATCTGGGTTACAGGTGGGAGAGGCTGGGCACCTCAGCGGCTAAGGGGCCAGCTTCTACCCAGACTAGGCCAGCGATGCGCCCGGCAGGCTCCTGCCTCTGAGTATGGCCGCGGTGCGAGAAGAGGTGCTCATTTTCAAAGGTACAGGCCGCAAGGTCGCTATGCACGCGGGTTACCTGCGGCAGGGAGGCAAGGACGGCGCGGGCCCCGGCAGGCAGGTCAAGGCCGGGGGTACCCCAGGAGGTGCTGGAATAGACCTGGGGAATCAGCTCAGCAGATTCCTGCCGCATGGCCTCGGGAACCTCGTAGCAGCGTCCGCAAATCGAGGGGCCAATCCAGACCTGAATATTCTCGGCCCCCCTCTGCTTCATGGCCTCAACCTGACGTTGAATTACGCCGTCAAGCAGGCCCCGGCGCCCGGCGTGGGCCACGCCCAAGACCGGCTGGCCCGTTACAGCGTGCTCCCCCACAAAGACCAGGGGAATGCAGTCAGCCACCATAATGGCCAGGGGCCGACCCTCACGAGAGAGGGCAACATCGGCGACCGGTGCAGTATCACGAATTTCTTGAGGGCTAAGACCCTTCTCAGTCTCGACACTAAGCCGGTCTGAGGCGTCCGCATCAAAGACCACGGTGCCGTGCACCTGGTTGAGGTAGGTGAAGCCGCAGGACGCTCCTTCCCCCAGCAGCGCTTCTTCAAGGGCCTGCCGACGAGCCAGGGTCTGGTCAAGGTCATCGCCCACGTGCAGCCCCAGGTTACCGGCAGCAGCCGATGTGAAGGCCACGTTGACCCGGGCGCCATTTGCCAGGGTTACTAGCCGGTGGGAGAAAAGAGTGTCTGCCATGGGCCTTGCCTATCTTTCGGGGAGAGCAGGAACGCTGAAGGGGGTGAAAGCTAGGTCTAGCTTTCACCCCCTCTCAGCCTTTAGACGGCTTGTTTCCGTCTAGGGTGTGGGTCTGAAGTTTTTACTTCAGGAAGTCGGGCACATCGAGGGTATCGCGACGTGCTGACTGGGAGTCCTCAACAACGGGGGGCAGGTCAACGTCGAAGCCAGCGTTGGTAGGAACGTCGTTACCACCCTTATTCCAGCTGTTACCTGCTGCGGGTGCTGAGCCGAAGCCAGTGCCTGCGGCGGGAGCTGCTGAAGCGCCACCGAAGTTCTGCTGGGTACGAGCAGCCTGGTTAGCGGCGGGGTTGGTGTTGTTGGAGTTGGTTTCGGGGTTGACCGAGTCAAAGCCTGCGGCAATAACGGTAACGCGAGCCTCGTCACCCAGTGCGTCATCGATGACGGCACCGAAGATGATGTTGGCATCGGGGTGGGCAACTTCCTGCACCAGGCGGGCAGCTTCGTTGATTTCGAAGAGGCCCAGGTCTGAACCACCCTGGATGGAGAGCAGGACGCCGTGAGCACCGTCGATGGATGCTTCCAGCAGGGGTGAGGCGATAGCCAGTTCGGCTGCCTTGACGGCGCGGTCTTCACCGGAGGCTGAGCCGATACCCATGAGAGCTGAACCTGCACCCTGCATGACGGACTTGACGTCTGCGAAGTCGAGGTTGATCAGACCGGGGGTGGTGATCAGGTCGGTGATGCCCTGGACACCGGAGAGCAGAACCTGGTCTGCTGACTTGAAGGCGTCGAGCATGGAGACGTTGCGGTCCGAGATGGAAAGCAGGCGGTCGTTAGGAATAACGATCAGGGTGTCGACCTCGTCGCGCAGGGCGGCGATGCCGGTCTCTGCCTGGTTGGAGCGGCGACGACCTTCGAAGGTGAAGGGACGGGTCACAACACCGATGGTCAGTGCGCCCAGAGAACGAGCGATGCGGGCAACGACGGGAGCACCACCGGTACCGGTGCCACCACCTTCACCTGCGGTCACGAAGACCATGTCGGCACCCTTAAGTACCTCTTCGATTTCCTGTTCGTGGTCTTCTGCTGCCTGGCGTCCAACGTCGGGGTTAGCGCCTGCGCCCAGGCCGCGGGTCAGTTCGCGACCTACGTCGAGCTTGACGTCTGCATCAGACATGAGCAGAGCCTGGGCGTCGGTGTTGATCGCAATGAATTCAACGCCACGCAGACCAACCTCAATCATGCGGTTGACAGCGTTGACGCCACCGCCGCCGATACCGACGACCTTAATGACTGCCAGGTAGTTCTGGGGAGTTGCTGTATCCATGGATTCCCTACTAATTTGTGCCTTGTTTCAAACCAACTCAACCTTAGAGTGAAAGTTGAGGTTGGAGTAAACCTATTGTTTCAATCAATGAAAGAGTATCAACTTCACCTTGCAATGTCGCCCTCGTTTCACCCATGACCTTATTTTTCTCAGAAAATATCAAGGTCAAGAAGGAACTTCAGGTAGAAGTTGAAACTATTTTACGGTGGGGACGAGGGGGCTTGAGACATCGTAGGTTTCTACGGCCTGCTGGCTGCCCACCGAGTCCATAAGCTGAACTAGAACCTTAGCTTTAAGGTCGCTGTCTTCCGGGGTTCCCCAGACTACCTGCGTCCCGTCCACCATTTCTAGGGTAATGGTTGATGCAGAGTCAGCCTTAGCCTCAGATACCTGAGACAAAATCGAGGTCGGCAGGGCCGCCAGCACACCGGTTACGGTACTAAAAGCAGCCGATCCCAGAATATCCAGGCCTCCGGCAACCAGCGGAACGCCGGCGTCCTCAACCGACGCTGCGGTGCCCAGCTGCACTCCCTCGTTATCAACCAGCACGAAGCTACCCTCGTTCTCCACCACAGCCACGGGCACCCGCTCATGCAACTGCACTACCAGCTCGTGGGGCGGATTCGCCTGCAGGGTCACCCCGTAGAGTACGTTCTCGTTACCAATCAGAGAAGCAACCTCAGACTCGCTAATGCGGGTCATGGGCACCCCCTGGAGCTGGCTCAGCTGCTGCTGTACGGTAGCCTCATCCAGCAAAGAAGCGCCTTCTACCGTAATCGTCCGGGTAGCCAGCAGGGGCGAGAAGAAAACAACCCCCACAAAAATCAGGGTAGCGAGCACCAGAGCGCCCGCCCCGTAGGCCCACTTCTTCCAGCTACCGGCTGCCCGACGCTTGGGGCGCAGCTGCACGGGAGCAGAAGGCAGACTCTGGGGCTCGCTCTGCCCGCTCTGCCGCTCCTCTTCCTGGGCCTGGCGCCACTGGGCGAAACGACTGTTTTCAGAGATATCCACCAGGTTATCGCCAGCCTCTGGTAGCTGGCTCACCTTAGCGGAGTTCAGGCGAATACGGGGCTTCTTTTCATCGGCCACTAGAGCGCAGCACCTTCACGGGCAGAAAGCTTCTCTACCAGCACCCGGCCCAGGGCGGTCACGTCACCGGCACCAACCGTCATGATGATATCGCCGGGCAGGGCGGCGGCTACGACAGCGTCAATCGCCTGGTCGGTGCTCTCAGCGTAGTGCACCTCGGAGAAACCGGCCTCGGTGATGAGATGGCTGGTCACCCCCTCCATGGGCTTCTCGCGGGCAGGGTAGATATCGAGCACGTAACTACGATCAGCCTGAGACAGCGATTCAGCGAACTCGGTAGCGAACTCCTTGGTGCGGGAGAAGAGGTGGGGCTGGAAAATCACGTAGAGGTTATGCCCGGCAGCGACCGTACGGCCGGTTTCCAGGGCGCGGTGTACTTCGGTGGGGTGATGGGCATAGTCATCAAAGACCTTGACCCCGGCAGCTTCACCGCGCAGGGTAAAGCGGCGGTCAGTACCCGAGAAGTGGGCCAGCGCCTTCACAGCCTCTTCGGGGCTGGCACCTGCCAGCAGGGCACAGACAAAGGACGCCGTAGCGTTGAGCTGGTTATGAATGCCGGGCACCGGCAGGGTCAGGGTAATCTGCCCCGCGAACTGCTGGCCGCCTACGGCAAAGTCCCAGACCAGGTTCGAAGAGCAGTCGGTTCCTTCAGAGGTGATACCGGTCAGGCGAACCATGGCGCCCTCCCCCTCACCGTAGGTGACAACCTGCACACCGGCGTCCGCGGCCTGAGCAGCGAGGGCGGCTGCGCCGGCGTCGTCAGAGCAGGTCACGAAGACACCGCCGGGCGCCATAGAGGCGATAAAGCGGTTGAAGGCCTCGAAGACCCGCTCGTTGGTGCCGTAGAAGTCCAGGTGGTCGGGCTCAGCGTTGGTAATAACCGCAATCTCGGGGCGGTAGCGCACAAAAGAGCCGTCGGATTCATCGGCTTCAGCCACGAACCAGGACTCCGGCCCGGACGCCCCCAGGTGGGCGTTGGTGTTATAGCCGGCGATGGTAGAGCCGACCGCAAAAGAGGGGTCCAGCCCCAGGCCGTCTAGCATCACCGAAATCATGGATGAGGTGGTGGTCTTGCCGTGGGTACCGGCAACCGCGATCACCTTGGAGTCGCGCATGGTCGCCGCCAGAGCTTCAGAGCGGTGCATCACGCGCAGGCCGCGGGCCCGGGCAGCAGCGAGTTCGGGGTTATCTTCGCGAATCGCGGTTGAAATCACCACGGTATCGATGCCCTCGATATTCTCGGCAGCCTGGGGCACCGATACCCGGGCACCCAGCTCTCGCAGGCTATCAACAGCGGCGCTTTCAGCCTGGTCAGACCCGCTCACGGTCATGCCAGCGCGCAGCATGAGCCGGGCGATAGCCGACATACCGGCCCCACCAATACCCACAAAATGCACCCGGCCCAGGTCGGCCAGGGCCGGACGCTCGGGGAAGGGAGGGTTGAGAGGAGCGGGAAGGTCGATTGAAAGATCCATTAGTGAGGTGCTCATACGCGGGCCGCCTTCAGTACTTCGTCTGCCATAACCTGCGCAGCATCGCGGATGCCGTGCCGGTAGGACTTTTCTGCCATGTCGGTAAGTTTATCGGTGTCTGCTAGCAGGGCCGGTACATTCTGACGGAACCAGCTAGCGGTGAAATCTGAGTCGTCCACCAGCAGGGCTGCCCCGGCCGCCACCAGAGAGCGGGCGTTGAGAGCCTGCTCGCCGTTACCGATGGGTAGGGGAACAAAGATAGCCGGTAGGCCCACGGCAGCGACCTCGCTGACGGTTGCCGCACCAGAGCGCACAATCATGAGGTCAGCAGCGGCGTAGACATCTTCCATGGAGGTAATGAACTCAACCTGCTGGTAGCCGGGGGCTGTGCGGAGCTGGCCGGACTCGTCCTTAACCGCCTTGTCACGACCGGTGATGTGCAGCAGCTGGTAGCCTGCCGGGCCAATCTCGTCGATGATTTCGGCAACTGCCCGGTTAAGGCTCAAGGCTCCCAGAGACCCACCGGTGACCACCAGGGTGGGCAGGGCCGGGTCAAGGCCCAGACGCTCCCGGGCAGCACCCTGTTCAGAAGCGCGGTCGAGGTCGGCGATGTTCTGACGCATTGGCATACCCACGGTGCGAGCACCGGCGATGGGGGTATCGGGGAAGGCGGTAGCTACCAGGGCAGCCTTCTTCGCGCCCACCTTGTTGGCAAGGCCGGGCTTGGCGTTGGCCTCGTGAATCACTACGGGCACACCGAGCTTGCGGGCTGCCAGGTACATGGGGGTGCACACGTAACCGCCCACGCCCACCAGGACGTCCGCCCCGGTATCGGTCAGAATCTTCTCGGCCTGCTTGAGCGAGGCCCGGAACCGGCCAGGGAACTTGATGGCGTCCAGGTTGGGTCGGCGGGGGAAGGGCACTTTAGGGATAAAGCTGATGTCGTAGCCCGCTGCCGGTACGAGCCGGGCCTCCATGCTATTTTCGGTGCCGACGGTCATGATGGTGACGTCAGGCTCGCGCTCCTGGAGGGCTCGGGCGATAGCCAGCATGGGGTTGATATGCCCGGCTGTGCCGCCGCCTGCCAGCACGACAGTGGGTGCGTGGGTCATCAGGTTTCACTCCCTTAGTGTTCTGTTTCGACCCTTAGTTTACGCGGATTGGGCCACAGGCACACCTTGAGGCCCCTGGTCGTGAGCCACCTTACCCCCTTAGTGCTCCTCGGGGAGCTTGCGGGCTTTGCGGATAGTGCGCAGGCCAGCGGGCAGTTTTTGTTCCTTGGGGGCGGGGGCTTGCGGCTCGGTGGTCTGCGGCTTGGCTGCGGTGCTGGGCGCAGCCGGGCGGGCAGGGTGCTGGGGCTGAGCCGCAGTGGTGCGGGTGTGAGCCTGCTGCACGCTGGCAGAGGGGCGGGCCCCGCTGGCCGAGCTAGAGCGTCGGGCCATAGCGGCCTCGGCACTGGCTTCAGCTGACAGGGGGCTTGACCGGCGGACGGTCTGGGCGGACGGACGCGCCGTAGCTGCCGAGGGCCTCACGGTGCGCGCACTCCCCTGGGCGCGTTGAGGGGCGGACGCCACCGGGCGGGCCGGGGTGCGCCCATCGACGAGGGCGCCCAGGCGGGTGGTGAGCTTATCAAGAGTCCAGCCTGTGCCGTCGGGGTCTGCGGCGATGACGGTCTGCTCCCGCTCAGCGATACGGGCCAGAGCAAGGCGGCGGGCGGCGTCCTTTTGCATCTTGCTGTTGGCGATGCCGGTACGCTCCCCCACAATCGGGTTGAGGGGGGTCTGGCGGGCAAAGGCGATGAGGATACCGATGCCGGTCAGTGACGACACCAGGGCGGAACCACCGGCAGAAATAAAGGGCAGGGGCACACCGATGACGGGCATAAGCCCTACTACCATGGCGATGTTGAGCAGGGCTTGGCCGGCGATCCAGGTGATGATGCCGATGGTGGCGTAGCGGATAAAGAGGTCAGAGGAGCGCAGCAGGATACGCATAGCGCAGTAGATCAGGGCTGCGTAGAGTAGCAAGACGGCGATAGCACCGATCAGACCCAGTTCTTCACCGACCACCGCAAAAATATAGTCGTTGTGGGCTTCGGGCAGGTAGTTGTACTTCTGGCGGGACTGGCCCAGGCCCACGCCCCAGAAGCCGCCGGTAGCGAGTGCTGCCAGGCCAGAGTTGGCCTGGTCGCAGGTGGCCTCAACGCAGTCGCGCCAGAAGGCAAAGGTGTTGAAGAGACGCTCGATGCGGTTGGGGCTGATGGCTACCATCATGATGGCTGCCAAGGTGCCCAGGCCCGCGCTAATCATCACTAGCCCGCGGGAGGGGCGGGCTGCCAGGAAGATTGCACTGAAGAAGAGGGCGTAGATGAGTACGGTGCCCACGTCGTGGCCTGCCAGAATCAGGGTGACAATCAGGCCAAAGCCGAGGAGGGCGGGAATGAGCCCCTTGTAGGCGGTCTGGGCCAGGGTTCCCCGGTCGATGCGCCCCTGACGGGAGTAGACCGAGGCCAGCCAGAGAATCATGATGGGCTTGGCGAATTCTGAGGGCTGAATCGAGAAACCAGCGATGTTGATCCAGTTGCGGTTGCCGTTGACGGTGCTACCTACAAAAATCACGGCGATGAGCAGTAGGGCTGCTGCCCCCAGCAGGGTGTGCACTACCCAGGGCCGCCGGTACCAGATGACCGGTACCAGGTAGCCCACGATCAGCATAGCAACGAGACCCAGTATCGCGAACATGCCCTGGGAGCGGGCCTGGCTGAAGGCACCTGCGCCCGATGAAATCTGTTCCACGCTTGAGGCAGAGAGCACCATCATCACGCCGAAGAGGGTGAGCACGGTGGCGGTCACTACCAGCACGATGGGCACATCGGTCAGCACCATGGATCCCAAACGTACCTGGGCGTTCTCCCAGGTGTTCCGGGATTTCTCCCACAGACGCCGAATCAAGCCAGGACGCTGCGGTGACCGGGGTTCTGCTGCCAGGCTCATAGTCTTTTCGCTTCTCTTCTCTCGGGTGAGGACGCCCCACCGTAGGTGCGGTTAAAGGTGAGGGAGGGTGGGAACCAGTGGTTACTGATTGCCCGCCCTCCGCACAGATAGGTTCTAGGAATTGATCTGGTTGACCAGGTCAGCTACCGCGTCGATGAAGGCGTTGCCGCGTTCAGCGTACGAGGTGAACTGGTCCATTGAGGCTGCTGCAGGGGCCATGAGCACGATATCGTTCTGTTCCGAAATCTCGTGGGCCTTGGCAACCGCCAGTTTCATGACGGCCCGTCCGTCTCTGGCATCGGCCAGTAGGGAGCTCTCGCTGATCTTGTAGACCGGCACGTCCGGGGCCTGCTCAGCCAGGGCAGATACCAGGGCTGCGGTGTCGGTGCCGATCATGACCACGGCCTTGAGGCGGTCCTTGTGTTCAGCAACCAGCTCGTCGTAGGTCACGCCCTTCGACAGGCCACCGGCTACCCAAATCACGGGGTTGAAAGAGGCCAAGGAAGCATTCGCTGCGTGGGGGTTGGTGGCCTTAGAATCGTTGACCCAGAGTACCCCGTGGGTGTTGGCCACCAGCTGGATGCGGTGGGCGCCAGGTTCGTAGTTCTGCAGGCCTGCCTTGACCTGTTCAGGTTCAATACCGGCGGCCCGGGTCAGGGCCGCTGCCACCAGGGCGTTTTCGACGGTGTGCTTGGTCGGCAGCTGGCCGGTGTCAGCCACCTCAGCCAGTTCCAGGGCCTGGTTGCGGCGGTCATCGAGGAAGGCCCTGTCAATGAGCAGGCCGTCAATCACACCCAGCATGGAAAGACCGGGAGTATCTGCCCAGAAACCGATGGCGCGAGCGCCCTCGACGACGTCCGCCTCTTCGACCATCTGCACGATCTCGGGGTAGTTAGCGTTGAAGACGCAGGCTACCTGGGTGTTCTCGTAGATACGGGCTTTATCGGCCAGGTAGTTCTCGTAGCCAGCGTGCCAGTCGACGTGGTCTTCTGCCACGTTGAGCACGACAGAGGCTAGAGGCGACATGGAGTAGGTCCAGTGCAGCTGGAAGCTGGAGAGCTCCACGGCGAAGAAGTCGTAGTCGACGGGGTCGCGCAGGGCATCCAGGATGGGGGTGCCGACGTTACCCACGGCAATGGCCTTGTAGCCTGCGGTCTGCAGGATAGATTCGGTCATGCCCACGGTGGTGGTCTTGCCGTTGGTACCGGTAATGGCCAGCCAGGGGGCGACCTTACGGCCTTCGCGCTGACGCAGACGCCAGGCTAGCTCTACATCGCCCCAGATTTGAATCTTCTGGGCTACCGCATCGGCCAGAATGCCGATGGTGGGGGCAAGCCCGGGTGAGGTGACCACCAGGTCAGCGGACTGGCCCTCGACCAGGGGAAGGGCATCCATGGCTCCGGCGCCCAGCACCGAACCGGCTGCGCCCACAATCTTGAGGGTATCTGCCTTGCCGCGGGTGGTTTCGTTATCGTTACCGTCCACCACAACTACGCGAGCACCCAGCTCAATGAGAGTGTCAGCGGCTGAGAAGCCAGAGATACCCAGGCCCGTTACAACCACGCGCAGACCGGCCCAGTCAGACTCCCAGCTGGTCAGCGCTTCCAGACGCTCATAACCGTAGACGGGGTTTGCGTTACTTGCCTTCATTAGAAGACACCTCCATTGCTCAGTAGCCAGTCACCGTAGAAGATGCCCAGGGCCACTGCTACAAATAGGCCTGCCAGGATCCAGAAGCGGATGACTACGTTGACTTCGGTCCAGCCCTTGAGCTCAAAGTGATGCTGCAGGGGGGCCATGCGGAAGATACGCTTACCACCGCTCATCTTGAAGTAGCCCACCTGCAGAATGACGGAGATGGCAATCATGACGAAGAGGCCTGCGATAATCGGCAGAAGCATCTGGGTGCGGGTGATGATAGCGAAAGCAGCTAGCGCACCGCCCAGGCCCAGGGAACCGGTATCGCCCATGAAGATAGTAGCCGGTGATGTGTTCCACCAGAGGAAGCCGATCAGGGCACCAATCAGGGAGGCTGCCAGCATAGCCATCTGGCCTGAGTCAGGAACCTCGTAGCAGACGTTATCCAGGGAGCCGGGGGCGCACAGGTGCTGCTGCTGCCACATAGAAATCAGTAGGTAGCCGCTGAAAACCATAATGGCTGCACCGGTTGCCAGACCGTCCAGCCCATCGGTCAGGTTCACGGCGTTAGTGGTGGCCGTAGCAATCAGGCTGGCCCAGATGATGAAGAGGATAATACCCACCACAGGCCCGGCAAAGGCCAAATCCAGCCAGGAGATATCGCGGGTGAAGGAGAGGTTGAAGGAGGCAGGTGACCAGCCGCGCTCGTCCTTAATCAGCAGCGCACCAACCGCAAAGAGGGTACCGATGAGCCCCTGGAGCACAATCTTGCCCTTGGGGGTCAGGCCCTCACTCTGCTTCTTCCAAATCTTCTGGAAGTCATCGATGAAGCCAACGCCCGCCATACCCAGCATGAGGAACATTGCCAGCAGTACCGATGCCGACGGGGCCAGGGTAGTGCCAGTGAGCAGGGCTGAGAGACCCAGTGCCAGGAAGAATCCGAGGACGGTTGCTGCCATCATCATGACGCCGCCCATGGTGGGGGTGCCCCGCTTGGTCTGGTGTGAGGTGGGGCCGTCTTCGCGAATGAACTGGCCGAACTGCTGCTTCACCAACCATTTGGTGTAGAGCGGGGTTCCGGCGATCGAGATGATCAGGCCGAAAGCGGCAGCCAACAGGATGGAAATCATGTGGTGTCTGTGCCTTCCCGGTTATGAGTTATCTGTGGTCTTGGCGGCAGCATCGGGCTGGGCGCCACTGTCTGAGTTTAGTGCCTGAACAAAGTCACCGGCGCTTAACCAGGGCTGTGATTGCCCACTATCACCTTCATTGTGGGTGAGGTTGCCCTCATAGTCAGCAACTTTTTGGCCGAGAAGGCCCAGGCCAGCCCCGTTTGAGGACTTGAAGAGGACGATATCGCCCGGCTCTAGGGCGCCGCGCAGGAGTTCGAAGGCTTCCTCGGTGGTGGCAACCCAGGTTGCCTCGTTACCCCAGGAGCCTTCCAGGTGGGCGGTGTTGTAGATGGGCTTAGCGATGTCGCCTACGGCGATGAGCTTAGAAATGTTGAGGCGTACTGCCAGCTGGCCGATGCGGTCGTGTTCGGTCAGGGTCTGGTCGCCCAGTTCCAGCATGGCACCGAGCACGGCCCAGGTGCGGTTGGTGGAGGGCAGACGGCCCAGCTGAGCCAGGGTTTGCAGGGCAGCGGTCATGGACTCGGGGTTGGCGTTGTAGGCGTCGTTAATGACGGTCACGCCGTCGGCCCGGTCGGTACGCTGCATACGCCATTTGGAGGCTGCCCCAGCGGTGTTGAGCTGCTGGGCAATGCGGTCGGGAGCAATTCCTACCTGGTAGGCAACGGTGGCTGCCGCCAGAAGGTTGTAGACGTGGTGTTCACCGATGAGCTGGGAGCTAATCTCATAGGCCTGCCCGTCGGGGAAGGTCAGGGTGAAGGCGGGTTTGCCTTCATCGGTGGTGGTGAGGTTGGACGCCGTCATGCGGTTTTCTGCCACGCCGGGGTTAGCGGTGTGGGTTAGTTCCGCTTCGCGTCCTTCAACGCCGAAGTAGGTGACGGGGGTGGACGCCCGGTTCAGCATGCGCCTCACCCGGTAGTCGTCGATGTTCAGGCCCAGGCCCAGACGGACACCCTCGGCCATCTCGCCCTTGGTTGCTTCGATGTTATCGACGCCGCCGAACTCACCGGCGTGGGCGGTGCCCACCTTGAGTACAACGCCGTAGTCCGGGGAAATCATATCGGTCAGGTACTTGATGTTACCTACCCGGTCAGCGCCCATCTCAATGACCAGATACTTGGTGTCTTCTTCGGCCCGGAAAACGGTCAGCGGCACGCCGACCTCACCGTTGAAAGACCCGATGGGGGCTACGGTCTTGCCCTCTGCCCCGAAGATGGCGGCCAGCAGGTCCTTGGTGGTGGTCTTACCCGCAGAGCCGGTAATACCCACGACCGTCACGTCGCCGCGCTCACGCAGGCGGGCCACGATGTAGGCGGCCAGACGCCCCATAGCCAGCACAACGTCGTCTACCAAAATTGAGGGGTAGGGCTGGCCCGCATCGTCCTGAACCTCACGTTCAACAAGAGCTAGAGAGGCCCCCTGCTCGAAGGCGGCGGGTAAGAAGTTATGGCCGTCCGTTACCTCACCAGGCTTAGCGATAAAGAGGCAACCGGGGCCGACCTCACGGGAGTCAGTGGTAGCAGAAGTGCAGGTCAGGGCAGAAGCACCGGCGGAGTCTAGGCCCAGCAGGGTACCCGCTACAGCTTCTTCAATCTCAAGCGCTGAAAGTTCAATCATAGGTTTACCTTTAGGTTACTTCTGGTGGTTCTGGTAGGCCGGGAGCACGCTGAAACCGGCAGCCTGAAGAGCGCGGGCGGTCTCTACCCGGTCGTCAAGGTCGATATCGGTACCGGCAACGTCCTGGGCTACCTCGTGGCCGCGGCCAGCGACCAGAATCGAGTCCTTGGGGCCGGCCAGGGCGATAGCTTCGTCAATGGCAGTGGCACGGGGCTCGATGATAAGCACCCGGTGGGCGCGGGCACCGGCTTCAAGAGCCGCAAGAGCACCGGCCTCAACAGCCTCGCGGATGGGGGCAGGGTCTTCGCCGTGGGGGTCGTCGTCGGTGACAACCACGATATCGGCGTAGGTGGCCGCGATTTCGCCCATGAGGGGGCGTTTGGTCTGGTCGCGTTCACCGGTTGCACCGAAAACGATAATGACCTTGCCGTCCGCATCTGCCGGCTCGATTGCTTCAAGGGCACGCTTGAGGGCATCGGGGTTGTGGGCAAAGTCCACCAGGGCGGTGGGTTCGGTGGAAATCAGCTGCATGCGGCCGGGGACAACGGGAGTCAGGGTCTCGGTACGGGCTAGCACTTCGGTAATACGGTCGCGCTCTAGCCCGTCGCGGGCGCTCTCAAAGACCATTACGGCAGCTAAGGCAGCGTTCGAGACGTTGAAATCGGCAGGGAGCAGGGTGGCGCTGGGCAGTTCAAAACCGTCGCCACGGCGCAGGGTAAAGGAGTGGCCGATGCCGGAGCGCTCTACCTGCACCAGAGCCCAGTCTTGGGCAGCAAGGGAGGTGAGAGCGTCCGCCCCCGGCTCATAGCCGGCACCGAAGTTGGTAAAGAGGCGCACCACGGCGCGGGCCCCCAGGGCCTGAACCGCACGCTCTGCCATAGCAAGGCCCCAGCGGTCGTCGGCGGTAATGACGGCGCGGCGGGTGCGGGCCGGGGTGAAGAGCTCGACCTTGGAGTCAAAATAGCTCTCCATGGTGCCGTGCAGGTCTAGGTGGTCCTGGGTGAGGTTGGTAAAGCCCGCAATGTCGTAGCGGATACCATCGACGCGGCGGTAATCCAGGGCATGGGATGACACCTCCATCGCTGCGCTGGTAATACCCTGCTCACGCATCAGAGCGATAAGGGAGTGCACGTGGGGGGACTCGGGAGTGGTGAGCTTAGAGGGAATAGCCTGGCCACCGGCAAGAATCTCGATGGTACCGATCAGGCCGGTCGTGTGGCCCAGGGCCTGCATGATCGAGTTGGTCATGTAGGTGGTGGTGGTCTTACCGTTGGTGCCGGTCACCGCAAAGAGGCGGGGCGCTCCCCCGCTACTAGGCTGAGAAGCATAGATACGGGCAGAGAGCGGGCCGACAGCAGCTCGCACCTGGTCGGTGGTGACTACGCCCAGGCCCTCAGGAAGGCCTAGCTCACGCACAATCTCAAGGCCCGCTGCGTCGGTCAGCAGGGCGGACGCCCCCAGCTCGATTGCAGCAGGAAGGAAGGAGGCACCGTGGGCCTTCGCCCCACCCAGGGCAACATAGAGGTCACCGGGCTGCACTTCGCGGGAGTCCATGGTGATACCTGTGATAGGGCGGGCGGACGCCTGCACCAGCTGGGCCGCTAGCCCCACCTCGGCCAGCCAGTCGGCAACCTCAGCGCAGGTGCGCTCGGTAACCTGACGGGGGCGCAGGGTCTGGGCGCTGCCATCAAGTGCTCGGTTTTCTGTCACGGGCTTTCCCTCCAATGGGCGGTCTATGTCAAGGTGCGCTGCGTGGCGCGAGTGCTAATAGGGTCTACTTTAGCCGTTTTCGTCGTGGCCCTCAGCGAACTTAGGGGTCTCTTGCGGCTCGGTAGTGGAGCGCGGCACATTGTAGATGTGCAGGGTTTTCTCCATAATCTCCGCGAACTGGGCCGTAGTGTTGGCCAGGCCAACAGCCGATGCCGTGGTCTGCGGACGGTGCATGGTTACCGAGACCAGGAAGCGGGGGTTCTCGGTGGGAGCGACCCCCACAAATGAGGTAGTCCAACCGTCATAGGTGCTAGAACCTTCGCCCACATTTTCTGCGGTACCGGTCTTACCGGCAACCCGGTAACCGTTAATCTGGGCCCCCTTAGCGCCACCCTGGTAGACCACAGCTTCCATCACCTGCAAAGTCTTACGGGCGGTTTCCTCACTCACCACGCGGGTACCTTCAGCGACCTCGCGGACTTCCTCGGTGCCGTCCGTATCAATCACAGCATCAATAATTCGGGGCTTGAGCATAACCCCCTTATTCGCCACAGCCTGGAAAATCATTGAGGTCTGCAGGGCCGACTGGGCAACGCCCTGGCCAAAGAGAACCGTGTACTGCTGGCGGATATCCCAGTCCCGCCAGTCACTGACCAGGCCCTGGGACTCACCGGTGAGCTCAATACCGGTGAACTCCCCCATGCCAAACTTCTTAAGCCAGTTGTATCGCTGCTCCTTGGTGAGCTTGCTACCCATCATGACGGTACCGGTGTTCATCGAGTCAGCAATAATACCGGCAACAGTGCGCTTCTGGGCGGGGTGCACGAAAGCATCAGTAATGGTCTGCTGGTCAATTTCGAGCTCAGCAGGCACATCGTAAACGGTCTCAGGTTCAGCGATACCCTCTTCAAAGACGGCAGCAGTGGTCAAAATCTTCTCGGTAGAGCCAGGCTCAAAGACCTGGGTAATAGCGCGGGGGTTCATATCGGCCAGCTCAAAACGCTCAGCACCGGGGTCCATCGTCGAAGAATCTGCCAGGGCCAGAATTGAGCCGTCACGCACGTCCATCACAATGGCCGTACCCCACTCAGCCTTCAACTCCTCAGCACGGGCCTTGACCACCTGCTGGGCAAAGTACTGTACGTCCTGATTAATGGTCAGGCGCACGCTCTTACCGTCCTGGGCAGGGGTATTCTGCTCATCCCCAATCGGGATGCGGATGCCATCGGCTGAAATTTCGTAGATACGTTCACCGTCAATACCGGCCAGGTACTCCCCCATGGTGCGTTCAATACCCACCGAGTTATTCACCTGGCGGGTCTCACCGCTGGTACCGTCCATGGCTTCTTCAATAATGCTAAAGCGGCCCACCACCGAGCCACCCACCTGGCCATTGGGGTACTTACGGTCAGACAGAATCTCACCGTAAATATAGGGAGCGCCCAGGGCATCTACCTTGTTATAGATCGCAGGAGTAACGTTCTCCTTCACAATCTTGTATTTGAGGTCGCCATCGAGCGCCGCCTTCACATCGGCGTCACTCATTTCAAGAATATCGGCCAGCTCGTACACCAGCTCGGTGGGGGTCACCTCAACCGGATCACGGCTTTCCTCGGTATAGCGTTTAAAGTTCGCCACAGCAGACTGATCAACGGTAATATTGTAACGCTGCACGCTGCGCGCCAGTACGTTGCCGTTGATATCGAGAATCTCCCCGCGCAGGGCCGGAATGGTCTGCTTACGGGTACGCTGGGCCTTAGCAGCGTCGGCCAGACCGTTCGGGTCAAGACCCTGCAACCAGGCAAGGCGCAGGCCCACGACGCCCAGGCCACCGATACCCAGGGTACCCGCGATAAAGCCACGCCGCCCAACGGTGCGTTTGATGCCCTGTACGGGTTCATTCTGCTCAGTGCCGCTCATCGTCCCCTATTTCTCTTCCGCTGTGGTTCACTCTTTACTGTGGCCCGCGCGCCGCGCGCTAGCCCCGCTACCCCATAAGGCGAACAGGTGCCCACCACCAGGGCAGGCACCGTATCACGCGCTTACTATTGACCGCCTGCGCTCGCCGCAGCGGACGGCTGGGCTGAGGTCTGGGCCGCGGGTGAGGCGCTGGCAGGAGCTGAGGCCTGGGCACTTGCTGAAGCAGCAGCGCTGGCTGATGCTTCTGCTGAGGCCTTGGCTTCGGCTTCTTCCTTCTTACGCTGCTCCTCAGCCCGGGCGCTGGCCTCTTCGTAGGCCTGGGTGTCGGCCAGGGCAGGGGGTGCAATCAGGTTCTTTGTTGCGGCTTCGCCTTCAACCGCAGCCAGGGGGGTGCCGGTAATTTCACCGGTTTGCAGGTCGAGAGTGGCCTGGCTAGAGGCAGCTACCAGCCCTAGCTGGCTTGCGCGGATAGCCAGGTCCTGGGGGGCCTGGTGGAATTCGATTTCCTGGGCCAGGGCCTCATTCTGCTGGATGAGGGCCTGCTCTTGAGCTCGTAGCTCAACCAGGTCGTACTGGCGGGAGGCCATGACGATGCTCAGCACCAGCACGGTGAGCAGGGCAACGAGCATGGCGCCCAGGGCCACGAAGACGCGCCAGCGGTTGGAGGTAGCGCGCAGGGCCCGGGAGCGTGAGAGAGGACGGCGGGCGGGGGCTGCTTCTTGGGGTTCATCGCGCACCACAGACAGGCGGGGCTTGTTCAGCTGCCCGCCCTCGTCGGTTGAGGTGGGGAAACGGGGTTCCGCGCTCATCGTGTTGCCTTTGGTGTCTTGATTTTTTCTGCTGCCCTCAGTTTTGCGGACGCCGCCCGCGAGTTCTCTTCAATTTCCTGCTCGGTGGGGGGTTCAGCACCGCGGGTGATGATTTTGAGTTCGGGTTTGTGTTCTTCGAGCTCAACGGGAAAACCCTTGGGGGCGCTGGAGGTGGCCCGGGCGGTGAAGGCTCGTTTGACGATTTTGTCTTCGAGGCTGTGATAGCTCATGGCCACGCAGCGTCCGCCCAGGTTGAGGGCGTCGATTGCTGCCGGTATGGCACGCTCTAGGGCATCGAGTTCGTGGTTGACCTCGATGCGCAGGGCCTGGAAGGTGCGCTTGGCGGGGTGCCCGCCCTTGCGCTGGGCAGCTACGGGCACGGCCTGCTGAATTACTTTGACCAGCTGACCGGTCGTCTCAAAAGGACGCTCAGCGCGGGCCGCTACGATACGAGCGGCAATGCGGGCTGCGAATTTTTCTTCACCCCACTGGCGGATGATGCGGCGAAGCTCTGCTTCTTCGTAGGTGTTGACCACGATAGCGGCGGTGAGCTCCTCGGTGTTGTCCATACGCATATCGAGCGGGGCGTCGTAGGAGTAGGCGAAACCGCGTTCACGCTCATCGAGCTGCATGGACGATACGCCCAGGTCAAAGAGCACGCCGTCGACCTGGGTGACGCCGGCTTCTGCCATAGCGCGGGGAATCTCGTCGTACACGGCGTGTACGGGGATGAAGCGGTTGCCAAAGCGGGCCAGGCGCTCACCGGCGAGCTTGTGAGCCATGAGGTCCCGGTCAATACCGATGAGGGTGAGGTCTTCGAAGCGCTCAAGCATGGCTTCAGAATGGCCGCCCATGCCCAGGGTTCCGTCGATGACGACGGCGCCGGGGCGGGAAATTGCGGGCGCGAGGAGGTCGAGGCAGCGGTCAAGCATGACCGGCACGTGCCTGTCTTTGGCGTCCTTGCCGGGTGAGAGGTTCTCTACCTGAGTCAAGGGGTGCTCCTCGCGTTGGTGGTTTTGTGGTCCGCTGTCTTTTGGGGTTAGAGCATGAGCCCTGGCAGGATCTCATCGTCGGTGCCGGAGAAGGCTTCTTCCTGTTCTTTCAGGTAGGCCTCCCAGGCTTCGGTGCTCCATATTTCTGCTCGTGAGCCTGCGCCGATGACCGTGAGGTCTTTTTCTAGCCCAGCGTAGTCTCTGAGGTTTTGAGGTATGGTGATTCGCCCCTGCTTATCGGGCACCTCGTCGGAGGCACCCGATAGAAAAACTCGGATGTAGTCTCGCGCCTGCTTTGACGACAGCGGAGCTGTGCGCAGCTGTTCGTGGATGCGCTCAAACTCGGTCATGGTAAAGACGTAGAGGCAACGCTCCTGCCCGCGGGTGAGCACTAGACCTGCTTCTAGTTGCTCGCGAAATTTCGCGGGAAGAATCAGGCGCCCCTTGGCGTCCAGACGCGGGGTGTGGGTTCCGAGGAACATGGCACCACCGCCTCTACCTGTCGTCTGTGCTTCCCCCTGCAAGAGAGAAACTACACCAGTGTTGTTCTATCTCCTCCACTTTACTCCACTACGCCCCACCGAATGTACCAAATACGGAATTTTTACCGGGTTTTTGAGTGTTTTCACACGGAATGTGACGGTTGCGACCGATTCTGCTACAGGAGGCCCATCTCGAACTCTTTCCCCGAGGTCAGCCCGCCGCTCTGTATATAACTTTGAAGGCATACAAAAAACCGCCCGGCACAAACCGGGCGGTTGATTTATAGGGGTGGGAAGGAGACTAGAAACGGGAGCCGCCTTGGCGTTCGTCCCACTTATTTTCGAGGTTCTGCATGAAGCGAGAATTGCCCTTAGCTTTTGAGGGGGCTGGGCGGGCGGACGCTCCACCACCGGTAGCTTTCGCGCCCTTGGGGGCGGTGGTGGCAAAGTAGACTCCGGCGGCGGCTAGCACGAAGCCAAGAACGCCGAGAAGAATGATCTTGGTGGATACCCCGGCAATAATAACGCCCAGGCCAACAACGGCAACGAGGGCACCAATGACCAGGTTGCGGGGAGAAGAGGTAACAGCGGGAGCCACCAGGGGCTGGGGGCCGGTCATGGTTGACGCGAAGGCGGGGTCTTCGTTGAGCTGCTTTTCGAGCTGGGCAAGAAGTTCCTGTTCCCGTTCTGAAAGCGCCATGGTGTCTCCTTAGCTTGTGCGGTGAGCCTGAACGCGCAGGTGGGGCGAGCAGCCCGTACGCGAGCGCGCGTTAGGTTGTCTACTCATCTTACCGGTAGCTCTTGGGTGCAGCCTAGACGCTCCCTGAAAATGACCTCTCATTTCATCGCTCTTTTCGACTGCCAGGAGTGAGCAGGCTAGCGGGCAGGAGACCCTTGGCACCGAAGCGGGCGTTGATGGTGTCCATGGCGTTTTCCGCTTCTTCCCATTCTTCGGCAAGGGAATCCTGGGTCGGCAGGGCAGCCTGGTGAGCCGCTCCGGGTGAGCCTGGGGTGAAGAGTTGCATCTGCACACCGGCGTCCCGTCCTTCAAGTTTTTCTGCGCGCACGCCGAGCAGGCGTATTGGCCGATGGGAGGAGCCGTCCGCCTGTAAAACTTCGAGCTGCTTGAGGTGGGCAATGACGGCGTCGAACATGACGCGGCCAGATACGGTTGCAAGGGGTAGGGGGCAGGAGCGGGTGAGGGTTTCGAAGTCCGAGTAGCGGATTTTGAGGCTGAGGGTTCTGGTTTGCCGCCCGGCGGCCCGCAGCCTGCGGGCTACGGTCAGGCAGAGGGTGTAGAGCTCGGCAGCGATCGCTTCGGCATCGGTCTGGTCAGTGGTAAAGGTATGTTCGGCTCCGATTGATTTTTCGATGCGCTCGGGGGTGACCTCGCGGCGGTCTATGCCGCGGGCAAGTTCATAGAGGTGCAGGCCTGCCGCTTGCCCGCAGCGGCCCTGGAGCCAGGGCAGGTCGTATTCCCGCAGCTGGGCAACGGTATGAATGCCCAGCCCCTCAAGGTAGGCGGCGCTTTTAGCTCCGACGCCCCAGAGCTTGCCCACCGGCAGGGGGTCCAGGAATTCTTGCACCCGCTGGGGTGGGACCACCCAGAGACCGTTGGGTTTGGAACCGGCTGAGGCCATCTTGGCAACGAATTTACTCGATGAAATCCCTACGGAGCTCGGTAGGCCCAACTCGGTTTTGATGCGGTAGCGGGCTTGCTGTGCGATATCGACGGGGCTCCCCTGGGCGCGGACGGCCCCTGTGAGGTCGAGGAAGGCCTCGTCAACGCTGACCTGTTCTAGGCGGTCGGTGATGGCGCCCAAGATAGTCATGACCTGAGCCGAGTAGCTGCGGTAGTGGGCGGACGGCTCCAGTAGCAGGGCAGCGGGGCAGAGCTGGCGAGCACGGGCCAGGGGCATGGCTGAGCGAACCCCGTAACGACGGGCTTCATAGGAGGCAGAGAGGACGACCGAGCGCGGCGAATTGCGAGCCACGATGAGCGGACGCCCGCGCAGGGCCGGCTGGGATAAGAGTTCTACGTTGACAAAGAAGGCGTCCATGTCGAGGTGCATGATGATGCGGGCAGGTGCGTCCGTCCGTCCGCTCCGCGTAGATAGCTGTCCCATGCACCCCGCCTTCAAATATCGAAACTATGTTCTAATCTATCCTAGGCCAGCGGGGCAGGTTTTGACCAGGGGCAGGCCCCTATCAACTAGACTGGTGTGCAGAGCTATCCCCAGACCCAAGGACGTCATGACCACCCAGCCAGCACCCGCTACCGGCCCCGACGAGTCCGCAGCCTACCTTGAGGCCCTTGAAGCCGAAATGGGCCGCTTTTTTGATACCCAGCAGGAGCTAATGGCCGCTGTCTCGGTTGAAACCCTGCCCCTGCTGGAGTCCGTACGCGCCCTATCTACCGGCGGCAAACGCCTTCGAGCGTTACTGGCTTACTGGGGTTACCGTGGAGCTGGTGGAGCGGGAGTGACCGAGTCCATCGTGCGGGCTGGTCTGGCTATTGAGCTCTTCCAAACTGCGGCACTGATTCACGATGACATTATCGACGCCTCCGATACCCGCCGGGGAGCGCCCAGCGTGCACCGCCGGTTCGAGGCCATGCACCGGGAGCTGGGCTATAAGACCAGCGCTGAGTCCTTTGGTGTCTCAAGCGCAATCTTGGCCGGGGACCTGTGCCTGTCGTGGTCAGAAATGGTGTTCTCCTCTATTCCCGAGCTCACCGCCGCCAGCGAGGCCCGCTTTATCTTTGACCTGATGCGCACTGAGGTCATGGCTGGCCAGTACCTCGATATTGTGGGCGAAGTCGTACCCGAAGAAGAGCCAGAAGTTGCCCTTGAGCGGGCCAAGAACGTAATCCGTTACAAGGCTGCCAAGTATTCCTGCGAGCACCCCATCGCCCTGGGCGGAGCCCTGGGACTTGGCCTGGCACACGGTCAGGCCTCCGAGCTAGTTGAGGGCTACCGGGCCTTTGCTCTGCCCCTGGGCGAGGGTTTCCAGCTGCGCGATGACGTGCTGGGGGTCTTCGGCGAGCCCGAAACCACCGGCAAGCCTGCCGGCGATGACCTGCGCGAGGGCAAGCGCACCGTCCTCACGGCCTTTACCGCTATGAAGGTTTCTGCCGACCAGCGGGCCTTCCTCGAAGAATCCCTGGGCTCCCCCACCCTGAGCGCAGAAACTATCGTGCGCTTGCAGGAACTCATGCGAGATTCCGGGGCCCTCCAGGCGGTTGAAGAGATGATTCAGGCCAAGGGCGATCAGGCTCTAACAGCCCTCGACTCTCTTGATCTTGAGACCTCAGTGCAGCAGGCCCTGCGTTCTATTGCGTCCAAGGCCCTACACCGCTCCTTCTAGAGCAGCGCTAGCAGCTATCAGGTAATAGAACAGCAGGCTCACACCGGAGTGTGAGCCTGCTGTTCTTTATCTAAACCTTTGAAGGCTTTACCAGGCCAAGGCCGAGGCGCGGCGGCGGATTTCGGTCTTGCGGCCGTCAATCAGGGCGTCGATAGGACGGCCGGGAAGGGTGTCGTCAGCGGTGTAGAGCCAGACAATGGCTTCTTCTGCGGTGAAGCCAGCATCGGTCAAAACGCTCAGGGTACCCTTGAGGGATTCAAGGACGCGGTCTTCGCGCATAAACAGGGCGGGAACCTTGCGGACGCCGGTTTCAGGGTCGCGCACGGCCAGCAGGGTTCCGTCGGCCAGCAGGTTGTGCACGCGGGTGACCTTGAGGTCAAGGGCTTCTGCGATATCGGGAATGGTCAGCCAGTCGCCAACCAGAGCAATTACTTCGGGTGTAGTTTTTTCATCAGTCACCTATCCATTGTGCCCCAGAAACCGGGGAAGCGGTAGGTAGCTCGCCCGGTAGCGCCCAAGGAGGGTTTTCGGCCTCTTCCCAGGGGCCGCCCGTACAATGGTGAGGATGACTGATGACTTCTCTGCTGCCCCCTGGCTGACCGGGGTGATTTTCAAGGGCCACTTTGAGGTGGGCCACCTGATTGCGCGCGGTGGCATGTCCGAGGTGTACCATGCGGTTGACCTGTGGTCAGATAACCCGGTGGCTCTCAAGGTCCTACTCCCCCATCTCTCTACCGACCCTGCCCAGCAACAGAAGTTTTTTAGGGAGGGTTCGGCGCTCAAGAAGATTCAGCACGAGAACGTGGTGGGCGTCATCGACGAGGGCACCGAGCTGGTGCACGGCCAGCAGGTCATGTTCCTGGTGTTGGAATACGTGCACGGCTGTACCCTGGCCCAGCTCATGCAGCTGCGCCCGGTGCTGTCGGTGGGCGAGATGCTCGATGTCATGATTCCTGCGGTTGAGGGCCTGTCTGAGGTGCACGCCCACCACCTGATCCACCGCGATATCAAGCCCGCAAACATTCTCTTAGAGGCCGATACAGAGGGCGTTAAGCTCTCCGACTTTGGTCTGACGCGCAGGGCCGATCAGAGCGCAACCGGCCAGCTCATGGGCACCCCTTCCTTTGTGGCTCCCGAGATTCTCGACGTTGCCTCACCCGTCGGGCCTCCTGCAGATATTTTTGCCCTGGGCGTGATGATGTACCGCATGCTCACCGGCCGTATGCCTTTCGCCGGGGCCGATAACGACCAGCAGGTGCTCTACCACAACATGAACACCGACATTCCCTCGCTCACCCACCTGGCTGAGGGCATCTCGTCCGATATCGCGGGTGTGGTGAGCTGGTGCACCCGCCGCAACCCCCGCGACCGCCCCCAGGACGCCACCGAACTCTACCGGGCCCTGCGCGATATTGAGGCCCGCGCCAGCGAGCAGGAAAAGGGCTACCGCCTAGATCAGGTAGACCAGCCCACTACCGCCCTCTGGGAGGACGTCGCCGACATCGCCGAACAGTCGGGGCGGGTACGCCACGGGCAGACCGCTATCACCGGCTTCGGCGCCGCCGAGGACCTCCTCGATGCGGGCACTTCAGGCCCCCTCAGTGCGCACGAGCAAGCCGTGCGCTCAGCAGCGGACGCCCCCGTAGAGGTCTACTCCCCCACTGACTTTGCCGGGGTTGGGCCCAAGACCGAAACCCAGGCCGTCCTCGATGCCCAGCTCTCTGAGCATGAAGCTGACCAGGACCCAGCGGTGGTCGAGCACCCCCCTATCTCGGCCGGCTATAACCGGCAGCGGGCTGCCGCCTACCGTAGCGAGCGCGCGGACGCCACACCCGCGTCCGCCCCGCACGCGGCCTCGGCGCGCCCCACCGACCCCGCCCAGTGGACTGACGCGCAGCGGCGTACCCCGGCTGAGAGGTGGCGCCCACCCCTCTCCCCAGCGGCCCTGGCCCTGATCCTAACCCTGATACTGCTGGGCTTTGTGACCGCAGGTTTTGTGGGCTGGTGGCTGGCCAGCCTGATCCTCTAGCACCCGCCCGCTCCTGCCCGGCTCTAGAGCCCGTCTAGAAGCCACACAAAGAAAAAGCCGCCGTGGCCCTGCTCTTAAAACCTGTGTTCAAGAGGCAGGCAACGGCGGCTTGCTCTGTGCCCTAGAGGCCTTAGCCTTAGCGGCGGGCCAGGTACTCAGCAACCTGGAAAGCGATTTCCAGGGACTGCTGGTGGTTCAGACGCGGGTCACAGAGGGTCTCGTATCGGTCTGCGAAAGCTGCTTCTTCGATGGGGTCAGAACCGCCCAGGCATTCAGCAACGTCGTCGCCGGTCATCTCTACGTGGATGCCGCCGGGGAAGGTGCCCAGGGCCTCGTGCACCTCGAAGAAGCCCTGAACCTCGTTCATGACGTCATCGAAGCGGCGGGTCTTGTAACCGGACGGTACGGAGATGGTGTTACCGTGCATGGGGTCGGTGACCCATACGACCTTGGCGCCTTCCTTCTGCACGCCCTCAACGATGGCGGGCAGGTTTTCGCGGATCTTGCCGGCGCCCATGCGGGTGATGAAGGTCAGGCGGCCGGGCTCGCGGTTGGGGTCCAGCTTGTCGATCAGGGCCATGGCGTCGTCGGCAGTGGTAGTGGGGCCGAGCTTGACGCCGATGGGGTTGCGAACCTTGGAGAGGAAGTTGACGTGGGCATCGTCCAGGCCGCGGGTACGCTCACCGATCCAAAGGAAGTGGGCGGAGGTGTCGTAGGGCAGGTGGGTGCGGGAGTCAACGCGGGTCATGGCACGCTCGAAGTCCAGCAGCAGGGCCTCGTGGCCGGTGTAGACGTCGGTGGTCTTCAGGGGGCCGAAGTCGGTGCCGCAGGCTTCCATGAACTTAATAGCGCGGTCGATTTCACCGGCGATGGACTCGTAGCGGGCGTGGGCAGGGTTGGAGGTGAAGCCCTTGTTCCAGGAGTGCACCGAGCGCAGGTCAGCGAAGCCGCCCTTAGTGAAGGCCCGAATCAGGTTAAGGGTGCTGGCGCTGGTGTGGTAGCCGCGCAGCATACGGTTGGGGTCGTGCACACGGGATTCTTCGGTGAAGTCAAAGCCGTTGACCATTTCACCGCGGAAGGAGGGCAGGGTGACGCCGTCACGGGTTTCGTCGTTCGATGAGCGGGGCTTAGAGAACTGCCCTGCCATACGGCCCATCTTAACCACGGGCATAGAGGCACCGTAGGTCAGCACAACGGCCATCTGCAGCAGGGTGCGCACACGGCCTGAAATCTTATCGGCGGTAGCACCAGCAAAAGTTTCGGCACAGTCGCCGCCCTGCAGCAAGAAGGCTTCACCTTCAGCAACGCGAGCCAGGTCGGCGCGCATCTGGTCAACCTCACCGGCAAAAACCAGCGGAGGAACGCTGTTCAGTTCATTGATGACGGCAGTAAAGTCGGGGTGCTCAGCCCACTGGGGGTGCTGGTCGATGTGCAGGGAGCGCCACTCTTCGAGTTCGGGGAAGTCGTTCGGGGTGGGTACGGCGCCGGGGTTGGTCACGGGGTGACTCCTTTGTATATGGTCGCTAGAGCCTAGCTGAGGGTTAGGCTCTTGTCTCTTATTCAAAAGTATTGGGGCTTAGGTGTAGGGTTCAAAGCTGTGTCCACCATGTGACATACAGCTCTTAGAACGGGAGCGGACGAGCTAGGAGCGGGTTTCAAGCAGACGACTGGTGGCCTCGTCCGCACTGATTCCTTCAGCCGTCATAAGCTTCTTAACGTCGGCCGCATAGACCGGGGTGATGGGGCGGCCGGTCATCTGGCTAATCCGCTCAATAACCAGGTCTGCCAGTTCCCGCTGGGCGGCCCATTCGTCGTCCCGCCCCATATAGGGGGTCACATCGATGGGTTCACCGATGACGGTCTTCACCCGGATCGGTTTGCCGTCCTTCCGCAGGCGCAAGCGGTTGGAGCCAGGCACCTGCACATCCTCGTTACCGAACTGGGCAACGGGGATAATGGGGACGCCGGCCTCCAGAGCCAGGCGGGCCACACCAATTTTGGCCCGGTAGAGGCGAGCATCGGGGCTACGGGTCCCCTCGGGGTAGATACCCACGAGCTTGCCCTCGCGCAGGGCGGCAACAGCAGCAGCCAGAGATTCAGCCGACTTAGCACCACCGGAGCGGTCAATAGGTAGCTGGCCCACAGAAGTGAAGAACCACTTCATCAGGCGCCCCTTAAGACCGGGAGTAGTGAAGTAGTCTGACTTGGCCAAGAAAAATACCTGACGCGGAGCCGCAAGAGGCAAGAAAATAGAGTCAATAAAAGACACGTGGTTACTTGCCAGAATAGCGCCGCTTGCTGCCGGGATATTTTCAGCCCCCACGACCTCGTGGTGATAGGCCCGCTGCAAGAAGGGCTTGAGCACGGTGCGTAGCTGCATATACATGGTGTCTCTCCTTGCGATAGAGCAATGTCAGGGGTCTCGTGGCTAAAGCAGTCAGCGAGCGGCTTTCCACTACATATTGTATGCCCGAGTGGGACGAGTTATCTAAACCAGTCAGTATGAGTAAACCCCGCTGGCGGCGAAGCTATTCCCCTCAGAGCGTCACACCCCGCGAAAGTAGGGTTATCGCCAGGGGCGGGCTGTAAAATGGCCAGGAAGAACCGCGTGCACAGGCTTCGTTGCCGAGGCACTTTACCCCTCCCCCGTCCCAGGGCCCGTTAGAGACAAGGTAACGCCGTGAAAGAAATTCACTCCCCCCAGATTGTTACTGTTGATCCGGCAGTCAATATCACCGATATGGTAGAGCGCCGTGCGCAGGACAGTCGCAACCCCCTGGTCTACCGGGTCCAGAAATCTACCGGTAACTGGGTGCCCGTTACTGCCAAGGACTTCCGCCGTCAGGTCATTGACCTGGCCAAGGGCCTGATGGCCGCTGGCATTGGGGCAGGCGATGTCGTTGGCATCATGAGCCGCACCCGCTACGAGTGGACCCTCATTGACTTTGCTATCTGGTACGCAGGGGCCGTAACCGTGCCCGTCTATGAGACTTCCTCCCCCGCGCAGGCTGCCTGGGCCCTGTCCCACTCTGGCGCTAAAGCTGTCTTTGTGGAGAACAGCAAGCTGGCCGACGTCATCGAGCAAGCTCGGGCGCTCAGCGATGAAGAACTCTCCCTGGACGCCCTGAAGGACGTCTGGGTACTAGAGGAGGCTGTACTTCCCTCCCTGATCGCCGGCGGGTCAGCTATTACAGATGAAGAAGTAGAGGAACGCCGCGCCACAGCCAACCTGGATACCGTGGCCACAATCGTCTATACCTCCGGTACCACCGGCCGCCCCAAGGCCTGCCCCATCACCCACGGCAACTTCGTCCGCCTCTCTGCTAATGCCAAGCTCACCATCCCCGAAATTGCCAACGAAACCAACTCAACCCTGCTCTTCCTCCCCTTGGCCCATGTGTTGGGGCGCCTGATTCAGGTGCTGGCTTTTGACGCGGGTCTGACGGTAGGGCACGCCCCGGATATCAAGAACCTTTCCACCGATTTAGCTTCTTTCCAGCCCACTATGCTGCTGGTGGTGCCCCGTGTCTTTGAGAAGGTCTATGAGGGGGCTATCAAGAAGGCTGAGAAGGGCGGTAAGGTCAATGCCAAGCTCTTCCAGCGCTCGGTTGACGTTGCTATCAAGTGGTCCCAGGCCAAGATTGCGGGCAAGATGACCCGTACTCTCACCCTGCAGCATAAGTTCTACGACAAGCTGGTCTACTCCAAGCTGCGCGACGCCATGGGCGGCAAGGTGCGCTTCGCGGTCTCCGGTGGCGGACGCCTCGCCCCCCACTACGGTCACTTCTACCACGCTGTGGGCATCGAGGTCGTTGAGGGCTACGGCCTGACCGAGACCACCGCCCCCCTGGCTGTGGGACGTATCCGCCAGTTCGATATCGGCAATGTGGGCACCCTGATTCCCGGCGGTTCTGCCCGTATCGCTGAGGACGGCGAGCTGGAGTTCAAGGGCGTTGGCTTGATTTCTGGCTACCTGGATAACCCCGAAGAGAACGCGGCTGCGTTCACCGAGGACGGTTGGTTCCGCACCGGCGACCTGGCCCGTATTGACGATGACGGCAAGATCTACATCACCGGCCGTAAGAAGGAAATCATCGTGACCGCTGGCGGCAAGAACGTCATGCCGGTTCCCGCCGAGGATCGCCTGCGGCAGTCCCCCTTCGTGTCTCAGGCTATGCTGGTGGGCGATGAGAAGCCCTTCATTTCGGCTCTCATCACCCTGGACCCCGACGTCCTGCCCGATGAGCTCGAGCGCATCGGACTGCCCCGCACCCTCTCCCTCAAGGAAGCCTCCACCAATCCCCGCGTCCGTGAGGCTATCCAGAAGTTCATCGATGACGCCAACGCCTTTGTGTCGAAGGCCGAGTCTATCCGCGAGTTCCGTATTCTTGATAAGGACTTCACCGAGGCCGAGGGGCACCTGACCCCCTCTATGAAGGTTCGCCGCAAGCAGGTTCTGGCTGACTTCAACTCCTATGTTGAAGATATGTACAACCGCACCAAGTCCACCGTGACCGAGACCGCCGCGCATACCGCTGAGCGTGTTCAGGAGCTGCGTGCCGAGCAGACCGAGAAATGGGACCAGTTCAAGGCTGTGCAGGCTGAGAAGATTCAGGAGTTCACCGAGACCCAGGGGCAGAAGCTGCACGAGCTGGCAGATAAGATCCAGCAGGTCGCTCCCCTACCCGGAGCTAAGGATAAGGACGCCGCCAGCAGCTCGGATGCCGACGAGCAGGTTGAGAAGGCCGCTAGTGACTGGGTAGAGGTCACCGAGGCAGAAAAGGACTCTCAGTAAAGTACACGACCCCCGTTCCTGTTATCAGGAGCGGGGGTCGTGCGTTAGGCGGGTTACAGGCTAGTCGAGCTCAAGCCCCAGCAGGGCGTTCTCCACAACCTCGGTCAGGGCCGGGTGGATCCAGTACTGGCCGCGGGCCATATCGCGGGCACTCAGGCCAAAGCTCATGGCCTGGATCAGGGGCTGAATCAGGTTGGGTGACTCCTCACCGATAAGGTGGGCACCCAGTAGCTCCCCGGTATCCTTGCGGGCAATCAGCTTGCAGACACCTTCGCTATCGTCCATAGCCCAGCCGTAGGCTACGTCGCCGAACTTCTGTTCCTTGACGGTAATCTCAAACCCTTCAGCAGCAGCCTGCTCCCGTGCCTGGCTTTCGGTCAGGCCCACAGCGGCAATGGGCGGGTGCGTGAACACAGCAGCGGGCACGTAGCGGTGGTCGGTGGCCCGTAGCTGGTCGGGGTGCACGATATTCCACTGCACGGTACGCATCTCAGCGTTTGCCACGTGCTTGAGCTGGTAAGGGGAGCTCACATCGCCCAGGGCCCAGACGCCCTTGACCGGCTGGCCGCCGGAGAGCACCCGCTGGTACTCATCCACCTGTACCAGGCCCCGCTCATCCACATCAAAGTAGGTGGCAGCATCGAGGGTATCGGAGTTGGGGGTGCGGCCCGTTGCCACCAGCACCAGGTCAGCGGGCACGGTAACCCGCTCACCGGCGTCCTCAAATACCACCGTCACAGACCCGTCGTCGGCAGCCTCGATAGCCTTCAGGGCGTGGTTGGTGCGCAGGTCCCACTGGCGGGCAGCCTCACGGGTAAAGATCTCGGCAATGGTGTCGTCGTGGCTGCGGAGCAGGCGGTCTGAGCGCACAGCCTGGGTCACCTGAGCGCCCAGACCCGAGAAGACGTGAGCAAACTCGGCTGCGATGAAGCCGCCGCCGATGACCACCACGCGCTCGGGTAGCTCATCAATACGCATGACGGTATCTGAGGTGTGCACCTGGGGCAGGTCGATACCGGGGACCTGGGGCAGGGTAACACGGGATCCGGTAGCCAGCACCAGCTGGTCAGCGGTCAGCTCAAGGCCGGACGCCGTAACCACGCTCCGGGGGCCGGTCAGCTTAGCGTATTCCTCGTAGACGTCCACGTTCTCAAGGGACTTCCGCCAGGCCAGCCCGCCCTCACTAATAGCGTCGATACGGCCGAAGATTCGGTCACGAATCTGCCGCCAGGCAGTGTGCTTGTGCTCTAGCTCTACACCCAGACGGGCAGCGTCCTTAGCGCGGGCAACGGTAGAGGCCGGGTAGACATACATCTTGGTGGGAATACAGCCCACGTTGAGGCAGGTACCGCCGAAGCGGCCGCCGTCGATGATGGCAATCTTCTTGCCCTCGTAGTCCTCGTTGGGCAGGGAGTTACCGGAACCGGAGCCGATGATGATGAGGTCGTAGTGGCGCGATGTTGTCATGGTTGCCTTTCGTCAGGTGCATACATTCAGAAGAAGTGAGGCACATTATCGACTATAACCGGTGACAGCAGCTCATTATTCCTCTTTATGAAGATAGGAGTCTCCCCAACCTTTTGCAGAAGTTACAGGCAACACTTATCTTTAAATAAGATTAGTCTTACCTAATTAATACCTATGCTATACCTGACTAGGAGAATGCCTGATGTTTCTGGCTACCTTTCTCATCGGCTTACGAGAAGGCCTCGAGGCCGCGCTGGTCATCGGCATACTTTTAGCCTGCGTGACCAAAGTGGGTCGCAGCGACACCCGCCCTAAAATCTGGTGGGGCGTTGGCATCGCGACAACGGTATCCCTCATCGCCGGAGCCATACTAACCTACGGTCGTTATGGTCTCAGTTTTGAGGGCCAAGAGCTCTTGGGCGGCGGCCTCTCCCTTCTTGCCGTCCTTATGGTAACCACGATGGTGTTCTGGATGGCTAAAATAGGGCCTTCCCTCAAACAAGAACTTGAAACATCCGCCAGAGCTGCGCTAGCAACCGGTAGTGGCTGGGCTATGTTCTGGCTGGCAGCTGTCACTGTCGGCAGAGAAGGTCTCGAAACTACTCTCATGCTATGGGCCTGGTCGACGGCTCCCCAAGCACTAGCAGGCGCAATTGTTGGCATACTTCTGGCTGTTGCCCTCGGCGTTGCCATCAACAGGGGCATGATGAAATTCAACCTCAGCCGTTTTTTCGCAGTTACAGGTGCTCTGCTCATCGTGATGAGTGCCGGAATTCTCGCCTACGGAATCCATGATCTACAGGAAGCAAGATTCCTACCGGGCCCGTTCTCAGGTGCCCCCATCACCCCAACAAATTTCAGGACGGGTGAAGTACTCGTTGGATTCACCACCACCCCATTTTGGGGAGCGTCTTTTCCTTTCGGCTGGGCTTTCGACCTCCAAAACTATATAGACCCCTCAGGTGCCGTGGCATCCATCCTCAAAGGAACGGTAGGGTTCACACCCCTCATGTCCTGGCTTGAGGTCATAGCCTGGGCCCTCTATCTCACCATAGTTTTCCCCCTCTGGATCAGGCGCCAGCGTCGGACTACCCACGCGCCCTCCCGGAACTAACCACCCCAGCTGCCGGTCTGCGTCCGGCTCCCCTTACCTACAGTCTCAGAAAGGCACACCATGACAACACATCGCCCCGTCCTCAGCACCCTCATCACCACCAGCCTCGCGCTAACCCTCACCGCCTGCGTCGATAAACAAGCCCAGCAGTCCGACGGGAATACGATTACAGTTTCATCTACCACCTCTGACTGCCTTGTCTCAACCAACAGCACTACGTCGGGAACGGCGCAGTTTAGTATCACCAATGACGGCGAAAAGACCACCGAGTTTTACCTTCTCGGCTCAGACGGGTTGCGAATCGTTTCTGAAAAAGAAAATATAGCTCCGGGCCAAACAGCAGACCTCACCGTATCCCTGCAGCCGGGTGAATACTACACAGCATGCAAGCCGGGCATGCGAGGTGAAAATGTGGGCACGGCAGCCTTCACCGTCACCGGCGACCCCGTTGAGCTCACGGGTGAGCAGAAAGAACTCTATGAACAGGCGGTGGCTAACTACGTCAACTTCGCCAAGAATGAGGTAGGCGAGCTCCTACCGCAGGTTGAGGAGTTCGCCACCGCCTATATGAACGGTGACGATGAAAAGGCTCGTGAGCTCTATGCAACAACACGTGTCCACTACGAACGCATTGAACCTATTGCCGAAGCTCTCGGCATTCTCGACCCCCGTATTGATTACCGGGAAATTGACTACCTTGCAGAAGCAGAACTGCTTGAACAAGATGACCCCACCTTTACCGAGTGGCTCGGTTTCCACCGCATTGAAAAAGACCTCTGGGTGCCCGCAGCCGATGCTCTCCAGCCTGACGGTAGCTCAGCACACGATGGGTGGAGCGCTTCAAGCAAGGAAGACCGGCAGCGAATCGGACAAACCCTCATCAACGATGTTCAGGCCCTCTACGATGAAATTCATTCCCCCACCTTTGCTGAAGACCAGCAGCTCAATATCACCTCTGTATCGAACGGTGCGGCTGCCCTGCTTGAAGAAATTGCAGTCGGTAAGGTAACCGGTGAAGAGAACTGGTGGAGCCACCGTGACCTCTGGGACTTCCAGGCTAACCTTGAGGGCTCCCGCATTGCTTTTGATCTGGTCGCTCCTATTGCCTCAGCTGAGTCAGAAGAGAACGCCCAGCTTGTTGAAACCATCGATGCTGCCTTCAATGATTTGCAGGCTGAACTAGATCAGTACGGCTCCTATGATGAAGGGTTCACCCCCTACAACGAGGTCAGCGAGGAGCAACGCAAGGAGCTTACCACCAAACTCGATGCAGTACGTGAGCCCCTCTCCCAGCTCACAGCCACCCTCGTCGACTAGTTTCTCACCCAACCCCGTCAGCACTAAGGAAAGCGACCATGAAATCTACTCCATCACACTCCCGTAGCACCTCGGGGCTGTCACGCCGTGCTGTCCTTGCTCTGACGGGGGCTGGGTCTGGTGTTACCTTACTCGGAGGTTTAGCTGCCGGTTATACAGCTGGGAAAGGTAGCGAATCTATCTCAGAGCAAGCCGATGTTACCTACGATTTTTATGGGGCTCACCAGGCAGGTATTACTACAGCAGCCCAAGATCGCATGCACTGCGCGGCATTTGATATGGCAGAAGATACCACCCGGGACGATCTGATTCTTCTGCTCCAAGACTGGACTTACGCCGCAAGTAGGCTAACCCTGGGGCTTGATGTCACCGCTGCCGGAGCTTTTGGAGGTGGGCCAGCCCTACCCCCGCCAGATACGGGAGAGGCAGCTGACCTAGGAGCCTCCGGTCTGACTATCACATTTGGTTTCGGTAGGAGCCTCTTTACTCAAGAGGACGGCACAGACCGCTTTGGCTTGGCAGGGCAACTACCGCAAGAGTTTGAGCCTCTACCCAAAATGGTCAATGATTTCATTGATACATCGCAGTCAGGAGGGGACCTTTTCATTCAGGCCTGCGCCTACGACCCTCAGGTTGCTGTACACGCCATCAGAAACCTCACCCGCATTGCCGTTGGAATCGCCACGCTTAGATGGTCCCAGCTAGGCTTTGGTCGCACATCTTCAACCACATCCGCTCAAGCTACTCCCCGCAATCTCTTTGGGCAGAAGGACGGCACTTCTAATATCAAAGCGGAAGAGACCGGCAGGCTCGCAGAACATGTCTGGATTAATCAGGGCATTGCAGCCGGAGGAAGCTACCTAATTGCCCGTAAGATCTCAATGAACATTGAGGTGTGGGACGGGATCCAGCTCCAAGAGCAGGAGCGGGTTACCGGTAGGGACAAACGCAATGGCGCTCCCCTCTCAGGCGGTGATGAGTTCACACCGCCCGATTTTTCTGCCAAGGATGAGAAGGGAAACTTACTGATTGACGAACGCTCACACATAGCCAGGGTACACCCTGATCACAACCAGGGCATTGCTATGCTCCGACGGGGGTATAACTACGTTGACGGAAACGATGCTCAGGGCAGACTTGCGGCAGGTCTATTCTTTATTGCTTTTGTTAACGACCCTGCGCGTTTTGCTACTGTCCATAAGAATATGGCCCGAGACGACCTTTTTGTTGAGTATCTGAAGACCCGTTCAAGCTCAGTCTTTTTAGTACCTCCCGGGGTCACTGAGGAAGGCGGATATATCGGTCAGGCCTTCTTCGAGAAGGCTTAGCTGCTGGGGTGAGCTTCTGTGCTGTTCTCGGTTGAGGACGTCTGCGCCGCGGCTTTTGCGTTGTCGCGGAAGTTCTTTTGCATCTGGCGGAAGACCAGCACGTTACCGACCACGATATGAAGGAAGCCAAGAATCATCACGTAGATATTCCAGCCGCCCTGCGGGGCGAGCACACCCAGTAGCAGCAGAATCGCTCCGAAACCAATAATCATCAGGTGAGTTACGTTCATGCTTTCTAGCCTACAGGTAGGGACCAGATTCCTCTCAAAATCCTTGTGCACAGTACATACTTTCGTCACTTTTCTGGTCCCTACTTGAGATAACAAGAGAGCGGACGCCCGCCCCGACTTTCACAAGCCGGGGCGGGCGTCCGCTTCTTAGCTACCTGGGGTAGATAGTTACTTGACGTTGACCACGATCAGCAGGTCGCCGCCAGCTACCTGGGAGACGTCGTTGTAGACAACGCGCTCGACGGTACCGGAGACAGCTGAGGTGATGGAGGCTTCCATCTTCATGGCCTCGATGGTGGCTACCTGGTCGCCGGCTGAGATTTCGTCACCGGGCTTGACCGTGATAGAGACACCGCCAGCGAAGGGAGCTGCGATGTGGCCGGGGTTTGAGGCGTCAGCCTTCTCAGCTTCCTTGACGTTAGACTCTACGGAGTTGTCGCGGACCCTAACGGTGCGCTGCTGCCCGTTGAGGGTGCAGATGACCTCGCGCATACCCTTTTCGTCGGGCTCAGAAATAGCCTGAAGGGTGGCAATCAGGCGAACGCCCTTACCTAGGGAGATCACGTGCTCGCGCTTGAAGAGCATGCCGTAGAGGAAGTCGCGGGTGTGCAGGATCGACAGGTCGCCGTATTCCTCGCGGGCCTTCTCAAAATCGCGGGTGGGTCCAGCGAAGAGCAGGCGGTTGAGGGTAGCGCGGCGGGTTGCTGAATCCCCGTTCAGAGCCTCTAGGTCATCGGCGGATAGCTCGTTGACCGAGGGCTTGGAGAGCTTGCGGCCCTCCAGTGCGCGGGTGCGGAAGGGCTCGGGCCAGCCAGCGGGCGGGGTGCCCAGCTCACCGTTGAGGAAGCCAATCACCGAGTCGGGGATATCGAACTTCTGCGGGTCCTTCTCGAAGTCCTCGGGTGAGACGCCCATGCCGACCAGCTGCAGGGCAAGGTCACCGACCACCTTGGATGAGGGGGTTACCTTGACGATGTGCCCCAGCATGCGGTCCGCAGCGGCGTACATGTCTTCGATATCCTCGAAGCGCTCCCCCAGACCCAGGGCGGTTGCCTGGGCACGCAGGTTGGAGAGCTGGCCACCGGGAATTTCGTGGGTGTAGACACGACCGGTGGGTGAGGACAGGCCCATCTCGAAGGGCTTGTAGATGGTGCGGACGGCCTCCCAGTAGGGTTCCAGTGCACAGGCCGCTTCCAGGGTGATGGAGGGGGCGCGGTCGGTGTACTGCAGGGCACCGACCAGGGCTGAGAAGGAGGGCTGGGAGGTGGTGCCTGCCATAGATGCAGAAGCCACATCGACGACGTCCACACCGGCCTCGACAGCGGCCAGCAGGGTGCCGACCTGGCCACCGGCGGTGTCGTGGGTGTGCAGGTGTACGGGCAGGTCGAAGCGCTCACGCAGGGCGGTGACCAGGCGACGGGCAGCTTCCGGACGCAGCAGACCGGCCATGTCCTTGATAGCAAGGATGTGGGCACCGGCTTCTACCACCTGGTCAGCCAGGTTCAGGTAGTAGTCCAGGGTGTAGGTCTGCTCAGCGGGATCTAGCATGTCGCCGGTGTAGCAAATAGCAACCTCGGCAACGGCGGTGCCGGTGGCGCGAACAGCCTTGATAGCCGGGGTCATCTGGGAAACATCGTTGAGGGAGTCGAAGATACGGAAGATATCGACACCGGTCTCAGCGGCTTCCTTAACGAAGGCGTCGGTGACCTCGGTGGGGTACGGGGTGTAGCCCACGGTGTTGCGACCGCGTAGCAGCATCTGGATGGGCAGGTTGGGCATAGCCGCACGCAGGTGGGCCAGACGCTCCCAGGGGTCTTCTGAGAGGAAGCGCAGGGCAACGTCGTAGGTCGCACCGCCCCAGGCCTCAACTGAGAAGAGTTCGGGGGTCACGTGGGCTACCGCGGGGGCCGCTGCGAGTAGATCGCGGGTGCGGACGCGGGTGGCCAGCAGGGACTGGTGGGCGTCGCGGAAGGTGGTGTCGGTAATCAGCACTTCCTTGGTGTCGCGTACAGCCTTGGCGAACCCTTCGGGGCCCAGTTCCAGCAGGCGCTGACGCCAGCCTGCGGGGGGCTCATGGCTGGAGGCGTCGAAGGGTGAGCGGTAGGGCTCTTCGGTCTTATCCCCGGGGAAAGCGGGGAGTTTCCAGCGGGGGTCAAGGCCCTCGATACGCTCACCGTGAGGCTTATTGACGGTGACGTCGGCCAGGTACTGCAGGGCCTTGGTGCCACGGTCAGCCGAGGGTTTCTTGGTCAGAAGCTCGGGGTGCTCATCGATGAAGGGGGTGGATACGTCGCCTGCCCGGAAGGTAGGGTCTTCAAGCACCGCCTGGATGAAGGGGATGTTGGTTGCTACGCCGCGAATACGGAACTCTGCCAGGGCTCGGGAAGCGCGGCGGACGGCGTCCTCAAAGGTACGGCCGCGGCAGGTGAGCTTAACCAGCATGGAGTCGAAGTGGGGAGAGATCTGGGCACCGGTGTAGACGGTACCGCCGTCCAGACGGATGCCAGAACCACCGGCGGAGCGGTAGTAGGTGACCTTACCGACGTCGGGGCGGAAGCCGTTAGCGGGGTCCTCGGTGGTGATACGGGACTGTAGGGCGAAGCCGCGCACGCGCAAATCGTCCTGACGGATACCCAAATCTTCCAGGGTCTCACCGGCAGCGATACGCATCTGGGACTGGACCAGGTCAACGTCGGTGACTTCTTCGGTCACGGTGTGCTCAACCTGAATGCGGGGGTTCATTTCGATAAAGACATGCTGGCCTGCGCGTTCACCGGCGGTATCGACCAGGAACTCCACAGTACCGGCGTTGACGTAGCCCAGTTCCTTGGCGAACTTAACAGCGTCGCGGAAGAGAGCCTGGCGAATCTCTTCATCGAGATTGGGGGCAGGCGCAATTTCAACGACCTTCTGGTGGCGGCGCTGTAGGGAACAGTCACGCTCAAAGAGGTGGACAATATTGCCCTCACCGTCAGCCAGAATCTGCACCTCAATGTGGCGGGGGCGTAGCACAGCCTGCTCAAGGAAGACAGTGGGGTCACCAAAAGCGGTATCAGCTTCGCGCATAGCCGCTTCCATAGCGCCGCGCAGGTCTTCACGCTTTTCAACGCGGCGCATACCGCGTCCGCCGCCACCGGCAACTGCCTTGACGAAGATGGGGAAACCGATTTCTTCGGCCTCAGCCAGCAGCTTCTCAACGTCGGAGCTGGGCTCGGTGGACTTCAGGACCGGAATACCGGCCCGCTTAGCTGCCTTCAGCGCCTCAACCTTGTTACCGGCAAGTTCAAGAACCTCCGGCGGGGGGCCAATGAAAGTAATCCCGGCAGCCGCAGCGGCACGGGCCAGCTCGGGGTTCTCAGAGAGGAAGCCGTAGCCCGGGTAGATAGCATCAGCGCCGGCTTCTTTGGCGACGCGAATAATCTCCTCAACATCGAGGTAGGCTCGGACGGGATGGCCCTCTTCACCAATCGGGTAGGCCTCGTCAGCCTGCTGCCGGTGAATGGAGTGGCGGTCTTCATAGGGGAAGACGCCGACGGTCTTAGCGCCGAGCTCGTAGGCCGCGCGGTAGGCGCGGATTGCGATTTCGCCGCGGTTAGCGACCAGAATCTTTGAAAACATTTTCTTCCGTTCCGCCCCACGCGGCACACAGGGTGCGGTGAGGCTAAGCCACAGTTCGTGTGTGAACACCTCAAATATATCTTTAGACTTCCTAAAGCACCTGGTTTTGTCTCATTTTTTGTGATGCCGAACGTAATGTAAAGATTTTATTGTGAGCATGGCTACACATACCTAAGATCGCGGCTGTGAGCTTGCCTGACTTTCTGTACTACCTAGCAGCAGGCGCATGCCCTCTTGGGTAGCATAGAAAGTCAGTGTATCCGCCAAATTCGAGAGGCTTTCGTGGCAATGAGCAGCGTGGTAAGTATAAGCAGCCTAAAGGGCGGTGTGGGCAAAACATCGGTGGTGCTCGGATTGGCTTCAGCCGCGCAGGCAAGCGGCCTGCGGGTTCTGGTGATTGACCTCGACCCCCACGGGGACGCCTCCACGGGCCTGGGCGTGGGCACCTCTGGCGGCATGGACATGGGCACCCTGCTATTTTCTCCTGCCGACTATTCCCTAGCGGACGAGCTCGTCCCCGCTTCGTGGGCTGCCCTCGGCAGCCTCGGTAACGCCTCTCGCACCGGACTGGAGGCGGGCACCTGGGTGGGGCGCGCGTCCGCCCGACTAACAGCCCTGGAACAACTCGACTCGGCGACCCTGTTACCCCGCCTGGCAGGTCTGCTTGAACCTCTGCGGGAGAGTTTTGACCTCATCCTCATTGACTGCCCGCCCACCCTGGGGCGCCTGACCGAAATGGCCTGGGCAGCTTCTGACCGCGTACTTTCTGTAGCTGAGCCTTCCCTCTTCTCCGTAGCGGGCTCCGAGCGCACCCTGCGCGCTATCGCCCGTTTCGAAGCCAATACTCCTTACGCTGTCGAGTCAGCCTCGGTAGTCATCAATAAGGTACGTGCAGGCGACCCCGAGCACGACTACCGCATCGAGGAAATGAAGGTGCTCTTTGGCGACCTGGTCGCTGAGACTATCCTGCCCGAGACGCACCTGCTCCAGCGCATTCAGGGATCCGCCTACCCCGTGCACTACTGGCCCGAAGAAGAAGCCCAGGAACTCGCCAGCGCCTTCACTACGCTGCTGGTGGGCCTGCTCGATGTAGCTACGGAATAAGACGTATAGGGGGCGCAGGCTCACAGCGAAGCTGTTGGCGCGGGGCTGGCGTGAATCGCCCGTGAGCGTCAGCGAACCGGCGAGAGGGTCGACAGCGAGCGTGAGCCTGCGTCTCTAGACGCAACTACCCCACCATCGCATCTGCGAGGCGGGGTAGTTTTCTATGCTCTTTAGGCGCCGGCTTTGCGGGCTCGGCGGGCCGAAAGTTCGTCGTGAACTTCGGCTTCTTGCTGTACTTCCTGGGCGGTGCTTTCGCCGGGCAGTTCACTCAGCGATACTTCCAGTTCGCGCCAGACACGGCCGATAGCAATGCCGAAGACGCCCTGGCCGGCCTGCACCAGGTCAATGACCTCAGAGGCCGAGGTGCATTCGTAGACCGAGGCGCCGTCGGACATAAGGGTGATTCCGGCAAGATCCTCAACGCCGCGGGAGCGCAGGTGGTCGACCGAGGTGCGAATCTGCTGCAGGGATACGCCGGTATCAAGCAGACTCTTAACGATTTTGAGTACGAGCACATCGCGGAAAGAGTAAAGACGCTGGGAGCCAGAACCCTGAGCCGAGCGGACGGTGGGCTCCACCAGGTGAGTGCGGGCCCAGTAGTCGAGCTGGCGGTAGGTAATACCCGCTGCCTTGCAGGCGGTGGGGCCGCGGTAGCCAAGGTTCTCATCAACCAGAGAAACGGGGTCATCAAAGAGGACGCCCTGCTCACCCACCGGGGAGGTGCGGGGCATGACGTCTTCGAAGCCCAGCAGGGGCTGATCCATGGGGGCAGGTACGCCTCGTAGCGCGGCGGGGGCGCTAGGGTCACCGTTGTACTGTGTCACGGTTTGAGGTTCCTTCCCTTGAACTGATCATGGACTCTCTTATCCTACCTGCCCAGTAACCCTTTTGCCGGTTAATCGGTCGGCAGGGGCACCGGCGTTTTAACGTGGTTCTGGTCATTAAGACAGACCACGTTCACCCGGTGCCCCATCGTGCAACGATAGGTGGGGTTAGTCGTAGCTGGGCATACTCCCGGCAACCAGGGCCATGTGCAGACGGAGCAGAAGCTGGGCAATATCACCGGCGAGTTCAGCAGCGCGGGCCTGGGATTCTTCGTCCTTGCGCAGGGCCAGGGGGCCCACCGCGGTTTCTACCAGGTCGACTTCGCGGTCGGCTGCAGCGCGGAAGGCTCGCAGGTGGCGCGGGTGCAGGCCGTGGGCTGTGAGCTGGTCACTCACCCTGGTGACGGCCAGGTCGTACTGGTCGTATTCTTCTTTGTTGTCTGCCAGCAGACCGTAGTTCATGAGCTCACGCAGCAGGGGCATATCAACCCCTGCCTCCTGACCCAGCTCACGCAGGGTGTAGGTGCGGGCAGGTTCTGTCTCGGCTGCCGGGCGGGCGCTCGGCAGCTCTTCGGCGCCCGGTTGCGCGGACGCGTCCGCCCCGCTCCCCTGCCCCTCGGCAGGTTCGCTACCGGGGGCGGGTGCTAGCCCCGCGTCGATGTCAGCCAGGCGCTGGCGGATCACCTTGAGCGGCAGGTACTGGTCGCGCTGCAGCTGCAGCACAAAACGCAGGCGCTCAATATCTTCTTCGGAGTACTTGCGGTAGCCGGTATTGGTACGCTGCGGGCTCACCAGACCCTTATCTTCAAGAAAGCGAATCTTCGAGGCGCTAATGCCCTCAAATTCCCCTTCAAGGGCGCTGAGCACCTGACCGATGGTCTTATTTTTTGCCCCAGCAGTTTCAGCAGAGTGAGCCTGAGCCATGGTTACTGCCCCTGGCCCTGGTAGAAGGCGAAGTGGAACTTGCCGATGTAGATTTCGTCGCCGTTGCGCAGGTAGGCCTCGTCCACGCGGTCCTTGTTCACGTAGGTACCGTTCAGGGAGTCAGCATCGGTCAGGATGAAGCTACCCGCGTTGGGGATGAAGAGGGCGTGACGGCGGGAGACGGTGACGTCGTCGAGGTAAATGTCTGATTCGGGGCTACGGCCTGCGATGATAGGCAGGTCAGCGCCGTCTTCGTCGGTTTCGGGGTTCAGGAGGAAGCGGGCGCCCTTGAACTGGCCATCGAGACCGATAAGGACGGCTGAGCCGGCGGGCAGGGTTGCCAGCAGGTCACGTTCTTCGGGGGTGGGGTTGTGGGACTGGGATACTCCCAGGGCTACCATGGCGATAGTGCTTGTGGGAGGGTTTGCTTCGTGCTGGGCCATACGGTTACGTCCTTATATCTTCGGGCGGCGGGGCTACGCCCGTACTGTGCCTGTGTCTCGCGGTTATGTGTGGTGTTGTGCAGACGGTCCAAGGTCACGAAATGGTAAACAGTGAACCGTTCGTTTAATCTTAGCCATTTCGCTTCTATTCTGCCCGGTTCGCACCGTGTTCTCCCACCAAATTTTCCTGTTTTTTACCCAGAGCAAAAGGGCCGCCTTTCCCTGCGGAAAAGACGGCCCTTGCACGGGCTCATAGCATGGTGCTACTGCCGGGTTTTAGGCAATTTCTGCCTCGTAGTCGGCAGCTGAAAGCAGGCCTTCAATGTCTGCGGCGTCGTTGGGGCGAACCTCGATGAGCCAGCCCGCGCCGTAGGGGTCTGAGTTCACGGTTTCGGGGGCATCTGCCAGGTCTTCGTTGACGGCAACAACTTCACCGGCGATGGGGGCAAAGAGGTCTGAGACGCTCTTGGTGGATTCGATTTCGCCAAAGGTTGCTTCTGCGTCGATGGTTTCGCCTACCTCGGGCAGGTCGACGTAGACGACGTCGCCCAGTTCGCTCTGTGCGTGGTCGGTAACACCGATGCGGACGGTGCCATCAGCGGTGAGTTCGCTGACCCACTCGTGCTCTTTGGTGTACTTGAGTTCTGCAGGAACGTTGCTCATCGGAGGTGTCCTTTTCTTTTGTGGGACTTTTGTGGGAGTGCCGATCGAGGTGCGTGAAACTCGACGAGGTGAGCTCCGACGAGGGAGAAGGAGCTCTCACCTAACGATTATATGACACAGGGTACAGGTGCTGGTGGCGGGCGCCACCGAAACGGCCCGGTTTTCTCTTAAATAAAAGGACGCCCCACCCCGCTTCCCCTGCGCAGGGGAAGCGGGGTGGGGCGTCCTTACCTAGACCTCTTAGATAACACCCTCAGAGAACTTGTAGGGGTTGCCGAAGCGGTGGGCGGTGATGGAGACTGCCTGCTCGCGGACGAAGGGCAGCATCTCGATGCGGCCGGCTTCGGTAACAGGCTGGAAGTAGACCGCGATGTCGGGGCGGCCGTCGAGTGCCTCGTAGATGCTGGTGGCGTCGCTACCGATGTAACGGATGCGGGCACCTTCGAAGGCGGTTCCCTCAAGCTGCTTTGAGGGGGTCTTTGCAATCTTGGCCAGCGAAGCACGGTAGGCGGCGTCGCTCTGCTCAACCAGGGTGACGCCCGCACCGCGCAGGGCGCCGGCAACAGCCACCGGGATACTCTGGCCGGTGGAGAACTCGATGGTGGCACCGGCTGCTACACCTGCCAGCAGGACGCGCAGGGCGCGGTCGCGGTCGCCGTCCTCATCCAGACGCACCTGGACGGTGGTGGGCAGGTAGCGCAGGATGTTGCGCTCAACGCCCAGCTGGCTGGGGTCGTGGCCCACACCGAACTCGGTGGCCCAGGCCTCGGCATCGGAGCTAGCCGCACGAACCAGCATATCGAGGGAGCCATCGTTGGTAGCGGTAGGTTCGCGCAGGGCAGCCAGGATGGAGCGGACGCCCGCGTGTGAGGGGGCGGTGGTGGCGGTGGATTCTGCGGTTTCCCAGTCGGAGAGGGCAACCAGGTAGTTGGGGCCGCCGGCCTTGGTGCCAGAACCTACGGTGGACTTCTTCCAGCCACCGAAGGGCTGACGCTGCACGATTGCGCCGGTGATACCGCGGTTGACGTAGAGGTTACCTGCCTGAACCTTGGAGAGCCAGAGTTCCAGTTCACCGGAATCCAGGGAGTGCAGACCTGCGGTCAGACCGTAGTCGGTGGCGTTCTGCAGCTCGATAGCCTCTTCCAGGGTTGCTGCCTTCATGACGCCCAGGATGGGGCCGAAGTACTCGGTCAGGTGGTATTCACTGCCGGGCTTGACGCCTGCGCGCACACCGGGTGACCAGAGGCGGCCGGTCTCATCGAGCTGTTCGGGCTTGATAATCCAGGTTTCACCCTCACCCAGGGTGGTCAAACCTCGCTTGAGCTTGCCCTCGGGCTTCTCGATGACGGGACCCATTTCTGACTCGATATCCTGGGGGTGGGCAACGTGCAGGGACTTCACGGCGTCAACCAGCTGGTTGTAGAAGCGCTTGGACTCCCCTACCGAACCAACCAGAATCACGGTGGATGCAGCCGAGCACTTCTGGCCTGCGTGGCCGAAGGCTGAGTAGACGACGTCCTTGACCGCCAGGTCGAGGTCGGCATTGGGGGTGACAATGATGGAGTTCTTGCCGGAGGTCTCGCCGAAGAGGGGCAGGTCCTTACGCCAGGATCGGAACATCTCGGCGGTCTCGTAGCCACCGGTCAGAATCAGGCGGTCAACGGCGGGGTGGGCAATCATCTTTGAACCGGCGTCGCGGTCGGTGACCTTGACCAGGCGCAGGGCCTCGCGGGGTACACCAGCTTCCCACAGCACCTCAGCAATGAGGGCACCAATGCGGGCGGTGTTGGAGGCGGGCTTGAAGATAACCGCTGCACCCGCTGCCAGGGCTGAGATAACACCACCGACGGGGATCGCGGTGGGGAAGTTCCACGGCGGGATGACCAGGGTTAGCTTGACCGGGTGATGCTGGGCGCCGTCTACCGAGTCGAGGCGCTCTGCCAGCATGGCGTAGTAGTAGGCGAAGTCAACGGCTTCTGAGACTTCAACGTCGCCCTGGTCCAGGGTCTTGCCAGCCTCGTGGGCCATGATTTCCATGAAGTCGCCGCGGCGTACTGCCAGGGCTACAGCTACCTTACGCAGAATCTCGGCACGCTCTGAGGCGGGGCGGGCACCCCAGGCCTCGCCAGCTGCCACGGTCTCGGCAACTAGGGTTTCGGCGTCCTCGGCAGAACCCAGCTCATTGGCGGCCAGGGTTTCGATACCGATCTGGGTGGTCTTTGAACGCTCCAGGATAGCGCGGCCCCACTCGCGGTTACCTGCCAGGGCGGGGTCGGTATCGGGGGTGTTTTCGAAGGTGCCGTCGGCGGGCTTGAATACGTTCTCTTCGGTTTCTTCCAGACGGTTCTGGGTACGCTGCGGGGGCTGTACCTCGTCGGTGACCTCATTCAGGGAACGCAGGAAGCGGTTCTTCTCGCGGTCAAAGAGGGCGGGTGAAGAGTCGAGGTCAAAGACGGCGCTCATGAAGTTCTCGCTTGAGGCGTTTTCCTCCAGGCGGCGAACCAGGTAGGAGATAGCGACGTCGAACTCTTCGGGGCGTACTACGGGGGTATAGAGCAGCAGGTGGCCTACGCGCTGGCGAATGACCTCAGCCTGCTGGGAGGCCATACCGATGAGCATTTCGAACTCGATGTCCTTTTCGACACCGCAGTCTTCGGCCAGCAGCAGGGCGAAGGCGACGTCGAAGAGGTTGTGGCCGGCAACACCCAGGCGGATGTTCTTGGTGTGCTCGGGCTGCAGGGCGTAGTTGAGGATGCGCTTGTAGTTGGTATCTGAGTCCTGCTTGGAGTCGCAGGTGGTCAGGGGCCAACCGTGTACAGCGGCTTCAACCTTCTCCATAGAAAGGTTGGCACCCTTAACCAGACGGACCTTAATACGGGCACCACCGGCCTCAACGCGCTTAGCTGCCCATTCCTGCAGGCGCTGCATCGCAGCCAGGGTGTCGGGCAGGTAGGCCTGGAGCACGATACCGGCTTCGAGGTTCTTCAGGTGGGGCTGGTCAAGGATCTTGGTGAAGACCTCGATGGTCATATCGAGGTCCTTGTACTCTTCCATGTCCAGGTTGATGAACTTCTGGGCGGGAGAGTTAGCGGCTAGCTCGTAGAGGGGGGTCAGACGGCGGACGGCTTCGTCCACAACTTCCTCAAAAGCCCAGTGGGAGTGGGGGCCAGATACCGAGGAAACCTTGATGGAAACATAGTCGACGTCATCGCGGGCCAGCAGGCGCTTGGTTTCGGTCAGGCGTCGCTCTGCTTCGCGGTCACCGAGCACTGCTTCGCCCAGCAGGTTGATGTTGAGCTTGTTGCCGCTTGCGGTCAGGTGCTTGATGGCAGGGCCCAGCTTTTCGTCGCGGGCGTCGACAATCAGGTGGCCAACCATCTGGCGCAGGACGGTTCGGGCGATGGGTACGGTGGGCCAGGAGGCTTTCGCGGCCAGCTTGCCACCTAGGCCTACTGCGCTCTTCATGTACCAGGGTAGGAAGGAGGGGACGATGGGAGCAATACGTCCCAGGTTCTTACCGGCAACAGCCTGGTCTTCGGGGCGCACCACGCCGTCGACGAAGCCAACGGTAAATTCAAGGCCGTTGGGGTCCTTCAGGACGCCTGCCAGCTTCTCTGCTGCGGGGTCGGCGGGGATGTTCTGGGCTGCTTTGACCCAGTCGGCGACGAGCTGGACGGCCTGGTCAGCTAGCTGCTGATGGTGGGTATCGCTAAAAGGCTGTGCCAAGGGTGGTACCTCCTGCTAGCCCGCACAAGGGCGGGGTGAATTTGTTGCTTGTTATCCATTTCACCATCTTTAGGTGTAAGTTACACTATTAGAAAAAATGAATATTATTTAGGCAGTACGTTTAGTTCTGCTAATCTGTATTCGTGACGCCATTCACCCCTTCCTAAGGAGTGCCCCATGTACGATTTGCGCCGTCTGGCCATGTTGCTTGAGATCCATGAGCGCGGCACACTGGCCGCAACAGCCAAGGCCCTGCACCTGACGTCCTCTGCTATTTCCCAGCAAATTACGACACTGGAAAAAGAAGTGGGCACTCCCCTGCTACGCAAGGTGGGCCGCCGGGTGGAGCTGACCACCGAGGCCCTGATTTTGGTGGAAAGCACCCGCAATATTTTGAAGGAGCTGGACGCCGCCCGCACCCGCATCACCCTCTTGGAGGGGGTGCCTGCCGGGCAGGTGCGACTGGCGATCTTCCAGTCAGCCGCCAAGGCTCTGCTGCCGGGCGCACTGGCCCATCTTGCGGAGCATGCCCCGCAGGTGCAGCTGCATGTGGTTCAGATTGACCCGGAGACCGGCCTGTCCCTGACCCGCAGCAGGGAGTTTGATCTTGTGATTGCTGAGTCTTACCCCCACCACTACATTCCCGAGTACCCCGAGCTTACTTCTGAGCTCCTCACCGAGGACGCCCTCAACCTGGTGGTTGCCGCAGGTTCTGAGGTTGAGAACTTGGACGACGCCGCCCGTCTTCCCTGGGTTTTTGAGGGTGAGCACAACACCTCCCGTATCTGGGGTATTAACCAGTGCCGGGCTACGGGGTTTGAGCCGCAGGTGCGCTACGTGATTGATGATTTGAACACCCACCTACAGCTAGCAGCGGGTGGTGCGGCGGCTATTATGCCGTCATTTGCGCTACCTGCCGCTGGTAGCGAGTTGGAAAGGACACACGGGGTGAAGGCCATTCCTCTGCCAGGTGCCCCCTACCGCGAGATTTATGTGGCTACCCGCACCGAAAGCACAGGCCAGCCCGCAATCCGCGTCGTCAAGGAGGCGCTAAAAGCGGCGGTAGCTGGCCGCCAACTTGCCCCCTAGATAGCCTCCAAGCTCGAATGCCCTTCGGTCTGTCGAGAGCCTGTATGTTTTACAGGATCTCGACAGGTAGACCTTTATGGTGCTTTCACCCCGGAAAATCAGCTAAACACGGGGTGCCTAGGTGCATGTCTATTCTGGAAGAATAGATGATTTCGTGCCGCTCCACATCACCACGAGTTCATCACGGGCCCGGGTCGAGGCTACGTAAAGAAGAGAGCGTTCGCGCAACTGCTGGTCTTTAAGTTCCTCAAAGGGCACCTGACGTAACGCATTGGGCAGGGGTACTGATTTATCATTGACCTCGAAAAGAACAACCCGTTTATATTCCATACCCTTTGCTCGGAACATGGTCATGATATGGGGAACATTCTTTGAGTTGTGCGGGGAACCTTCAATTTGCACCGCAACGATTCCCCGGTCGTCCAGGGCCTGGAGAACGTCGTTACTAATACTCTTGGTGCGCACCAAAATAGCAATATCGCTCAGGGACCCGTCCTGGTTGCGCCAGCGCTTCAGCAGCTCTGCGAGCGCGTCGTATTCTTCGATGCGGGTAGAGAACTGCATGAGCTTCGGTTGGGGACCTGAACGGGGTGAGACGTACTGGTGGCTTTCTTCTCCGCTCTCGAGGTCTTCCCACTTCTCCGGATCGAGCATACGCATGGCGTAGGCCAGGTTTTCTGCGGTGGTGCGGTAGTTGAGGCGGAGTCGACGGGCTCGTCCGCGGATGTTGATTCCGAAGCGGCTGAGGGGGAATTTTTGGCCATAGATCCGCTGGTGGGAGTCTTCTGCGATGAAGAGGTCGTCTTGACTGTCAGGGACGAGGGCGCGTAGGAGCAGCCAGTGGGCCGGGGTGAGGTCTTGGGCTTCGTCGACGATTACGTGGTCTGCACTGTAGGTGCCTGTGTCTTCACTTCGGTGTTGGAGGACGACGGCGGCGAGACAGAGCAGTTCGGGGAAGGTATAGCCTTCGGAGAGGTCGCGGTTGTTGCGGTAGAATTCGATGATTTTCCAGAGGGCTAGTCTTTGGCCCCGGTTGAGGGCTGTTCCCCGTCCTGGTCTGGGTACTTTGGTGTACTGGCGGGAGGTAGTGATGAGGTTGCCCAGTATTACGGTGACGTATTCGGTATCGAGGAAGCTGGTGGTGAGCAGCTCGTCGGGGAGATCGGTTTCGGCGTCTTCAATGGCGGTTTTCCAGTCGGAATCGCTACTGGCGTGGGTGCTAGTGTGGTGGCGAATGGGCCGTCCGGAACCGAGTACTTTTTCTACTGCTGCTCTTTTTTCCTGATCGGTAGCTGAGCGCCAAATTGCTGCGGCGATGGCGTCGGTGTTTTTGACGTGGACGCCGGGCTGGCCGAGTTCGTTGACGGTTCGGATGCGGTCGTCTAGAAGGTTGAGTTGGTCGTGGAGGACATCGGTGAGGGTTTTGTTGAAGGTGGTGAGGACGATGCGGCGGTTGGGGTTCTGGTCGTAGAGGTATTTGGTGCGGTGCAAGGCGACGACGGTTTTGCCGGTGCCAGCTCCGCCAGAGACTCGGTATGGTCCTTTGGATTTGATACCGCGGGGGTCCTTGGGGTCGTTTATACGGACGTATTTGCGCTGTTCGGGGTGGAGGTAGGTGCGCCAGAGGTCAAAGTTGCCGCTTTCAACGACTTGCTTGAGTTCGGCGAAGTCGTCAAAGGTTTTGAATTCTGCTTCGGTGCTGGGCTGATCGAAGGCTTCGATGACATCCTGGTCGGTGGAGGGTCGCTTTTCGGCGAGGTTGGTTGCTGCTTCTGCCCGGATTTGGAGGGTGAGGGTTTCGATGACTGCTTCGATGGACTCCCCAGCTTGGAGTTCGAGGAGGACACAGCCTTGCCAGACGGGGGCTTCATCTACGATTCGGTTGAATTCTGAGCTGGTGGTGGCGGCGATGGCGGGGGTGCTGTAGCGGGGGTCGATTCCGATTTGGTTTTGAAGTTGGTCTGGGGTGTAGCCAAGTCGGTTGAGCTGGTTGACGAAGGTGTCAGCTACTTCAATAGCCTCGGGCAGGGTGGTGTTTTGGGTGGTTTCTGCTCCCGATACTGGAGCTTCGGTAGCTGTTGGTTGTTGGGTGGGTAAGGCGGTGGCTACCTCTGAGGGGGCAGGCTGCTGGGGTTCGGTATAGCTGCTGGTTAGGTTGGGCTGTTCTGCCTTATTGAGGGCTTCTTCTGCCTGCTGGACGATGAGTTCCAGTACGCCGGAGACGGGGTTGACGTAGAGAATTTTGGTGCGAGCGATTCTGATCGCTTCGTCATGGTTGTAGGTGCCGGCGTAGACGTAGTGGGCTTCTTCCCCGCCTGCAATGCGGTAGAGGACGGCCCGGTATTTGTCGTCGACACGGCCAGTTCGGGCACGGGGGTCTTTAGCGTTGATCATGGGCTCGATGTGCAAGCCGGGGGTGGCGTCGTTGCTCATGAGCATTTCGAGGAATTTGAGGACTTTCTTGCGTAAGGTGGGGTCGGTGCGGCGGGCGTCCTTCACCATTGTGATGTGGGGCATTGGTGTTTCCTATCGGGTGGCGGGGCTAGTTCTGGTAACTGATAGCTTGAGCGACGGCTGCGCGGACGGCGTCAGGGTCACTGAGCTGGGCGATGATGTAGTTACGGGCAGGTTTAGCAGGCATGTCGTCGAGTTCGTCCTCTGTTTCGAACAGCAGAAGGATCGTGTCGCTGTCCGGCCAGTAGGCGGTGACGGGGCAACCGTCGATTTCGTGGCCGAAGTCGGGTAGTGGTGTTGAGGGCTTGACTTCACGGGTGAAGCTCTCAATCATGTTCCGGTCGAGTTCGTCGTCGAAGGTGGCCAGGGCATCTTGCCATTCTTCGGGCAGGGTGCCGGTGTCTGTGGTGGGTTCATCGGGTTCCGGTGCTAGGTTGTCGATGATGGCGGTTTGGCTGGTGCCCACGATGAGGTCGGGGTTGAAGGCGAGGAGGTTTGAGTATCTGAGCCAGAGCCTCCAGGATTCTTGGTAGTCGTCGGTGGCGACCTGTGCTTCATCGTGTTTGAGATAGACCGCGGGGCGGGTAGTTGAATACTTTCCGGCTAAGTCGACATAGCAGGCGAAGTAGTCAACCTTGTTGCCCCACATTACCCGGGGAATGGACTGTGGGGTGGCGCGGTTTACCGGACCGGTTTCGGTGAGATAAGCCTTGTGAACGTCCTGGAGTTCGGTGCCTACGCTTTGGGCGGCGATCAGATCGTGGACGCCGCGGTCTGAGGTGTAGTTGGTTCGCTTTGTTACCCCGTCGAGGTAAAAGGGGACAGTATTGGAGAACCTTCGCCAGAGGTCGGTGTCTGGGTTGTGGAGCCATTCCCAGAGGATGCTCATGGAGTCTTTGCGGAGCAGGTTGATCATGGCGTTGGTTTGACTCAATCGATCTTGTTGCTGGGCGCGGTCGATCTTCTGTTGCGCAATGCCTGTGGGCAAGGGCAGGTTTTCTTTGGTCTTGCCTGCAAACCTGTTGATGTCGTCGTCGGTGATTGCCCAGACGATTTCTCCCCGTTGGCGCAGAGAGTGCCGTTTTTCTGCGTCGTCTGTGATGCGCATGGCTGATGCTGAGGCGTGGTAGCGGCGGGAGTCCAGGTAGATGAGGATATCTTGAATCTGGGGGTTAGGAGTGGTGAGTTTGAAGTCGGGTACAGTGTTGCCGTATTCGCTAGGTTGGGGTTTGAGAGTCCAGTTAGTTGGTTTCCCTAGCGAAGGGATAGTGAAGGTTAGTTCATTACCTTCTAGCTTGGGACGTGTCTTGACCTTGGCGTTGGTGTTATGCAGGCGTTCGGCGAGGACATGGCTGAACTTTGATTCGAGAGCAGATTCGGGTGAAGCCTGCGGGGTATAGGCCGAGTATTCGATCGTCCAGTGGTCGGTGTAGGGGCTGGTTGAATTGAGCTCATGTTCACCTGCACCCGGGTTGAGAATCTGGGTGAGAGCTTTGATGGCTGCTTGTTTGGAGAGATAGCCGCTGTCACGGGAGGGTGCGAAAGGCAGGAGGCATTGGTGGCAGGCAGTGTCGCAGGTGCAGTTACTTTGGGTAAGCGAAAGATAGGCTGAGCGAAGGACCTCCCAGACCTTTTCAGGTGTTCCGAATTCGGTGAGGTAGCCGGTCCCGCCTGGCACGTTGTCGTGGAGCAGGAGGCTGAAAAGGTTTTGACCGTCTTTTTCCTGGCTAATGGAGAGGATATCGATGTGTTCTGGGCGGCCACCGAGCACTGTTCTCATGCCCATGAGTACGGCTGCTTTGAGGGAGGGAACGGCTTCCTCCCCTTCGAACTGGATGCTGCTGGGCAGGTGGAGTTGGACGCCTTGGGTGACGAGGGTCCGCCCCAGCAGAATGGCTTGGGATTTGTCTTCGACATCGTTGCGGTGGGAGCACCAGAAGCGGTGCTCGTCGTACCGGTTACTGCCGCTGTCTTTGTCGAGGACGCCGCATTCTGGGCAGAGGCGGAATTTGAGTGCCTTGTAGGTTGAGCCAGAGATTCGCAGTTCGGAGGCGTTTTTGCTGACCGGGCCGAGATTGAGCCAGCGGAGGGTGACCCGTTTGAGGGGGTCGACGCCAAAGGTGTCACCAGAGAGTTTCCACCGGCGGCCAATATGGTTTTCTTCGGTGGTGATGGTGGGGACGATGGTGAAGAATTTTCGGTGGCGGTCGTCGGCCCGGTCACCGATCGTGGCTTCATCGCGTTCTACGTCGGCTGATACTTTTTGGAGTTCGACGACTTCGTGCAGGTTGCTGCGGTCCCCGATGGGACTTGAGCACTGGGGGCAGGTTTTGAGCAGGTGGGATTCTGAGACTAGCACTGAGGTGCAGCCGCACTGGTGGCAGATTTGCCAGAGCTGGACGTTGCTTCGGTCTGGGCCGAGGTCTACGGCATCAATTTTTACTTCGAGGGCGTTGGCATAGAAGGTGTTGCCGGGGGCGAATTCTGAGAGGGCGGTGGAGGCACCCCGGACGTAGGATTCCATGGTGGTTTCCCGTTCGGAGGTTTCAGGGTCCCAGGTGGTGACGCCTACAGCAAGTTCGACGCTGTCGTCGAGCAGGGTGTAGTTGGGTAGGATTCCGTAGAGTTCAAGGTTGCCAATCCAGTATTTGCTCCGGAGTTCTTCAATTTGTTTCTTGAAGAATCTGAGGTTGGCTTGGACTTTTCGCAGGTCTTTTTCTGCGCGGACGCCTTCAGCGCTGTCACTGTTTCGGAAGATCTCTGCCTGTTCGCGTAGGTTGGGTATGAGTTTCTGGATAGCGGTGGCCCGGTGTTTGATGGTGGCGAGGTCCTTGGTGTAGGTGCGAGCGGCCTCAAGGATGTCGTCGGGCATCTGTTCTGTCGCCCAGGTTCGGAGGGAGGCGACAGTGTCGTCGGTGAGGAGATTCCCGAACTGGCGGGTGAAGGCTTCGAGGTAGCCTTCGTTGTCGGTAGCTGTTTGGATGAGGTCGTTGAGCAAGTTGCCTTCGCGGTCTACCCCGGCGAAGAGGTCGTTGGAGTTTGTGATTCGGTAGGTTTTGCCGCTGGCTGTGAAAGTATCGACAATGGAGGCGATGTATTGGCGGCGGAGCATTTCTTCTGCGTTGAGGAAGGTTGCTGGGGGTTTGACGTCGCCGTTGATGGTTTCGAGGGGGTTAGCTAACTTGTGGAGGTTTTCTCCGGCTCCCCGGATGTAGCTGAGGACGAGAGCGTTGCCAGTTTGGCGGCCAGCACGGCCGATTCGCTGCTGGTAGTTGGCGACGGTTTTGGGGAGGGAAGAGAGCATGACGGTGGATAAGTCCCCGATGTCGATACCCATTTCGAGGGTTGGGGTTGCTACCAGGACGTTGGGGGCGTCGGGCTCTGCGGTGCCGTTTCGGCCTTTAAACCCGTTTTCGTAGGAGAGGCGCAGGTCGGTGGGGAGTAGGGAGGTGTGTTCCCGGGCGATAACGCGCAGGGTGGCGGGGCTGGAGTAGAGCTTCCGGTAGTAGTTGCGGGGGTTGAGGGCAAGTCTTTCCAGGGTGCCTTGGCAGCGGTTGACGAAGCAGGGGGCACCGTCCAGGTTGGTGATGGTGGTGGGGGTGCCAGGTAGGGTCATCTTACAGATGGAGCAGCTGACGTGGAGTTGCTTTTGGTCGAGCTGGGTATCCGTTGTGGGGTGGATTGTGATGTTCCGCGGGTCGATCCAGAAGACTTTGGCGCGGAGGGGCGTGTTGTTCGGGTGGTGGGGTACGGTGACACCGATGATGTTTTGTTCGGCGAGGGCGGTGAAGAGGTTGGTGACGAGGAAGGGGGATGTGCTGGGACTGGTGCCGAGGACTCGGCTGGTCCAGGTGGAGTACCAGCTTTGGGCGTGGGCGATGTTGTCCAGGTTTTTGGAGTGTTTGCTAGTTTCTTCACCGAGTCGGGGGAAGGCGGGCATGGGGCGGCCTCCGCCGAAGCCTGGCATACCTTCTTTTTTGGCGCGGCCGCCCTGCAGGAACCAGGTGGCGCCGTCATTTTTGATGAATTTGTCGAGCCAGGGGTGGTGTACGCCACCCTGCATTCTCATGCGTTCCAGGATGCCGGTGACCCACTGGAGTTTTTTCTTAGGAGGGATGTTTTGGAGGTCTTCGGGGCTGAGCATTCCGCTGTGGTCGATGAAGCGGCGGATGGCGGCGTCGATGATAGCTAGGATCTCGGTTTCTGTTCCGTAGTCGACGGCAGCTGCTGCGGATCCGGTGAGTTCGAGGGTCCGGCCCATGCGGGAGTTGAGGCCGAATTCTAGGACGGCGTCAAAGGTGATGCGGCGGGTGGCGTAGGTCTTTGCCTGGTTGCGGCCGGTGGTGGATTTGGTTGTGCTCCAGAAGGGTTTAAAGGCTTGCCGGTTGGCGATGCTGGGGTCGAGGAGCTGGTATTTTGCTTCGGGGGTGGTGGCTTGGTCGATGGTTGCTGCGGCGAGGTCGCGGACGTTGGTGGATGTGGTGGCCAGGCTGTCGAGGGTGTGTTTGAAAGTTGCGCGGAGGGTCATGCTGTGTGAGCGGGCCTGGACGAATCCGGCGCGGTGGGCAGCGTCCTGCACAGAGTCGGTGAATACGAGGGCTTTTTTCTCGTCTGCCCCGATGGAGGATGAGCCGAATAGTGTGGAGATCGTGACCGAGAGCATGGTGGCGATGGCGCTACCGACGAAGCGGATGGAGTCGTTGGCGTTGCAAGCCGGGCAGATTTGGGCCTTAGATTGCTCGACAGCTTCTAGGCCGGGGTAGGTGAGGACGGGCAGAATTCGGGAGCTTTCCCAGTCTTCCGAGGTGAAGTTGTGGGTGAGGTCTCGGCCGTTGCTGTGGAGCTCTTCGTGGTCGATGTGGAACCAGCGGAGCTCGTCGCGGGGGGTGTCGCCTTCGTGGGTGATGTAGTTTTCACCTTCTGTAGGGGCGTAGATGAGGGGGCGGAAGTCACCGGTGCGGCGGGCGGCTGCTTCTCGGATGGCGGCGGGGCCGATGTCGTAGTTGTTTTCTAGTTTGCCTTTTTTGATGCCCCACCCGGAGCGGCCGCAGTTACGGCAGAAGATGGCGGGGAGGTAGAGGTCTTGGGTGGTGGGACCGCCGGTGTTTTCTGACCAGCTGAAGCTTGGGACGGCGTCGACTTTTCGGTTGATACGGGATAGTTCGCGGACCCATTGGTGCAGTTCAACGGAGGGGATGTTGCGGCCCAGGTGTTTGCGGATGACGGAGAGGCCGGAGAGGGCAGTGGTGATGATGCTGGTGCGTAGTTCGCGGATGCGTTGGGGGTCGCGCTCCCCTACCGGGCGTTTGTTGCCAGGGACAATCGCGGTGGAGAGTTCGAAGATGTTGGTGGCTTGTTGGGTGTTGCGGATGATGGCCTGGATGTAATCGTGGCGGAGGAAGGCGTGGACGGAGATGAGGTGGGGTTGGTCCTGGCTGGCGTCGGTGAGGGGGTCTTCGTAAAGGGCAGCGCGGAGGCCTGGGTGGCTGATAGCTCCGAGGGGGTAGTCGTCTGGGTTTTTGCCGTGGTTTTGGGCGACCTGGTCGGGTGTGAGGTAGGTGGGGGTGACGTTGAAGTTGTAGATGTGCTGGCCGTTGTGAGTGGCAAAGACTTCGCTGGCGGTTTGGACAACGGAGGGGGCGTCCTTGGCGATGTCGTTGTGGCCGCTGGTGTCTTCTGGGATGCTAGCTAGCCATTCGTCGGCTGTGGTTCGAGATTCGGTGATAACGGCGTCGGGGGTGAAAGGTTCGCCAAAGACGGTGTAGGCGAAGTCGAGCATAGCAGAGGGGTCTCCCCCGCTGCCGAGGGTTGCTGAGGTAGCGACTGGGGTGACTCGGCCGAGGGGGCGGGCGAGGTCGTCGGTGGTGAGGCCGTGGGGGTTGTCGAGGGGATTCTCGGTGAGGGGGCCGGTGACGGCCGGGGTGAGGTGGTGTTTAAGGGTGAGGCCGAGGCGGCGGAGAAGCATGGCAACGTCGGTGCCCTGGGCACCGTCGTAAGTGTGGAATTCGTCGAGGACGATGTATTGGAGGCTGAGGGCTGAGTCTTTCCAGAGTTTTGCGTCTGCACCGCGGAGGAGCAGCATATCGAGCATTTTGTAGTTGGTGAGGAGGATGTCGGGCGGGCTTTGGCGCAGGGTACTACGGTCTGTAATGAGATTGGTGGCGGTGACAACGGTGGAGCCGTTGGTGTTTTCGCCGGTGTAGATGCCAGCGGTGACGGGGTGGTTGCCTTCGGTGATGAGGCCGGCAAGACGTTGGGCTTGGTCGTTGGCTAGGGCGTTCATGGGGTAGAGAATCAGGGCTTTCATACCTGTGATTCCTGCCCAGTTGGCGCGGATAACGTGGTCGAGGATGGGGTAGAGGAAGGATTCTGTTTTGCCGGAACCGGTGCCGGTGGTGACGAGGGTGGGTTGGGGGCGGCGCCAGGTGGCTTGTTCGCTGGCTGCTTCTGGGGTGGTGTCGGACGCTGGTGCGCTGCTGAGGCGCATGAAGGCTTGGGCCTGGTGGCCGTAGGGTGGGAAGGCTGGGGTGACGTGGTGGAGGCTGTTGTGCCAGCCGTGGGGGGCTGGCGAGAAGGGCAGGCGGGTGCGGATGTAGGGACCTTTGAAGATGCCGTCACCAATGTGGCCACCTTCTTCTGGGCTGGTTTCGGGTGCCTTGAGGAAGGCTTCGAGGGCTTGGCGGGTGTCTGTTTCAGTGAGGGCGAAGGTGGTGGTGAGGAAGTCGGTGAGGCCCTGTTGCAGGTCGCTTGCTTGTAGGCTGGGGACGAGCATGGGGGTGGGGTTCTCGGTCATGGTTCCTCAAGGTGCGGTTGGGCTGGGGCTGAGTGCGGCCACCTAAGTGACGGTTAGCACCTATTTTATCCCCTCCCCTAGCCAGAAGCCCGGCCATGGGCTGGGTTTGGGGTGTGCCGATAAGAGCTCTTATGTCAACCAAGCCCGCCAAGACCCCACCCACACCCGCTTCTTCACAGACTCAGCCACAGGCATAGCAGCCACCTCAGAGTTCCTCTCCCACAAGGCAACCTATCCCCTACTAAACGGACTGCAACCAGACCTCTACCGGGCCTTCATGGTCAAAACCTGGCAAAACAACTCCGGTAGAGGAGTGGTATCCCTGATCCACCCCGAATCCCACTTCAAGGAAAAGAAAGCCGGAAATCTCCGTGCTAGTGCTTACCATCGCCTCAGACGACACTGGCAGTTCATCAACAAGTTAATGCTTTTTGAAATCAGTGACCACGTTGTTTACGGGGTACACGTCTACGGAAGATACCAGCAAGACATCCAATTCGATATGGCCTCGTCTCTGTACCACCCCAACATGGTTTCAGGGTCGTATCTGCATGACGGATCGGGGGAAGAACCCTATCTGAAGTTGAACGGTTACTGGGACTTGCGACCTCACAAAAACCGAATTATCACGGTCACTCAGGATGTCCTGACCACGTGGAGGGACCTACTGAACACAGAAGACACACCAGCCGACCAAGCTTCGATGATCTATACCGTAAACAAGACCTCGGAACGGGTTCTTCAAAAGTTATCACTGGCTCCTCGTGTGCGCGAACTTGGCCTACAGTACTCCCGTGGCTGGGATGAATCTATTGACCGGAAGAAGGGGTACTTCCAACCTGGCTCAAAGGTCAATGAGTCCTGGGCAGATGTCATCTTGCAGGGCCCCTTCTTCTCGGTGGCCAATCCTTTTGCCAAGCAGCCTAACGCGACGATGCGGAGCAATGAAGACTACACCCCGATCGATCTTGAAGCCCTCCCCGCAGACTTCATCCCCCGCACCTCCTACCAACCTGTCGGCTCTACCGCCGATAATGGTGATTATGACAAGTCCTACACCCAGTGGACAGACCCAGTTACAGGGGAGAAGGCCTCTGCGAGAAGGTATTTTAGGTTAGCTTGGAGGCAGATGGCCGCAATTACAGGTGTGCGTACTTTATATCCAGCAATTATTCCACCTGGTGCGGCTCAAATTTCTTTCTCCGCAGGTTTTACCAATTTTCAGCAGCTAGCAGTTACATCTGCTCTATGGTCTTCATTGGCGGTGGACTTTTTGGTAAAGTCCACCGGGGTGGCTAACCTCCATTTTTCATTCATTGAAAATTTGCCGAGCGGAATGATATTCAACCCAGCTATCAAAAATCACTTGAGTATCAGGGTTGCAAGGTTGACATCTCTTACAAGCGCTTATTCACCATTCTGGAAAGCTGTCACAGGTGAAGAGTGGAGCATGGACTCACCCGCCCGGAACGCTGTTGAGCGTAACAGAATTCTCTGCGAAATTGATGCACTGTGCGCATTAGGTCTTAACATCTCCATAGAAGAGTTACTTATTATTTATAAATCTCAGTTTAGTGTCTTGAAACAATATGATGAAAAAGATTTATTTGATTCAAACGGGCGTAAGTTGCCCAAGGAAATCACCAAGCGGGTTAGCGAGGCAGAAAAAGCAGGCCGCCTTTTATCGCCCGATGAACTAACCTGGCCTCACCCCCAATCAGATGTGGAGTACACTTTTGAACCGCCCTTTGCTCCCTTCGACAGGGAGGCAGAGCTGAAGGCTGCCTACGAACGATTCTCCTACCTGCTTCATCAGGAGTAGCAAATCTTAATGACTTGGCTGGCCCCGCCTACCACATCCGACGGGGCCGGGCCAGTTCTAGTTTTCTGAGGCTAGATAGCTGAATTTTTCATAGGCGTCTCGAAGGGCTTGCTCGCGGTCAAAGGTGGTGAAAGGCTCCTCAAAAACATACTCTCGCTGAGACTGAGGGTGAGTCCATCTCAGACTGGCTAATGGTAGTGTTGTTCCATTTTTTGCTGAATCTTTAACTAGCTTAGAAATTTCCTTAGGGAGCTTGCGGCCATTGTGATCAAACAAGTTTGAACCGTCGTACTGCTGCAACACGCTAAACTGAGTGTTATATATCGTAATTAGCTCATCTGGTGTTATTCTAAATGAAATTGCAACTAGCGCATCAATCTCGGATTGAACGATCAACCTGTCCCGCTCTTTTCGTACTGGTGATTTTATTGTCCAGGGGTTCTTGTGAACACCTTCCCATAATTCACTCATTTGAGCTGTAAGGCAGGTTAGCTCTGTAAATCGTTGTGCAACTTCGTAACGAATTATCTTGTTGTCACTCAAGGGGAAATTATCAATGACGCTACCGAAGAGGTCGGATACACCAGATACCCTGGCAAAAAAGTCCGACACGAGAGAACTAAGATATCCTCCGATATAACCGAGCGATTGCAATTCATTTTTGATACCACCGGTTGCGATTACTGCATGTACGTGGGCAGCCCCGGCAGGAATAACAGTCGGATAAACCGTTCGTACCCCCGTTAGGGCGGCCATCCGCCTCCACCCTAGTCTCATAACGGACCGGGCAGAGTACTTTTCCCCTGTAACTGGGTCTGTCCACTGGGTGTAGGACTTGTCATAATCACCATTATCGGCGGTAGAGCCGACAGGTTGGTAGGAGGTGCGGGGGATGAAGTCTGCGGGGAGAGCTTCTAGATCGATCTCGGTGTAATCCAAGTTATTCTTCATCGAGGCGTTGGGCTGCTTGGCAAAAGGATTGGCCACCGAGAAGAAGGGGCCCTGCAAGATGACATCTGCCCAGGACTCATTGACCTTTGAGC
>NZ_JBHSTW010000006.1:75857-134887 GCF_042660305.1 Rothia nasimurium
GGCCACCGAAAGTTTCTTCAACACCTCAGAAGAGCCCTTGTTAACCGCATAGACCATCCGGGCCTGATCAGCCGGGGTACCCGGCTCATCCAGGATAGAAGCCCAGGTAGCCAGTAGGTTCAGGTCTACGGTGACAATGCGTTCTGGGTGGGGGCGGGTATCCCAGTTGTTCTTGTCGTCTTTGAGGGCTGGGACGAAGTCGTAGGTTCCGTGGGCGGTAAGTTTGGTGACGGTGTCGGGGTGGTAGAGGGAAGCCGCCATATCAAACCGGATATCAGTTTGAACTCCGGAGTAGATATGGATTCCAAATGGATTATGGTGATCAATTTCGAAGAGCTGGAGCTCATTAACGAAGTGCCAGTGTCTTCTTAGCCGGTGATAGGCAGCTGATCGGAGCTGGGCAGCCTTCTTCTCGGTGAAGTGGGATTCGGGGTGGATCAGGGATACCACTCCTCTACCGGAGTTGTTTTGCCAGGTTTTGACCATGAAGGCCCGGTAGAGGTCTGGTTGCAGTCCGTTTAGTAGGGGATAGGTTGCCTTGTGGGAGAGGAACTCTGAGGTGGCTGCTATGCCTGTGGCTGAGTCTGTGAAGAAGCGGGTGTGGGTGGGGTCTTGGCGGGCTTGGTTGACATAAGAGCTCTTATCGGCATTTGTCGCCTTATTGGCCAGCTGCCACCAGGGGTGGTGCTCCGCCATAATAGCGTTCTCATCCCACCGGGGGCGTACCCAGGGCGGGTTACCCACCTGCAAATCAAAACCGCCACGGGCAAATACCGCCGCAAAATCAAGCTCCCAGTGGAAGAAGCCCTGATCCTGAGCGATCTGCTCGCACACCCGCAACCAGGGGTACCTCTCCAGCACAGCCTCAACCGGCTGGGCCCCGCTCAGCAACAACACCTCGCCCTCGTAGGCATCAAGCTCAGCCCAGTCAGACGGAATCGTCGCAGTAAACCGCTCAGTCTGCCTAGCCTTCTTGCTCAGGGTCGACCCCATGAGCTCACGCAGGGCAACCATCCATTCATCAAAACTCGGGGGCAAAACCTTCACAGTCTTCAGATAACTACCGTCGGCCTGCTGCACCACATTCAGCAAACCGGTGGCGTCATAACCACCCATATCAGGCTTAAGACCGGCCTCAACCTCCACCTTCCGACGGTAGGCATCAAACTCCTGCTGGCTGGCCCTTAGAGTGGTCTCACCGGCGTCCACAGGCCAGAACCACAGGGCACACCAGGCATCCATGACCCGGCGCAAACGACGGTAGGCCGAACCTGCTTCACCCAGCTTAGCCTCAATAGCTTGACGATGAACCCGGCTCTCATACGCAACCTCCGGCGCACCAAAATAATCAATCCGGCGGGAGCTCTCACGCTCAGCAACCCGCATCCGCTGCAGGGTAATACCCCACAGCTCTTCAGCCCGCTCCGACAAATCAACCAGCTGATTAAATTCATCCTGCTTGAACAGCTTAGGAAGCTTAGCCACCCAGGACTTCAGAGCCTTCTGCTCATCCAGGGCAAGCTTCGAATCCTTCAGGGCCTTAGACTCCCCCACTGCCGCCCAGCCATTAGAGGGCAACACAAACTGGAAAACCTTACCGGCCGTTGCAGGGTCAGTCACGCTCAAGCCCTGATGCTCATCAATAGCAGCAGCTAAACCAGTGGCCGGAACAGCAGTCGGCTCATGCTCATTCCAGTAGGCCACCTTCGGCAGCTTCTGCTTATTCCTGCGCACCAGCTCAGCCTCAGAATACACAGCCCGACGGGCCCCAATCAGGGAATTACCCCGTCGCAGATGCAGGCCGAACCAGGGGGCATGAAGCCCCGGATTCATGGTATCCAGCCAAAGAGAAATCTCAGCTAACTCAACGGCTGTTGCGTTAAGATCAACCCCATACACCTGGTGCAAGGCAATCTGAGCCTTAACCTTCTGGTATTCCTCAGCATACCGGTCAGGTTCAATCGTCTGCCCGGTCTCCTTCTGCTTCCGCTTCAGGTACTCGGTAGCCAGCTGTCGGGTAGCCTCCACGACGAAGGCGCCCGACCCCAGGGCAGGCTCGCACACACTCAACTTCAGCAAGTCGTCCGCTGGAGTCTCATCATCAATCAACTCCTCAAGAGCCTGCGACACCACAAATTTGGTCAGAACTTCAGGGGTGTAGTAGGAGGCACTCTGTTGCCGCTCACGGCCCGCAAGCCGGAAGACAAAAGTACCCGGCTCGTACACCACCCTTTCGGGGAGGCCGGTGTCCTCGTTATCCCTCGTCACAAACGACTTCTCAAAACCTGCTTGAATCAGGTCGTCGGCTTTCTCCTGGTTAACCACCCAGGACCCGCCTTCAGCCTTGCCGTCCTTCGCCACCTCATACAGGCGCTCAGTGGCAATAAAACCGGTGTAAGACATCAGGCCCTCATACACCGCACCCAGCTGGTTGATACCCAGGTCAGCATAGGAAATAAAACCACGTTCCTTATTCTTCCCCGCCTTGGTCATCAGCAGGTTAGCAAGAACCTTTTGCAACTCCTCGTTGGACAGCTTGGTCCCATCAATCAGGGCCGTAGCTGCAGGGCTAAACAGGTCAGCCTCAAGCGGCTCAAACCGCAGAAGCGGCTCCTCATTTTCATTCGCAAAGGTATGGTTATAGCCGCGATTGACCTTCGAAAACAGCAAATCCAGCGACTGGTAAAAGTGGGTCCCCTGCTTAGCCTCCGGAGAATGCAGATCAACCAAAATCAGCTCCCGCAAACGGTCCAGGCCATAGCCCTCCTCATAAATCGGATCATGGGCAGGGACCACCTGCATCTCGGGAGAAGCCTCAGCATAAAGCAAGAAGAGAATCCGGTACAGGTAACGCAAGCTCTGACGAGCTAGATCCTGAGCATCCAGGTGCTCGATCTCTGCCCCCCGCCCCTGAGACCGAAGCCGGGCCACCACGTCGTTAGCCAAAATTTCAATCGACAGACGAATACCCTCACGCAGCTCAGACGAAACACCAACAGTGTGCTTTACAGAGGCCTCCAGGACCCCGTCCCACCAAATATTATGCTGGGCATCGAACGTCAACTGAGGACGCCCCAGACAGGCAAGCACATGCGCCAACTCACCCTTAGACTTCTGATCATTTCGCTGCAGGGCAAGGTACAGGTTCACCGCCAGATAACGCCCCTCAGCCCAGCGCTCCTGCTCAGCCAGAAGAACCCAATGGCCCGCCAGCACCAGCACGTACCGTGGCGCATCCTCTGCCCGGAATATAAAAGACAGTGCCGACTGGACGCTCCAGCTCTGGGTCACATCCCCCGAAGCCTTATGAATAATAACCTCATGGGCCAGCCTAGAAACCTCAGAATCAAGCAGCTGATCCACACCAGTGACAGGGTGGGCCTCCAGCACCAGGGTTTCCCCTTCAGGAGCCACCCAAGCATGCTCAAAACTCACCTTCTGGGCAACAGATTCCACAGTTGCTCTATCCAGCAAAGCCCCACCAAACCCAAGGGCCGAACGAATGTCGGCATACACAGCCGCCATCTCGCTCGGAAGTTGACCGGCACTCACCTGAGTCTCATCAAACTCAACCGCAGACAGCAACCTCTCCAACCCGCCACGGGCAGCTTTAAACCGCGACCAGGAAGACTCACCCCCCTCGTCGTCCTGCTTCCACTGCTTTTCAAGATCGATCACTTGCTTCACAAAGGACTCCTGTTTGGCGTCCGTCCTGAAAAAGTGCTCAGAAATCCAGTCTTCTCCAACCACCAGAGAATCAAAAATAGCCATAACCCTTAACCTTCACCTAACTAGAAAAACTACTCGCCCTGCGGGAAAACCAACAGCAAGGGCCGAATCAAATGCTGCGACGGCTCCAGCTTCTCAGCCAGCTGCCGCTCCTCATCAACCCGGACGCCCTGCAACTTCAAGGCAGCTGACCGGGCACCCCCAGGCAACAGCCCCTGGCGATCAGCCCACTGATCAATCCGGCTCTTCCATAAATCCTTCAACCTAGTAGCAGCCTGATCAGCTGAAAGCTTTTGCATCGACTCAAACGTCTCCTGGGCCACGTCAACCGCAACGCCCATCATGCGGGCTAGCTCGTCCTCACCCGGTAGCTCCACCGGGCCGGGATTCATTGACTCAGCAGTCAGACCGATGCCGTCCAGGTAAGCCCGGATATCAAGCACCGGCGAACACATGGCTGAGGAGCCCATAAAGGTAGCCTCATAAAAAGACCGTTGCATAATCTGGCCGTTCTTATTCATATAGGTACCCAGCAACAACATGGTCGGGGCATCTACATCCGCCCGGACGGCAAGAATCTGCTGGCGGGCCACAGTACTCAGGACGCGGTCGCTCGCCCAATCAAGAACCGGGTGCAGGGGCGACAGGTAATGGGCCTCAGGCCAGGTGCCCGCCACTCCGCTGAACTTAGACTGGGACTTCTCCCCCTCCCGAGCCGCAATCAAAGACTGCTGGCCCCGCTCAGGGGTTGTAGCCAAAACCAGTTTCTCCATCACCTGACGAGCCTGCAGGTAGGTCTGGGGCAGGGCTCGTAACCTCTTCCGCAAATCAGCAGGTGGAACCATTTCCAGCTGGGCAGCTGAGGGGAACTCTTCCCATTCAAAACCACCGCGTTCCACAGCAGCAGACGGCACAGGAACCATCTCTTCAACCGCATCCCGCAAGAAATCCAGAGACGACTCGTACAGGGAAGCATCAACATAATCCTCAGCCTGTCCCGGTTCGCTCCCACCCGGTTGGGGGGCTTCTTCAGCGTCATCGAGATCGAAACTGGCGAAGAAATCATCGAAGTCGCTACCGCCAGTCAGCCAGGCAGTATTAGCGTCTAGCTCTTGCACCTCAGCAAAAGTTTCAGCCTCAGTCTGCTGATCCTCCAGCACCTTGATAATTTCCTGCTCCTCTCGGTGGGCGCTCCACTGCCCCATCAAGGACGCTGCCGATCCCAAGGCCTCGTGCGCCTCATGTTCACGCTCCATCAGACGCCCCAACACCCGGATATCACCGCGGAACTTCTCATGGGTCGGGTTCAGCAGAAGGGTCACAATTTCAGGGTGTTCCTTCTGGCCATAACGGTCAATACGGCCGTTCCGCTGCTCAATACGAATCAACGACCACGGAATATCGAAATGAACAAGGTAATGACACTGGGCATGGAGGTTCACGCCCTCAGAAGCGACATCACCGGTCACTAAGACCCGAACAGGAGAGTTCTTCATCTTAAAACTCTCAATCACATTCTGCTGGGTCTGGTCATCCAAACCGCCATGCAGAACGTCCACCTGCTCAGGCTTCAATTTCAGGGCCTTTTGGAGCTCCGACTTAAGCCAGCCTAGGGTGGCAACACGCTCAGAGAAGATAACAACCCGAGTAGCGGACTTAGAACTAATTCCAATCTCTTTCAGGTACTCAACCAGAGCCTCAAGCTTTGACGACCCCTCATCCTCAGCTCGTTCGGCCAGTCCCTGCAAACGACGAATAGCTGCCAGCTCCCGGCCCTTCTGGCTATCCTCAGGTACGACCTCAACCCCAACAGCGAGGGTGTTTGCCCGGTTCCTCAAACTCTCCTTAAAAGCCGCATTCGACGACAAAAACGCCTTTGCCAAAGTCCAGGCAGATAAGCGGTCTTTTGCCACAGGTTCCCGGCCGTCGCCCGGATGCAACCACACCTCAGCCAGCTCCTCAGCAATCGCATTCTCAGCCGCAGATGCCTGCACCAGCCGATTCACTGGCTCCTTTCGGGTCTTCCAATCATTACCTACATACTGGGCAACCTCCGGTGAATTACGGTGCCGCCTAATCACCAAACGATCCAAGGCCTCCGGCTGCACCTTCCCCTGAGCGTCAACTGCTGTCGGATCCAGCAGACGAATCAGCTCAGCAAACGACTCCGCCCTACCGTTATGCGGCGTAGCCGAGGCCAAAATCAAAGCATCAGTGTTAGGGGCCAGGACACGAGCCAATTGATTGTTTTGCGTACCAGCGTTCGTCAGATTGTGGGATTCGTCAATCACTACCGCATCCCACTGGACCTTTCGCAGATGGTTCAGGTACTTTTGGCTCTTTAAAGTATCCAGAGAAACAATAGCCCGCTTAATCACCGAGAAGGGGTTCTTTGTTGAAGGAACTTCCTGCCGAATGCGCTGAATACCGACTGAATCAAGCCGTACTAGGGGCAGGGCAAATCTGGTCCAAAGCTCATGCTGGAACTGTTCCAATACGTGAGCAGGGGCAACGACCAAAATCCGTTCACCCCGCCCACGCCTGATGAGCTCACTCAGAATCATGCCGATTTCCAGCGTCTTACCCAGCCCGACCGCGTCCGCCAGCAGAATTCGGGGACGGATATTGTGGGAGTCAAGTGCCTTACGTACCGCAGCCTTCTGATAAGGCAAAGCATCCAGCATCATCTGGTCGGCTATAACCGGTTCCCCACAGGGCAAGGGCACCTGGGTTTTTCTCAGGGTCGCTTCCAGCCAGAGACGCGACCTCTTATAGCGGGAGGAATCATCAGCCACCACCTTGGTCAGGCGGGGATCCTCAACCTCAATTGTGTCAATCTCAGGATCATCAATGAAGGTTGCTTCTGTATCCCGCACCAGCTCAGACAAACCGATAACATGCACAAGCCGCTGGTCTCCTCGTGATGAAACCTGGGTAACAAGCCAGCTTTCGTCACGGACACGAACCAGGGAACCAGGAGCAATCTGCTGAACCATGAACAACTCTCTTACATAGTGACTTACCAAACTTAATTCTAGAGGTAGCCCCCAACAGAACCGACCAGGCCAGGGCAGGCGCGTCCTCCCTACATCGGAGTTACCTGCCCTAAACCACACGTGCTCAGTAGTTGCTAGGTTCTCATAGCAATAAGTACATTCTGCCAGGTTGTATGATAAATCTAGATGAAAGGAGTATTCACGTGACTACACCAAAACCTGGCCCATTTATTGGAGCTTCTGGGGCTGTGTATCACTATTCCAAAACTGCAGATTATAAAAAGGCAGCACAATCACGTTGCTGCAGACCACTTTCTGATGCTTTTTTAGAATGGCACACCTATTGGCACCTTGCACATGAAGGGGTTACTGAATTAGTTTTGTGGCTTAAGACCCTTCCCACCATCGCGCAAGAACGGGTACTTGGGCAGCTTGAGGCTTTATACGACGACGCAGCCGCTGGCCTCCTTGATCCAAAAGACCCAGGAGAGCCTATCAAAGCAATAGACCAGGGTCATGATTTCTACGAGTTACGACAAATATTCAACGATTTTGGTACAGCCACAAAGCTATTCCGGCAATATCATGCTGAACCATCAATAGGTGATGTGGATAACTTACTTATTACCAGCCACGTACATTTCAAACAGATAGATAACCTAACAGCCAAAGAGATTGCCCACCTGCAGACTCAGCATATGCAGCAGGCAGTAACACGGTTTTCATTGGGAAAGCCTTCCCACTGGGGCCTCAAAATAGTTGAAAAGAAACCTCTTAATTCTCTTCATCTTCTTGATCTCATAGAACAACTCGTCTTTGACTCAGATTCACCAGGCGTCAAATAAATATGAAACCAACCACTTAATACAACCAATTGGTTGTATGACTGTTAGGATACCTATATGGCACGTATGACTACTCAGCGTAGAAAGCGCCAGCTTACCCCCTCTCGTCAACGGGCAAACTATCTTGCTCGGCAAGAACGAGATTTCGTTGCCAGCCTCATCAGCCTCCGCAAAGAAGCTGGGCTGACGCAACAGGATGTTGCAGATAAGCTAGGCGTATCCCAACAAGCGATTTCCAAATTTGAGTCTATGGACTCAAGCCCGACACTCTCCACCGCCCTGTCATACGCCCACGCGGTACAGGCTCTCGTCCACTTCGAAGTCGCTCTCGATGAAGGACGTTTCCAAGAATATGGTGAAGACTGGATTGCGGTTGAAGTAAAAAGCGCCCCTTCTTCAGAACCAGAAGCTGAAGCAGGCAAAGAATTCGTGGATGTAACACCGGAGCACTTCATCACTCCCCAAGAAGCTGAAGCTTTTGCGGGCATTCTGAAAAGTGACGTAGCTCTTGCGGCACGCAAGCAATCCCCTACTGACGGATTTACCGAACAACAACAGCGGTGGATTCATAGCGTTATGGATAAGGCACTGAACCAGGTCGACACCTTACCCACTTTCAATGCAGACTCTTTGCGCACTATTGCAGCTGAGATTCCTGCATATACAGCTAACCCCCAGGGATTTGTGGATCTACCAGATTTATTACGCCAGGCCGGGGTCTGCCTTATCTACTCCGATTTCTTACCAGGCACAAAAATGAGCGGGGTAAGCTTCCAGATCAGCGAAACCCCCGTCATTGGGCTTTCAGGGCATGGACAGAGACTCGATAAAGTTCTCTTCACGCTCATGCACGAGATTAGCCATATCCTCAATGGCGATATCTCTGCTGAAGCGCCAGCTATCTTGCACGGTGAAGAATCATCGGCTGAACTTATTGAGCATCTAGAACAAGCAGCGGACAAGCTTGCTGTAGAACTACTCTTCGGCAATTGTACGATACCTACGCCGGCAAACCCTCGTAAGGCAAACTACGCTTGGGCTAAAAAAGAAGCTGAAGCACTCAATGTGAATTACATTGTCCTTGTAGGCTATTTGCAAAAGCAAGGGATACTTAACTGGAGTCAGCTCTCCAGCAATCCTCCGAAAGTAATTGATTATATGGAGCAGTGGGGCTAGAAATTCTCCTAGCCGCTAGCCATTATCTACCAGGTGCTGAGTCGATCCTTACAAAAGCCTCTCCGCCAGGTCCACATCCACCACCAGATCGGTGATGGCGCCGGTGACTAGGGCAGCGCGCAGGGCAACGGCGCGGTGACGGCCAGCAGCCGCGCACACCCGTCGTCCTATCTTCACCAACTCCGCAGGGGTGGGGCCCGTCGCCCGCTGGTTCAGCGCCAAATCAGCCCAGGTGCCATCCTCCCGCAGCAGCACCGTGCACATATCCCCCACAATGCCCTGCCCCTGCAACTCCCGCATCTGCTCCGCATTGAAATAGCCACCGCTATAGACATGCGATTTCAGCTCACCACCAAAAGCACCCACGCCAAACAGGGCGACATCGGCGCTACGCTGCACCGCCAGCACACCGCGAATCGACCGCTCCCGCCACATGGCCGCCTTGGTATCGGCAAAATCAAAGAAGGCAGGCACCGGGAAATGCACCATCTGCGCCCCGTAAGCAGAAGATACTTGACCCAGAATCGCACCCGAGTAGGGAATCCCCGTCTGCACAGCGTTGCCCGCCCCGTTGAGCTGAACCACCGTCACCCCGGTCAGCGGGCGTTTGGGCAGGAACTGGGCTACCTCGGTTACGGTGGAGCCCCAGGCAACACCAAGTGTCGTGCCGAGCACCATGAGGGAGTCCACAAGGTTTGCTGTGGCTATTGCCACCCTCCTCATACGAGCTTGTTCTGTAGCGTGTTCGGGGGCGCGCACCACCGTCACCCGCACCCGATAGAGGTCAGACAGGCGCTTTTCGAGCGGATCAGAATTATAGGCCTTTTCATTGAGGTGAATCGTCACAACCCCGGTTTCACGTGCAGTTTTGAGCAGGCGAGAGACAGTAGGGCGGGAGACCCCCAAGCGTGCAGCGATAGCTGACATCGTCAAATGCTCCCCGTAGTAAAGCTGGGCAGCCTCAACGACCTGATTCTGACTTCTGTTCATCATAGAACGATTCTAGTTGAACATTTGTTCACAGAGCTGGCAGTTATGTGTTCGCACGGTTGAAATAGTGACCAAGACATTAGCCAGGCAACCCGTCGCAAGGAAGATCCCCATGACTGCCACCTTCACTACCCAGTCCCACCTCACCGCAGAAACCCGCACCCAGGCCCTAGCCGCCATGACCGACGAAGCGGGCGTAGACGTCCTCATCATCGGCGGCGGCGTGACCGGGGCAGGCATCGCCCTGGACGCCGCCACCCGCGGCCTGCGCACCGCCATTGTTGAGGCAGGCGACTGGGCAGCTGGCACCAGCGCCTGGTCCTCCAAGCTCGTGCACGGCGGCCTGCGCTACCTCTACAACCTGGACTTCAAGCTGGTTGCCGAAGCCCTCAAGGAACGCGGCCTGCTCCTTGAGCGCACCGCCCCCCACCTGGTCAAGGCTCAACCCTTCCTCTGGCCCCTCAAGATGCCCGTTATCGAACGCGCCTACTCCGCTGTGGGTATCGGCATGTACGACACCATGGCCTTTGCCGGCGCCGGCGGCCACCGCACCGTGCCCGCCCAGCGCCACTTCACCAAGGAAGGCACCAAGAAGGTCTTCCCCGGTATCAAGGATTCAGCCTTCACCGGCGCTATTCAGTTCTACGATGCCCGCGTGGACGATGCCCGCCTGGTCATTGACCTCGTCCGCACCGCCGCAGGCTACGGCGCTCTGGCAGCCTCCCGCACCCAGGTCACCGCTATTAACAAGGACGCCGCCGGGCGAGTCACCGGCGCCCAGATTGTTGACCTTGAAACCGGCGACGAGAAGACCGTCAAGGCCGCCCACATCATCAACGCAACCGGCGTGTGGACCGAAGAATCAGAGTCCATGGCAACCAAGGAGCAGGGCCTGAAGGTACTGGCTTCTAAGGGCGTGCACATCACCGTGCCCCGCGACCGTATCAAGGCAACCAGCGGTATCTTCACCAAGACCGAAAAGTCCGTGCTCTTCATCATCCCCTGGCAGCGCTACTGGATCATCGGTACCACCGATACCCCCTACACCGAGGACCGCGAGCGCCCCGTCGCCACCAAGGCTGACATTCGCTACGTGCTCGACCAGGCCAATAAGCTGATTGCCGATGAGCTGACCGAGGCCGATATCATTAGCTCTTACGCTGGTCTGCGGCCCCTGCTGCAGCCGGTGGCTAAGAAGGGTGAGAACGCCGCTTCGACCAAGGTGTCGCGTGAGCACACCGTCATGGAAATCGCCCCGGGTATGAGCGCTATTGCCGGTGGTAAGCTGACCACCTACCGCGTGATGGCCGAGGACGCCGTGGACTTCGCCCTGGGCGACCGTGCCAAGACCCTGCCCTCTGTCACCGAGAACATCAAGCTGGTCGGTGCTGAAGGTTATGAAGCTTTGGCTGCCCGCGCCGATGCGCTGGCCGCTGAGAACGGCTGGGATGCTGCCCGCGTGGAGCACCTGCTGGAGCGCTACGGCGCTGAGCTGGCCGATATTATCGCCCTCATCAAGGAAGACCCTTCCCTGGGTACTCCCCTGGCGCAGGCCCCCCAGTTCCTGCGGGCCGATGTGGCCATGGCCGTGCGTGCCGAAGGTGCCCTGCACCTTGAGGACGTGCTGGTGCGCCGCGTCCGCCTGGATCTTGAGGCTACCGACCGCGGCCTGTCCGCTGCCGACGAGATCCTTGAGATTATGGCCGCTGAACTTGGCTGGGACGAGGCCACCGTGGCCCGCGAAAAGGCGATTTACGCCGAGCGGGTTGAGGCTATCGCCGCAGCTGAAACCCATACCAAGGACGCGGACGCCGCGGCTGAGGTTCTCGGGGCAACCCACGTGGCTCTCCGACGTCCTGTCACTACTCTCCACTAAAACATCATTAATCACTAACAACTGCCGGGTGCCCGTTTCGGGCACCCGGCCTGCACAGAAAATACGAGGTCAACGATGAGCTCACTACTGGCAGCTGGTGCTGAAGCTAGCGTCCAGGCAAGCGCCCTTATCTCAGCAGACGGCAATGCGACCCTGCTTGGCGCTTTTGTTTCTGAAGTTATCGGTACCGGCATTCTGATTCTGCTGGGTGCTGGCGTGTGTGCCGCAGTTACCCTGCCCAAGTCAGCCGCTAAGAATACCGACTGGCTGACCATCGCCTTTGGTTGGGGTTTTGCGGTTTTCGCGGCCGTTTATATGTCTGCCCCTTCAGGTGCTCACCTCAACCCCGCTGTTACCCTGGGTCTTTTGATTTCCGGTGGTGACTTTGCCCCCGGTATCGCCCCCACCGTGGGTCACTTCTTCGTTTATGTAGCAGCCCAGATGATTGGTGCCTTCCTGGGTGCCTGGGGTGCCTACCTTGTGTACAAGAAGCACTTTGACGAGGCTGAGCCCGGAACCACCAAGGGTATCTTCTCCACCGGCCCCGCCATTCGCTCCTACGGCTGGAACACCCTGACCGAAGCCTTCGGTACCTTCGTCCTGGTGGGCTTCGTACTGGCCTCCGGTAGCACCCCCTCGGGCCTCGGCCCCCTGGCTGTAGCCTTCATCGTTGTCGCTATCGGTCTCTCCCTGGGCACCCCCACCGGTTACGCCATCAACCCCGCCCGCGACCTCGGCCCCCGCATCGCCCATGCTCTCATGCCCATCAAGGGCAAGGGCTCCTCCGACTGGGCTTACGCCTGGGTTCCCGTTGTTGGCCCCCTCATCGGTGCCTCCGCAGCCGCAATCCTCGTCCCCGCCCTGCTGGTCTAAGCCGGCCACCGGCGTCCGCGCCTTAAACTAAAGACAACCCCTTACCGCGCCAAGGACGGCGCGCACACGAAAAGAGAAAAACCATGTCACAGCTCCCCGAGCGTAAGAAGTACGTCCTCTCAATCGACCAGGGCACCACCAGCTCCCGCGCCATTCTCTTCACCAAGTCCGGTGAAATCAAGAGCGTCGGCCAGCACGAACACGAGCAGATCTTCCCCAAGGCCGGCTGGGTTGAGCACGACCCCATGGAAATCTGGGAAAACGTGCGTCAGTCCGTAGGTGAAGCCCTGACCAAGGCAGAGGTCAACCACCACGAAATCGCAGCCGTCGGCATCACCAACCAGCGCGAAACCGCCGTGGTCTGGGACAAGAACACCGGTAAGCCCGTCTACAACGCCATCGTCTGGCAAGACACCCGCACCCAGAAGGTCTGCGACGAGCTGGCTGGCGAGGACGGCCCCGGCAAGTACCACGACATCGTTGGCCTCAACCTGGCCACCTACTTCTCCGGCCCCAAGGTCAAATGGATCCTCGACAACGTCGAAGGTGCCCGTGAAAAGGCAGAAGCAGGCGATTTGCTCTTCGGCAACACCGACACCTGGGTGCTCTGGAACCTGACCGGTGGTGTTGAGGGCGGCGTGCACGTCACCGACGTGACCAACGCTTCTCGCACCCTGCTGATGAACATCAAGACCCTGGAATGGGACGAATCGATTGCCGCTGACATGGGCATTCCCATGAGCATGCTGCCCGAGATCAAGTCCTCCTCCGAAATCTACGGCTACGGCCGCTCCAAGGGCCTGCTCAACGGCACCCCCATCTCAGGTATTCTGGGCGACCAGCAGGCAGCCACCTTTGGCCAGGCTTGCTTCGAAAAGGGCATGGCCAAGAACACCTACGGCACCGGTAACTTTATGCTCATGAACACCGGTAACAAGCCCGTTATCTCAGAAAACGGCCTGCTCACCACCGTGGCCTACAAGCTGGGTGACGCCGACCCCGTCTACGCCCTCGAAGGCTCCGTTGCGGTCTCCGGCTCCCTGATCCAGTGGCTGCGCGACAACCTCAAGATGATCGACAACGCCGCCGAGTCAGAAGAACTGGCCACCAGCGTTGAGAACTCCGGTGGCGCCTACGTCGTCCCCGCATTCTCCGGCCTCTTCGCTCCCCACTGGAAGTCAGATGCCCGCGGCGTCATCGTTGGCCTGACCCGCTACGTCAACCGCGCCCACATCGTCCGCGCTGCTCTTGAAGCAACCGCCTTCCAGACCCGCGAAGTGCTGGACGCCATGAACGCCGACGCCGAGGCAGCCGGCACCAAGGTTTCCCTAGAGGAACTGCGCGTGGACGGCGGTATGACCGCCAACGAGTTCCTCATGCAGTTCCAGGCTGACCTGCTGGGCGTACCCGTCATCCGTCCCAAGGTCATTGAAACCACCGCCCTGGGTGCCGCCTACGCCGCAGGTATCGCCGTCGGCTTCTGGGACGGCGAGCAGGACGTCATCGACAACTGGTCCGAAGACAAGCGCTGGGAACCCCAGATGGACAAGGACGAGGTCGAACGCCAGTACCGCCTGTGGAAGAAGGCTGTCTCCAAGACCCTGGACTGGGTCGATGAGGACGTCGAACAGGACTAAGCACCCGGCTAAGTCGCAATCTAGCGCTAGGCTGGTTGTCTTGCGCTGAAACAATAGCCCTGCATCGTCACCTACCGGTGAGGTGCAGGGCTATTTGTATACCGCCGAACTAGACTACTTACATGACCTACCACGCCCATACCCTTACCCCGCTGGGTGAAATGATCTTGGCCTCCGACGGGCAGGCCCTCACCGGTGCCTGGTTTACCGGCCAAGCCCACTTCCCCAAGCAGGAGGACCTGGGGCATCGCGTTGAGGTGAGCGACTGTGAGGTGCTGACCGATGCCCAGGCCCAGCTGCTGGAATACTTTGCCGGGAAACGGACCGTTTTTGAGCTGCCGATCGCTCCTGACGGCACCGATTTCCAGCTGGCGGTGTGGGCGGCCCTGCGCGAGATTCCCTACGGCTACACCACCACTTACGGGGCTATCTCAAAAATTGTGGGGCCCGGCGCCCCGGCTCAGGCCGTGGGCCAGGCTGTGGGCCGCAATAAGGTTTCCATCTTTATCCCCTGCCACCGGGTGGTTGCAGTGGACGGCAAACTCACCGGCTACGCGGGCGGGCTGGAACGTAAAGAGTTTCTGCTGACCCTCGAAGAGCCCAGCGCCGAGATTGAAGGGCGGCTCTTCTAATGACCGATACCCGGGTAGGTACCGACGGGCTAGTGCGCCCGGTCTGGGCCGCAGACGATGGTGATATGCAGGCCTATTACGATACCGAGTGGGGTGTGCCCGTCACCGACGAGCAGGGAGTCTTTGAGCGCCTCTGCCTCGAAGGTTTTCAGGCCGGGCTCTCCTGGCGCACTATCTTGACCAAGCGCGAGGCCTTCCGCGAGCTCTTTGAGGGCTTTGAGGTTGAGAAGGTTGCGGCTTTCACCGAGGACGACGTGGAGCGGCTAGCTGCGGACGCCCGCATTATTCGCCACCGCGGCAAGATTCGCGCAGCTATCGGCAACGCCCAGGCAACAGTCGCCCTGCGGTCGGTCGGCTGCGTGACGGCTCCCGGCGGAGCCGCCATCGACCTAGCGGCGCGGACGCTTGCGGCAGGCCAGCAGGTTGAGGCAGGTTTACCCGCCCTCATCTGGTCTTTCATGCCCGAGCGCACCCCGACCCCGGCCGTCCTCTCCGATATTCCCACCCAGGATGAGAACTCCCTGCTACTCTCTAAAACCTTGAAGAAGCTGGGCTTTAAGTTCATCGGGCCCACCAGTGCCTACGCCATGATGGAAGCCATCGGCGTGCTCGATACCCACCTGGTGGTCTCCCACCGCCGCGGCATCTCAGGCCTGTGGAACGAGGACGGCACGCGGCGAAACTGAAACTCCGTATGCGGGGAGCCAGATTCAATGGCCAAGCAAGCTTCTAGAACATCAGTTATAAGGACCCATGAATCGTGAACCGTTCAAATGCATCATGTGAGTTGGCTCTTCAGCAATCCAGGCTTCGGTCTCCCACGCCAAATCAGCAATAAACCTCCGAAGCGTTGCGCGGTCTGGGAAACAAGAAACATATACCAGCCCCGCAGAAGTCTGTGAAAATAGAGATTCGAGCTCTGAATAACGCCAATGGTCGACAGGGCCGTGCGTTGAGCATGCCTCTATAAGAAACAGCCAATGTTTATCGGGCTGATACACGATAAGATCCGGCATTTTTCCATGTTCCGGGAGTTCGATACCTAGCTCACGAAGCCGTTCCCTATCGTATGTGCCTTCCTTACTATCAGCATCGCCGATATAGAGAACCTGAGCGTCAGGAATGAACTGAGGGCAAAAGTCTGTGATGATCTTTTCAATCAGCTGGTTTTGCCCGCCTCGCTTTAACGAGACCTTTTCCCCTTGCGGCAGAGTTATGCTAAATCTCGACCGCTCTCTAGCTTTAGCGTACTTATCGGTAAGAACGACCTTGGACTTTAGATATTTTTCTATTATTTTTCCACTGCTATCGCCCTGGTAGGAGCGGACGACTGCGAGCGCTTCATCAGAAAGACGGTAAACATTTTTTGATGAATTTGTGGGTCTTTCAGGGTCATCATCATTATGTAGACAAAACCCCGCTTCAACGAACTGCTTCAGCACAAATCGTCTAATAGTTTCTCGCGTATTTTCAGCAACCTGAAAATCTAGCTCCTGCCGCATCCAGTCCATAATCGAGCGGACACCCATGCGAGGGTTGCTTGCTTCGGCCCAGTCTTGCTCAAAATTAAGCTGGGCTAAAGCTAGAAGGGTTCTTGCGGCCATTACGTTAGTGCGCTGCCTATCAAACCCTAGCGTAGTGAGAAGTTTTTGTGCGTCGTTAAGCTGCGGCATGCACTTTGTCCTTGTTGCCTAGCACTTCGTATACAGCTGCATCGGGGTCAAGCCCGGTGCGCGCTATATCTCTTAGTTGCTGTGTCGAAGGGTAGGGCATCATCCGTAAATCGGTAGCGTTCACCTGAGTATGGCCAGAGAAAATACGAAAGTATCTATCGACGTAGCTTGAGTTCAGCCACAGTGTTAGCCCTAGAGCTAAATCTTGCGAAAGCCCCTCCCCCTGACTGTGAAAGTAATTGGTCTTATTATCAAAAGCAGCCTTCTCTTTCGACGACCAGATCGCTGCTGTAACTCTACGTTTTTCTTCTTTAGCGCTAAAACGTTTAACCAGCACAAAAATACCAGGGGCAACAGTGTTTTTATCTTCTGTTGTTGTTTGGTAATACTGAGGTTTCTTCAGATCTGCTTTCGGGTGCTGCAGATTTCCTGCTGTAAAATGCGCTGGATATACCAAGGGAACAGTTAGTTTATTCGGCTTGAGTTGAAGTTTATCTTTATTCCTAAAGTCAACAACTTTTCCAGTTGACACTTGCAGTCCAATATCGCTGAGGTGATGAGTAGCCCGTGCCATCCAAGCGATAATCTCTTCATCTTCTTGATGGGCAGGAACAAAGATTACTCCCTGCGACTCAACTGCTTCTCTAGCAACGGTTCGGGTCTTGGTTTCTTGCCCTTGCGCTACTGAGCTGCTAATCAGCACGTGTTCGGTTGGCAGCTTATTCTCGAACTTAGTGATGACCGATTCTTGAAGTACTCCGGTGTCTTTAAATACTTCTTTCCGAGACTTAAAGGTATGGATATGGGTAAGTGAGCAGGTACGATGCAGAAGCTCTCGGTACTGTTGAAAATAGGGACCGTTCATCCATGAGCGGGGAGTAATAGCGATAAGCTGCCCATCAGGTGAAAGCATCTGTGCGCCAAGGGCAACAAATGCAGCATACAAGTTAGGAACATTTACATCGTGCACTCTCAGATGCTTTGCTTCAGCGCTTGACGCAGCTATCTTCGCATAAGGGGGATTCATGATGACCACGTCAAAGTCCTGCTCCTGTGGGTCTCCCGAGCTCATAAGATCCTGGTACGCCCAATACACAAAATCTTGCTGCTGGACGGTGTAGGTGAAATCTCCCAGGTGAGCCTCAGCATCAGCAAGAGCGGCTTCAAGAGTTGCTAACAGCGAAGGGTCTTTTTCGATAGCTACAACGTGGATAGGCATCTGGGGTAAAGCTTCTCGGATACGTTGACCTGCTGCAATGGCCAATACGCCAATACCTGCACCGGGATCAAGAATTCTGATTTCTTTTTTCTCTGCTAATGGTGAGACGTCTACCAGGTCTGCCATAATTTCCGCTACCGCAATGGGCGTGAAGAACTGCTCAAATTCACTCAGATTTTCTAGACCTATGCGCTGAAGCGTTGAGGTGCGTACATTTTCTGTACGTTGAAGCAGTGTATTCATGTATCAGGCCCTCTAGTTGGTGCAGTAGGTCAAGCTGAGATAGTTCTGGTGACCGTTCTTAAAGTCTACTGAACTGCTTCTTTATCTGTATAGGATTTATGAGGAGCGACGAGAACGTACGACGGTGGTTCCGCCTCCAATCACCAGTAGCAGGGCACACAGGCCTACAGCTACCAGGCCCGGGGCGACGCCGGTTGAGGCAAGCTGACCTGTTGAAGGCTTTGATTGTTCTTGGAGCGCCTGTGTCTTTGCACTGCTTGTAGCTTGTTCTGCAGAACCTACAATCTGAGGTGCGGCAGTGGTATTCGCCGTAGCCCCTGTGCCCCCGGAGGAGGGTCGAGGCAGGGCAGCCTGCTGTTCAGACCTAGAGCTAGCCGAAGTGCTAGGGGCAGGTGCCGGAGCAGCAAGAGTAGCTGAGGCTGATGGCTCAGGGTCGCGCGCCACCTCAGGGCTGGGCTCCTGGGTTGCTTCGGGTGCAGGGGTTTCGGTCGTTTCGGGAGCTGGCTCTGGTGTTGTTACGGGGTCAGGAACCGGTTGAGCAATGGGTGTTTCGTCAATCTCGTCGCTGGGATTTGGAGACTCTTCGGGTAGAGGCTCTTCAGCGTCTAGGGCGTCCTCGGCTGCGTCCTGGGCAAGAAGGTCTTCTAGCTTTTCGGGGTTAGTCTCATTGATTTCGCCCCAGGCGGGGTCTGCCACATCGGTTCGACTAATTCCGCTCAGGCAGCTCCAGTCATCAAAGAGGTTGTACTGGAGCCGCAGGCTGGTCAGGCTGGTATTTTCTTCCCAGACTTTCATAGGGCAAGGGTCGCCAATGAAGTTGTTGCGAAGATCAACGCTTTCAATGGTTTCTAGGGTAGTGAGGGGGTCGACCGACGTAATTCGGTTATGGCGCAGGGACAGCGTGCGCAGATAGGGAGTAGTTGAGAAAGAGGTTCCGCTCATATCGCTCACGCGGTTGTTATCTGCCCGCACAGTGTAGATATGGTAGGGCAGGCCTTTCAGACTGGTGAGACGGTTATTATTCACCGAGAGAGTCTGCAAATCAGTTAGCTCTGTGAGAGAGTCAATAGTCCTGATTTTGTTGTTGTCAGCGGTGATGCTTTGTAAAGAAGTCACCTTGGCTAAAGGGGCCAAAGACCTTACCTGATTATGCGAAATATCGATGCTGTGCAGCTTGGTAAGACCGGATAGAGGGGAAAGGTCTTCTACCGCGTGATAGGGAATGCGCAACCAGCTGAGGTTACGGGCATGCTCAAGGCCGGTCAAATCTTTGATTTTCTGGTCTTCAGGTACGTTGTAGCCAATGCAGGGTACCGTCTGGAGCTGCTGCAGTACCTTGTTGACGATAGCCGTTTCTTCGGGGATACCCAGGGTTGAGAAGATGCAGCTTCGCAGGGTGGGGTCAGGAACATTAACTTCGAAGGTTTCTTCATCAGGATCAATCAGGGGCGGACGGTAGAAGGGGTCCTCGTAGCGGTCGGGAAACAGCTTCCAGAAGATAGGGAGAGGGCGCTCAGGCGCCTGGGGGTCGCCGGTATAGATTTCAAAGGTGGCGACAAAAGGCGCACCTTTATCGCCGGAGTAGAAGCCGACGATGCGTTCTGAGAGCTGGGTAATCACCGGGGTATGTGAGTAGACCAGCAGAGTATTGCCGCGAATTTCCCAGGCTAAATCGGGGAGGTCTGCGATGGCTTCTTGGGTTGCGTTTGCGGGGCCTGTGCCTGCCATGGTGTTAGCGGTTGAGGCATCGACAAGAAGTTGTTTTGTGGCGAAATCAATAGTCAGGTTTTTGAAATGTACATCGAGGTAGCCGTCGTATTTGCTCCAGTGCACGTGGCCGGTGAAATGGAGTTTGCCGGGGTTCTCGGGGTCAAAGGTTTGGCCGGGTTTTGCTTGCCATTCGATGTCTTTAGTACCGGCTACTAGACCTGCACCGTCGAGGAATTTTTCTGAGCTAGTCCCCAGATAGCTCCGCCAGCTATTGACGTAGTTCCAGTTGGCGCTACCTGCTACCAGGCGGGTTTCTTCCGAGGCTGGCAGGCTATCAGCGCTAGCAAGGGTGGCGGGTAGGTCAGTAGCAGTGGGTGTGGCACTGGCGGTGGGAGCTGCGGCTCCGCCCATGATGAGCGCCGTAGTGAGAGCGGTTGTAGCGAGTAGTGGCTTCACGTCAGTCGTCCTTGATGAGGTGGTGTGTAGGGAGAGCACCGGCAGCCCCTCACACATTGCTTAGGGCTACCTTATAAACAAGTTTGTGTGCCTAAACATAATAATGAGGTAGACCAAAATAAGACAAGACCAACAGGGCAATTAAGTTATATTTTTATAACCTATTTATAGCGAGCAGCTGGCGCTTCATCTCCGCAGGCATCTATTCACTCCCCTGTGCGAAGATAGGAGCTATGACTTCCACTTTCCCTCCCGCTTCAGCTCCCACCGCCTGCGTCTGGATTAACGGTGATGCCGCCGAGGCCGCCACCTACTATGCACAAGCCCTGACGCTGACTGCGTCCGCCCCGGCTCCCGGTATGGGCACCCTCAGCATCGACGGAACCGACCTACTCCTGTTGGGAGCGGACGCCACCTACTCCCCCAACCCATCCATCTCGGGTTTCCTGCGTTTTAGCCCCGACCGGTTCGGCAGCCTAGAGCAGGCCGAGCAGGCCCTGCGCAACACCCATACCACTATCGGTGAGGGCGGGGAGCTCATGCCCCTGCAGGCCTACCCCTTCGCACCGCTTTTGCCTGGGTGCGCGACCGATACGGCTTCACCTGGCAGCTCTTCCTTGAAGAAAACCCCAGCGACTTGCCTTTCTTCACGCCCTGCTTCATGTTTGGCAACGTAGCTCACGGCAAGTGCGAAGAAGCCACCAACACCTGGTTGGAGCTACTCGGCGGCGAGCGCCTGAGCCTGACCCGCCACGGTGAGGGCTCCTACCTCGAACCCGAGGCGGTACAGATGACCACTTTTACGATGGGCGGCGGAACCTTCACCGCTATTGATGCGGGCACCTTCCACGACTTCACCTTTGATCCGGGTGTTTCTATAACCCTGCTCTATCAGAATCAGGTAGGGATCGATGGGGCTTGGTCGGTACTTTCGCAGGTTGCGGACGCCGAGCGCTGCGGCTGGTGCGTTGATGCCTACGGGGTCTCGTGGCAGGTTCTCCCTCAGAACATCGGCCAGCTCATGACAGATACGGACGCCTGCGCCAAGCTGCTGAGCATGGGCAAGATAGATTTGAACCAACTGTAGAGAGCCTATGAACCTGCTCGCTTACGCTCAGAAGCACCTGCACGACACTCCGGCTGAGCGTCCGCTCACCCACGTTGACCTCTGCCTGCTCAATGAGCTGGCCTACCTTCCCCTTGATGTGATTGCAGAGCACCATGCTGGGCTTACCTATGGGCTAGGTGCGGCGCAGATTTACCAGGAGTTCTACAGCGACAGCGAGCTGCGCGCCAACTGGTTCTTGGCTACCGCCCAGCGGCTGCAGCTGCTTAAGCTGGTGGCGGCGTCCGCCCGCTTTGCCGGGCTCAAGTTCTACCGCTATGAGGTACGGCAGGACGACGCCGAGCAGGTTCAGTTTGCGGCTCTCACCTTAGTGCTCCCCGGGGTGCTCAAACAGGTTATTTTTCGCGGCACCGACGATACGCTGACCGGCTGGAAAGAGGATTTTCATCTGGCTGCCCGGCAGCAGATCCCGGCTCAGGCGCTTGCGGTTGATTACCTCTCGCGCGCTCTGGCCCGGGCGCCGAAGACGCCCCTGTATGTCACCGGCCATTCTAAGGGTGGGCATCTGGCGGTACATGCAGCCAGCATGCAGAGCGAGCAGGCCCAGAATCGCATTGACGAGCTGATTACCTTTGACTCCCCGGGCTTTGTTCCCGACTTTCTCGACCACCCCGGCTACCGGCGCACCCTGGATAAAACGGTGGAGTACATCCCGGTCGACAGCATCGTGGGCCGTCTGATGTTCAAACAGGGCAGCCCGCAGGTGGTAGCCAGCAGCTTCTTCGGTCTGGTCCAGCATTCCATTTTTAACTGGCATGCTGATGTTCGGGGGCACTTCATGCTGGCTGAGCACCCCACGCCCGCCAGCGACCGGGTTGAGACGGTCACCCGGGCCTGGCTAGAGCGCCACTCCCCCGAAGAGGTGCAGCAGGTGGTGGATATTTGTTTTGGCCTAGCCATGGATGAGGGCTACACCAGCCTGCTAGCTATTAGCCAGAACATTGTGCCCTTCATCCAGCTCATGCGCACCAAAGCGCAGGGGCTTGACCCCGAAACCTACCAGCTAGTGCAGGGAGCCCTCGACGATTTCTTGGTCTTGTGGCGCCAGACCCGCAGTGAGCAGCGGAAGGCGAGCGGGGGCGTCCTTAAAATAGCTAGGCCCCGGCTTCTTCCCACCGTGCGGGTGGGGAACCGGGACCTAGCCAGTCTCTTTTCTACCGAGCGGGGCGGACGCCTGCCCTAGCTGACGGTGACGCGTACGCCGGTCTTGGGGCGGGTCAGCAGCTGGGTCATGCTGAAGGTGGTGTCTTCAGCGTCTTCAGAGATAGTGACATTATCTGCTGAGAGCGCTGCGATGGTGGAGGACAGCGCAGCCACCGCGATTTTCTCGCCGGGGCAACGGTGACCGGTGAGCACATCGCCGCCACCTTGGGGGATGAAGCCCTTGATCGCTTCGTAGTCGGGCTGGTCGAGGAAGCGCTGTGGATCGAAGCTGGTGGCGTTCTTCCAGAGCTGGGGTGAGGTGTTGGTACCCAGAACGTCCAGCAGCACGCGCTGGCCCTTCTGAATTGGGCAGCCCGAAAGCTCGGTATCTTCCTTGACCATGGCGGGGAGCATGGGAACGAAGGGGTACTTGCGGCGGGTTTCCTGGGCGAAAGCAACGGCTTCAGGGATGTTGACCAGGCGTCCGTCGGCGTCCTCCACTGCCTTCTTGACCTTAGCGGCCCACTCGGGGTTCTCGACCATAGCGACGGCTGCGAAAGCGGCAAAACGGGAGACAGCCACGGTGGGGCGGGTGAGGTTCTGCAACTCAATACCGGCCAGCTTGGCAGTGACCAGCTCGCCCTTTTCGTCGCGCAGGTCAGCCATGTGACGTACTACCGAGTCGGGTTCGACGGTCAGTTCGCCGGAGCGGACCTTTTCGATGAGCTCTTCGGCCCAGGCATCCAGCTTCTTGCGGTCAATCCATGAGAGTACGTTCTGCTTGAGCTCACCGAAGGTGTCGAGCAGATGGCTCATCTGGGTAGCGCGCTTGTTGAGTTCGCGGTCGGACGCGGGCACCCCGGCCCAGCGGAAGGCGGCGCGACCGTAGGCTACAGCAACATCGTCGTAGATGTTACCGGGGTTGGTCTTCCACCGTTCAATAAGGGCCTTCATCTCTTCTTCAACGAAGCCCTTGAAAGCCTCAACGCGCTCGTCGGCGTAAGCCATTTCAGCCATCTTGGCCTTACGAACCTTGTGGGCTTCACCGTCGAGGGTGTGAACGGCACCTTCGCCAAAGAGGGGCCCCTGGATCGCTGCGGGCATGGCCCCACCGCGGCTAATCTTGGACTCGTCGTAGAAGAAATCCACGGCTTCTTCGCCACGAATCAGGGTTGCGGTGCCACCCAGAGCGGAGAAGGTGACGGGGCAGTGCGACTCTGCGGAGACCCCGGCCTTGCGGCGCTGGTGCGACATAAAGAGGTAGCCCTGCTTGATGAAGCTGGGCAGCTGGTCATTCAATAGGTTTTTTACGGGTGTGATGCTCATACCAACAGTTTACTTTCTTTCAGCGGGTATTTAGACCAGCTAGTCAGGCGAGTTGGCCTTCACTTTGCTGGAGCAAGAAAAGGACGCCCGCCCCAGCTCCCCTGCCCGGTGGCAGGGTGGTGGGGCGGGCGTCCTGATATATCAGCGCCGGGTGCTGTCGTCAGCCTTAGGCGGGCATGATCAGCGAGAATACGAAGACCCAGACACAGAGGATAACCAGCAGGGCCAGCGAGTACTTGATGGCTGCGTTGGTGATCTTTGATTCCTGGCCAGACATGTTCACCGATGCCGCCGCAATCGCGATGGACTGGGGTGAAACAACCTTAGCCATCACACCACCGGCGGTGTTAGCTGCAACCAGCAGGCCGGAGTTGGCGCCAATCTGGCTTGCGGTGGTAGCCTGCAGGCCGGCGAAGAGAGTGTTGTTGTTGACCACGGAGCCGGTGACGAAGACGCCGATCCAGCCGATGATGGGCGAGAAGAGCGGGAAGATGGAACCGACAGCTGCCAGGGCCAGAGCCAGGGCGGAGGACATACCACCGAAGTTCATCACGTTAGCTACAGCCATGACCAGGCAGATGAGCAGAATGGGCTGCCAGAGCTGCTTCCAGGCGCCGCCGAGTTCTTCGAAGGCTGCCTTCCAGCTGATGTTAGAGATGGCGATGGTAATCAGGGCAGCGAAGAGGATAGCGGTGCCGGATGCGCCGAAGAGGGTCCAGTTCCAGATAGCCTTCATGGCGGTTTCTTCTGCCACGATGGGGGCCATCTGGGAAATCTGGCCGTGCAGGGCGGGCATCTGGACGGGGATGGTGGTCCAGTTCAGGGCACCCGCTGAACTGGTTTCGGTCTCAGCCTTAACCAGGGCCTTGATGAGCGGGGTCGACCAGAGCAGAATCATGATGGACAGGATGATGAAGGGGCTCCATGCCTTGACGACGCCGGAGAAGGTGAAGGCGCTGGGGCTCTTCTTAAGTTCTTCGAGGGAGGGAGCGCCGGGTTCGCGGTAGATGTGGGCGGGCTGCCACTTCATCATGGTGACGGCCAGCAGAATCAGGCCAAGCAGGAAGGGGATGATGTCTACAAGTTCGGGGCCAATAGCCAGCAGGACGCCTGCCTGGGCAGCGGAAACGATAACGCCCAGGCCCAGGGCAACCAGGCCGGTTTCTTTGAGGCCGCGGATGCCGTCCAGCATCATGACCAGCAGAACGGGGATGAAGATGGTGATAATCTGCAGGACCCAGACCATCATGGAGTTCAATTCAGCCTGGGGCACACCGGAGACGGTGGAGCCGGTGAGGACGGGGATGCCGATAGCGCCGTAGGCACCGGAGGCAACGTTGGAGACCAGGGCCAGAAGACATGCCTTGACGGGTTCAAAACCGAGGGTTACCAGCAGGGCAGCACAGATAGCAATCGGAATACCGAAGCCCGCGGCACCTTCAAGGAAGCCGCCGAAACAGAAGGCAATCAGAAGAACCTGGATGCGCTGGTCAGCAGAAATCGCTGAGACCGAACCGCGGATCACTTCGAAGTTACCGGCGCGGACGGTGATGCGGTAGAGCCAGACGGCCATGAGCACAATCCAGCCGATGGGCCACATGCCAGAGAGGAAGCCGTAGCCGATGGCTGAGAGGGAGGAGGCAAAGGGCATGCCGAAGACGAGGACGGCCAGTGCCACGGCCGAAGCCAGGGAGACGAGGGCTGCGTGCAGGCCCTTCATTTTCAGGACGGTGAGCCCTAGGAGGAAGACGAGGATCGGCACTGCCGCCACGAGGGCTGAGAGCGCCTGGTTGTTCAGTGGGTCATAGACCTGCTGCCACATGAGTATGGGTTCCTTCGCTGCGGAGGTACGTTCCGCGATTGGTTTTGTGTGCTGTTTGCACTTTTCTACCTCCTAAATTACCACCAATTCACACACAAAACTTACAAAAACCAACCCCGCGCGAGGGTATCTGTAAAGGTCAAAAAAGACCTAAGTGAGCCTGTCTAAGATGCATACCTGCATCGGAGGGTTCATTTTCACATCAGGCCTAGTCAAAAGCAACTCACCCTTCCACTCAACATGTGTTACCCCACTTAAAAACACCCCCACCCTAACACCGTGGACTTGCTTACACCGGCAACAGTTTCCACCCCAATAACCACACCGCTTAAGCAAAACCCACAGACCCACACATGCCCACCGACAAAGTGGCAAAAATTAACCGTCCCGCTACTTAATTTTTGAATCGCGGCTTTAAATTTTGTACAGGCAAGACCCTAGAATGGTGTGAGGTGGCTCCATGAGTCACATCACCACACATCTACTGTTAACATTCCCCAAGGATTCTCATGCCTGATTTCCGACGCCTATCACACCACCGTACGGCGCTTGCTCTTCTTGCCTCCACCGCCACACTGACTCCCCTACTCACGGCCCTTCCGGCCCAAGCTGCCGAGCTCACCTCGATTGCTACCATCCAGGGCACCGGAGCTACCAGCCCGCTCGCCGGTCAAAGCGTCACTACCCGCGGTGTCGTCACAGCCGTCTATGCCGAGGGCGGCCTACGCGGCTACTTTATTCAGACCGAGGGAACAGGTGCAGAGAACCGCACTCCGGGTGCTTCTGACGGCATCTTCGTTTACTCCCCCTCCACCGTAGCGCAGGTTTCTCAGGGCGACCTCGTTGAAGTAACCGGCGCAGTTTCTGAATATAATGGGCAAACCCAGATTACGGTGTCCCGCGCGGCTGACCTCACCGTCCTTGCTGTCCCCTTTGCCCCTGTCGCCCCGGTGACCGGCCAGCTACCTGAGGGTGAAGAGGCCCGTGAAGCCCTCGAAGGCATGCTCCTACAGCCCACCGGCGATATCACCGTCACCGATAACTACAACACCAACCGCTACGGTGAAGTTGGCCTTGTCAACGGCACCCAGGCCCTGCGCACCGCAACCGACGTTGTAGCCCCCGGCACAGCAGCCCTCGCCTACGAAACAGATAATGCGGCTAAGGTTCTTCTGCTCGATGACGGTGCAACCGTGGATTACAGCCGAGCAGGCAACGGCACCCCGCTGCCCTATGTCTCCACCAGCAACCCGCTGCGCGTCGGAGCTGCCGTCAGCTTCAACAACCCGGTTGTTCTGGGCTACTCTTTCAACGCCTGGCGTCTGCAGCCCACCGCTCCGGTCAACGGCGCAACTGACCCCGCTGCGTTGCCGGCGTCCTGGTCCAACACCCGCACAGCGGCCCCTGAGGTAGCAAGCGAGCACAGCATCTCTAGCTTCAACGTCCTCAACTACTTCACCACCGTGGGCGACACCGTCGCAGGCTGCAAGTTCTACACCGACCGCGAGAAAAACCCCATCACCGTCAGCGGCAGCTGCGCGGTACGAGGGGCAGCTACCCTAGCTAGCTTCGAACGCCAGCAGTCAAAGATTGTTCAGGCTATCAACAAGATTGATACTTCTGTGCTCTCCCTAGAAGAAATCGAGAACACACTAGCCACCGGTCACGATAACCGCGATATCGCCCTCAACAAGCTGGTTGAAGAGCTCAATAAGGACGCCGGTTACGAAAAGTGGGCGGCTGTTGCTTCCCCCAGTGCTCTGCCTGCCAGCGAGGACGTCATTCGCACCGCCTTCATCTACCAGCCCGCTGAGGTCAAACCGGTCGGTGAGTCCGCAATTCTCGATGATGCAGCTTTCTCTAATGCCCGCCAGCCCCTAGCCCAAGCTTTTGTACCCGCAGGTTCAGCAGCAACCAGCGGTGACGATGTCTTTGTAGCTGTTGTTAACCACTTCAAGTCCAAGGGCTCCGGTAGCGGCGCCGATGCTGACCAGAATGACGGCCAGGGTAGCTCCAACGCTTCTCGCGTCGCCCAGGCCCAGGCTCTGGTGAACTTCGCTGCGGCCCAGGGTGAACGGCACGGCACCCAGAACATCATGCTGCTGGGTGACTTCAACTCCTACACCCAGGAGGACCCCATGCAGGTACTCTACTCTGCCGGTTACACCAACCTGGGTGAGAAGTACGACGCTGGCCATACCTACCTGTACGGCGGTCGCGTTGGCTCGCTCGATCATATTCTGGCTTCCCCTGCCCTGGCTGAGAAGGTAGAGAGCGCCCAGGTCTGGAACATCAACTCTGTTGAGTCCGTGGCGCTCGAATACAGCCGCTACAACAGCAACATCACCGATTTCTACGAGGCTAACGAGTTCCGTTCATCAGACCACGACCCCCTGCTGGTCGGTATGAACCTGACTCCCGAGCCGATTTCTTTTGTTGATGTTACCGAAGCCGATATTTTCTACCGTGAAATTATGTGGCTGGCTCAGCAGCGCATCACAACCGGCTGGGCAGACGGCACCTTCCGCCCCTACGACCATATTGACCGCGGAGCTACAGCCGCTTTCTTCTACCGTCTAGCGGGCTCCCCCACCTTCGAGGCCCCCGAGACCCCCTCTTTCAAGGACGTAGACCAGACCCACCCCTTCTACAAGGAAATTGAGTGGCTCAAGGCTGAGGGTATTACCACTGGCTGGGGCGACGGCACCTTCCGCCCCTTCGAACCCATTAAGCGCGATGCCATGGCGGCCTTCTTCTACCGCTACGCGGGTAAGCCCTACTATGTAGCACCTAAGGGGTCACAGTTTGTGGATGTTCCCGAGAGCACCATTTTCTACCGTGAAATTATGTGGCTGCGTTCTCGCGGTATCACCACGGGGTGGGGCGACGGCACCTTCCGCCCCTACGAGCCTATTAAGCGCGATGCCATGGCCGCGTTTATCTACCGCTACGCTCACAACAAGTAGCAGTTGCCTTACACCTGCCTGTGAGTGCTACTAGATAGCAGTACGACCGCCTGCTCCGGCTACTTCGGGGCAGGCGGTTCTTTATAGTTTGATGCGGTAGCGCTGTGTGCTCGGCTTCTCTGCCAAATCGGTGAGGGTTCTCTCCAGGCTGGTGATGCGGATGCCCGGGGCGAGCACGGTGGTATCGGTAGGCAGGTGCAGCTCCCCGTGGTGCACGGTGTAGTCTTTGGCGCGGGTACGGTGGTAGCAGTAGACATGTACAGTCTCGGGCAGGCTTTCTAGGGGCAACCCGTGGAGCAGGGCGGCTGTCTGGTGGGAGAAGATAATTCCGGGGTAGGACGCCGCCAGGGCCAGTACCCGGGCAAGATAGACTTCTTCCGGCGTGAGACTATCCCAGTCGGTGCGGTGCAGGTAAAAACCGCGTGCTACCCGCCGGTAGAGCCCCCGCGCTATTGCGGCCTCAAGCTGGTAACGGTTAGGGTAACGGGCGGTGAGCTGCTGGCAGGTGAGCAGTTTCTGGTTGAGTTCTTCTAGCTGAGTCATGCCACTAGGCTAGAAAAACCAGGGCTGACCAGTACAGGCAGGGGCAGCCTGTGGATAACCCTGTAACCGCACCTACCCCGTATTTTCCAGGAAAACCCGGGGTGCGGGCGTCCGCACCTCCCCGAAAACGGTGGAGCCGTGACGCGACTATGACGCCCGGTAAGCGATATCCACAGGGCAGCTTCACCAGCTAGCCCCACTCTTTAGGTAACAAAAAACTCCGGCCACTAGGTTTTACCCTAGTGGCCGGAGCTTTATCTGTCGGGTTGACAGGATTTGAACCTGCGACCCCTTGACCCCCAGTCAAGTGCGCTACCAAGCTGCGCCACAACCCGATTGTCTCTCGTGAACTTTACTGTTCCCTTGAGCACTCGTATAACTATACACACCTCTTTGAGAGAGTGCAAAATCGAAAACCGGGTTTTTGAGGCTTTTTTGGAGCGTTTTAGGTCACACTTCAAATAGGTCGGTGTTAGCGGCGTCCGCCCTTACCTGATTTACCGCTCTGGCGCTCCCCCAGGCTGCGGCGCTCACGCACGCGCATAGTGATGTCGATGGGGGTGCCGGTGAAGTCGAAGGTTTCACGCAGGCGGCGGGCGATGAAGCGGCGGTAGCCGGGATCGAGGAAGCCGGTGGTGAAGAGAACGAACTTGGGCGGGCGGGAGGAAACCTGGGTACCGAAGAGGATACGGGGCTGCTTACCACCGCGCAGGGGGTGGGGGTGGGCTGCCACGATTTCACCCAGGAAGGCGTTCAGGCGACCGGTGGGGATGCGGGAGTCCCAGGATTCCAGGGAGTGTTCCAGGGCGGGAACCAGCTTGTCCTTGTGCCAGCCGGTCTTGGCTGAGATGTTGACGCGAGGTGCCCACTTCACGTGGGCCAGGTCGCGCTCAATCTCGCGTTCGAGCATTTCGCGGCGGTCTTCGTCAAGGGTGTCCCACTTGTTGAAGGCCAGGACCATGGCTCGGCCGGAGTCAACAGCCATCTGCACGATGCGGACGTCCTGCTCGCTCAGGGGTTCTGAAACGTCCAGGAGCACCACGGCAACCTCAGCACGCTCAATAGCGGTCTGGGTACGCAGGGAGGCGTAGAAGTCTGCGCCCTTGGCCATGTGCTGGCGGCGGCGGATACCTGCGGTATCAACAAAGCGCCAGGGGCGGCCGCCCAGTTCAACGATTTCGTCCACGGGGTCGCGGGTGGTGCCAGCCAGGTCGTTGACCACGGCGCGTTCTTCACCGGCCAGCTTGTTGAGCAGGGAGGACTTGCCCACGTTAGGGCGACCGATCAGGGCGATACGGCGGGGGCCACCCAGGGCCTCGGGCTCGGCGTACTGGGAGTGCTCGGGCAGCACCTCCATCATGGCGTCGAGCATGTCGGCCAGACCGCGGCCGTGAACGCCGGAGACGGGGTGGGGCTGGCCCATGCCGAGGGACCACAGGGCGTGGATTTCTGCTTCCTGGTGCTCGGTATCGACCTTGTTGGCAACCAGCAGAATCGGCTTGTCGACACGGCGGAGCATACGCACAATCGCTTCGTCGGTGGCTGAAATACCGACCATGGCATCTACCACGAGCAGGACGACGTCGGCGTGGGCTACAGCGATTTCGGCTTGAGCCGCGACCTGCGCGTCGATACCCTTGGCGTCGGCTTCCCAACCGCCGGTATCGACCAGGGTGAAGTCCTTGCCGTTGTGTTCGGCCTTGTAGGAGACACGGTCGCGGGTCACACCGGGCTTGTCTTCAACCACGGCTTCGCGGCGGCCAAGGATTCGGTTAATGATGGTGGACTTACCGACGTTGGGGCGGCCGACGATGGCGACGACGGGGTCAGCTTCCTGGTTGTCGTCCTCGTCGATGTCGAAGCCCCAGGAACCGAGCAGGGCGCGGTCTTCTTCGTCCAGGTCGTAGTCTTCGAGGCCAGCGAGCAGGGCTTCGGCGCGCTGGTCTGCGGTTTCGTCGTCAATTTCGGCTAGGCGGTCCGATACGTCATCGTCGCCGCCGCCAAGGAACTTGACCTCGTAGTCGTCGTGGGGGGTGAGTTCGTCGCTCATGGGCGATACCTCCTGTGGTGGTTTCCGGCGGGTGCCGGTGCGTTGGTAGATAAGTTTAGTTCACGGTGGGGCGGACGCCTGCACGCCGCCCGGTCGTTAGCGCTTGAGTTGACCTTCGACGGCTTCAATGACCGCTGCGATGGTTTCTTCGAAGTTGAGTTCTGACGAATCAACGAGGGCTACGCCTTCGGCGGCTTCGGTGAAGCTGGTGACCTTGGAGTCTTTAGCATCGCGGGCTGATACCTGGGCTGCGAGCTGCTCAGAGTTCTGGGTGCCACCCAGTTGCAGGCCGCGGCGGGCAAGGCGCACTTCTTCGCTGGCGGTGAGCAGGACGCGGGCGTCGGCGTCGGGGGCAACGACGGTGGTGATGTCGCGGCCTTCTGCCACCATGCCGGTCTTAGAGCGGGCGATGAAGTCCCGCTGCAGGTCAATCAAGATCTGACGGACGTCCATATTCGAGGCAACAGCAGAAACAGCCTCAGAGATGCGGGGTTCGCGGATAGCCTCGCGCACGTCTACTCCCCCGACTTCGATGATTTCTTCGTCGGGGCTGGTGCCCTGCACGTAGGGGAAGCTGCGGGCGGCAGCAACCAGGGCTGCGGCGTCCTCGGTGTTGACCTGAGTGTCTAGGCAGTACCAGGTCAGGGCGCGGTACATAGCGCCGGTGTCGAGGTATTCGAGCCCGTAGTGGCGGGCCACGGCCTTAGAGACCGAGGACTTGCCGGAGCCAGAAGGGCCGTCAATGGCGATCACGAGCTTGTCAGACATAGTTTTCTTCCTTACTTGACGACCTTCCAGCCGCGGCTGGTGAGGTCTTCGATGAGTTTTTCGTGTTCATTGGGGTTGACCGAAATTTCGGCCATACCGACCTGGGCACCGGTTGAGTGTTCCAGGCGCAGGTCCTCCAGGTTGACGCCCAATTCGCCGATTTCAGCTAGCAGACGGGCCAGGGTACCGGGGGTGTCGTCCACCAGCACGGTCAGCTGGGCAAAGGCGGACGGTGAGCCGCCGTGCTTGCCGGGTATGCGGGCCACACCCGAGTTACCCTCGCTCATGAGCTGGGCGATATCGAGGCGAGCTCCGGCTGCTGTGGGGGCTTCCAGGGTGCTAATCAGACGCTCTAGGTCCTCGCGCACCCCGTAAAGGGTCTGTACCACAGGCTCCGCGTTAGCCGAAAGAATCTGCACCCACAGTCCGGGGTCCGATGCCGCGATACGGGTAGTGTCGCGCAGGCCCTGCCCGGCCAGGCCGAGGGCATAGAGGGGGGTGTCCTGCAGGCGGGAGGCCAGCAGGGAACTCATCACCTGGGGAACGTGGGAAATCAGGGCGACGGTACGGTCGTGCTCTTCCACATCCATATGGGTGATGGTTGAGCCCAGTTCGGTTGCCAGCTGCTGGGCTACCTTGATCAGTTCGGGGCGCACGGTCTCATGGTCGCAGAGCACCCAGGGGCGGGCTGAGAAGAGCTCACCGCGAGCAGCCACGGGGCCCGATTTTTCGCGCCCGGCCATGGGGTGGGTGCCCAGGTAGCGGCTCACATCGGCCCCTGCTTCCCGCACCGCGCTCAAGATACCCGACTTCACCGAGGCTATGTCGATGACAAAGGACGCCGGGTAGTCGGCGAGCGCGCGCACCACCAGGTCGGCGGTGACGTCCGGGGGTGCCGCCACGACGACCAGCTGAGGGGTAAGTTCCAGCTGGTCGGGGGCGTCCTGCCCTGTTTTCCCTTGCCATTCGCTGGCTAGGGCCCGTAGGGAGGTTCCGGCGCCGATGTCTTCGGCGACGGCTTCGGTGGTGGGTGAGATATCGGAGATGTAGACCGTGTAGCCGCGGTTGCTTAGGCCCAGCCCGATGGAGGAACCCAGCAGGCCCGCGCCAATTACCAGGACGGGGCCGTACAGGTGGGAGTCAAAAGCGGGGGTTGCTCCGCTCATTACATACCTACCGAGGCCAGCAGCTTACCGATTTCGACCTTGGAGAGGTTGCGGACGGTGCCCTGCTTTTGGGAGCCGATGTGGATGGGGCCCATTTCGACGCGGACCAGCTTTTCGACGGGGTAGCCGACGTGCTCGAACATGCGGCGGATAATGCGGTTCTTGCCGGAGTGGATGGTGACTTCAACGAGTACGTGGCCGGGGGTGGAATCCACCAGCTTGAACTCGTCGACGCGGGTGACGCCGTCCTCCAGGCGTAGCCCCTTCTTCATGGCTGCGCCGATACCGGGTTCCATGGGGCCGGGTACCTGCACCAGGTAGGTCTTGGGTACCTCGTAGGAGGGGTGGGTCAGGCGGTTGGCTAGTTCGCCGTCGTTGGTCAGCAGGAGCAAACCTTCGGTTTCAACGTCCAGTCGGCCCACGTGGAAGACGCGTTCGGTCATGGAGGAGCGCAGGAAGTTGGAGATATTGGGGCGGCCGTCGGGGTCGTCCATGGCTGAAACAACGCCGGCGGGCTTGTTCAGGACCATGTAGACCAGTTTGTCGTTGGTCTGGATGGTCATGCCGTCGACCTGGATGGTGACCTTATCGGGGTTGACGCGCACACCCAGTTCGGTCACGAGGGTGTCGTTGACGGTGACGCGGCCTTCTTCGATCATTTCTTCGCAGACGCGGCGGGAGGCTACACCGGCTGAGGCCATGATTTTCTGTAGGCGCACGCCCTCGTGGTCGTAGAAGGGGTAGTGGTCTACGGGTGCGTTCTTGGGGCGGCGCGGACGGTGGGGGCCAAAGTTCTTGGAGCCGCGGTTGGCGGGGCGGAACTCGCCCATTTCCTTGGCAAAGGGCTGGCCTGAGCGGAACTTGGGCCCCCTGCCGGTGCCTGCCTTGCGGGGGCCGCCGGGAGTGCCGGGCTTAGCGCCCTTGTTACCGGCGAAACCTGAGCGGCCTGAGCCGCCCTTACCGGCTCCGCCCTTGCCAGCGCCGGCGAAACCCTTGCCGCCGCGTCCGGCTCCTGCTTTGCCTGCACCGGGGCGGCCGCCGCGGTTTGAGTTACCTCGTGATGAGTTGTTTCCGTATGCCATTTCTTTTTCTCTTTCCTCTGTGTCGTAGTTTCTGGTGATGCCGCAGCTAGCTCGTGCGCTAGCTGGGGTCATCCAAGTCTAGGGTGGTGCTGCTACCCACCTCGTGGGGGTCGGGCAGGTAGGGGGCCAGGGCGGGAAGCTCGTCAAGGGAGTTCAGCCCCAGCTTTTCAAGCAGGGTGTCGGTGGTGATGTACTGGGTGGCCCCGGTTTCATCGGGCACGGTCTCGGTGATGAGGCCGCGCTGTAGGAGGTTGCGCACCGCCGCATCTGCCGAAACCCCGCGTACCTGGGCGATATAGGCCCTGGTGGCCGGTTGCTGATAGGCGATGACGGCCAGGGTTTCAAGGGCTGCCTTGGTGAGTTTGACGGTCTGGGCGCCCACCACGAACCGGCTGACCCAGGGTGAAAAATCAGCCCGGGAGTAGAGCCGCCAGCCACCTGCCACTTGGCGGAGCTCAAAGCCGCGGGGCTCGTGGGTGCCGGTGGCATCGTCGTAGCCGTTGTAGTCGCGCATCAGCTCGTCGAGGGCGGTTTCAATGGCTCGTTCTGAGACGATCAGGGCCGCCGCGAACTCGCGGACGCTCACCGGCACATCGGCTACCGCCAAAATCGCCTCGATAGCGGCTTTCACGCCGCCGGGCTGGAGCTCAACTCGGTTGAGTTCGTGGGCGGACGCCGCCACCTGCGGAGCGGCTTTCGCTGGCTTGGTAACGGGTTGGGGTGCTACCGGGGAGGTTTCTTCTGGTACTGGCTCGGGCTGCGGTGCTGGCTCAGCTTCGGGCTCCGGCTCCGGTTCAGCGTCCCAGCTGCCGGAGAGCAGAATCTTGAGGTCATCGTCGGTGTAGTCGGGGTTCCCGCTCATTCTGTCTCTCCTTCCCGGTGGGCGGTTGCTGAGCTTTCAAGGCGCAGGGTGATGGGGCCCAGGGCCTGGCTCTGTTCTACGGCGAGTTTGCCCTCTTTATAGAGTTCTAGAACCGCAAGAAAACGGACGGCCACGACTTCGCGGCTGGCAGCGTCCGCACAGGCCTCGGCGAAGCTCAACTGCCCACCGCTCTCCCCCAGCTTGGCCAGCAGTATCGCTTCTTCGGCGGCGATGGTGGTGGCCGGGGTGTAGATGTGGCCGGTGTCGATGTGCTCGGGTTCCGGCTCGATATCGGGGTCTTCGTGCAGGCGCAGGGCGCGGGCGGCAATCTCAGCAAAAGCCTGCGGGGTCAGATCGAAGACCAGCTCGGGTAGTACCTTGGTGAAGGCCGGTTCAAGGGCTACGGTGCGGGAAAAGCGCTGATTTTCTGCGGTGAAGCGCTCTTCGAGCACACTTGCCACCTCGCGGTAGGCCCGGTACTGAAGCAGGCGGGCAAAGAGCAGGTCGCGGGCTTCAAGCAGGTCGGGGTTGGCGGCTAGAGCTTTGTCGCTACGCGGGAGCAGTCGCGCTGTTTTGAGTTCGAGCAGGGTGGAAGCGGTGACGAGGAAGTCGCTTGCGGTATTGAGGGCGGCGTCGCTGCCGTCTTCAAGCAGGGGGCGGATGTAGGTGAGAAATTCGTCGGTGACTTCGGCCAGCGCAATATCGGTGATATCGAGTTTACGGCGGGAAATCAGGGTGAGCAGCAGGTCGAAGGGGCCTTCGAAGTTGCTCAGAGTGAGCGTAAAGGGCGCAGGGGCGCTCTGGGTAAGTGTGTTCGGTACCGTCACGGCAGCGAGTCTCCTGTGGGTCTTTGAGCCAGGATTCGGCGGCTTCTCATGAGCCGTTCTTTTACTGTGTTTTAACCATTGTGCCCGCCTGCCCCGAGGTTCTTCAAGGGCAGACGGGCAAAAGTAGCCTAGAGCATAAGGGCAGGTGCGTTTAGGGGGCGCCGCCGCGGGAAATCAGCTCGCGGGCCAACTGGCGGTAGGCCTCGGCACCGGGGTGGTTCGAGGCGTACGACAGGATAGGTTCTGCCGATACGGAGGCATCGGGGAACTTAACGGTGCGCTTGATGACGGTGTCGAAGACCTTGTCGCCAAAAGCGTCAACGATGCGGGCCAGCACCTCTTTTGAGTGCAGGGTGCGGGAGTCGAACATGGTGGCCAGCACGCCGTCGATTTCGAGCTTAGGGTTCAGGCGGTCCTGCACCTTTTCAATGGAGTCCACCAGCAGGGCTACCGCACGCAGGGCGAAGAACTCGCAGATGAGCGGGATGATGACGCCGTGGCTAGCGGTCAGGGCGTTGACGGTGAGTAGGCCTAGGGAGGGCTGGCAGTCAATCAGGATAACGTCATAGTCGTTTTCGACCTTGCGCAGGGCGCTAGCGAGAACCTGCTCGCGGGCGACCTCGTTGACCAGCTGCACTTCGGCTGCGGAGAGGTCGATGTTGGCGGGGAGCAGGTCGATGTTCTCGAATTCGGTGCTCTGGATAACCTCGCGGATGTCGACCTTGCGGTCCATCATGACGTTGTAGACGGTGAGGTCGAGTTCGTGGGGGTTGGCGCCGAAACCGGCGGACAGCGCGCCCTGGGGGTCGAAGTCGACGAGTAGGACGCGGCGTCCGGCTTCTGCGAGCGCGGCACCGAGGTTGATGGTGGAGGTGGTTTTTCCGACGCCGCCCTTTTGGTTGACCATGGAGATGATGCGGGCGGGCCCGTGGGTGGAGAGGGGGGCGGGGTCGGGGTAGATGCGCAGGGGGCGGCCGGTGGGGCCGAGCTGCTCAGCGCCGGTTTCAGTCACTGTGTTTCACCTTTGGTTGGGTTCAAGACTTTTACCTACCAGTTTAGCCGGTGGGTGCAAGTCTTCTCCGGCAGCTCCGCCTAGCCTTCTTTCTCTTGCCTGTTGCCAGGTGCTGGTGAAGGGTGCGGAGGGTAGGACGCCGCGCCCCACTCCCCTGCCCCTAGGCAGGAAGGCGGAGGGCGGCGTCCTGATTGGCGGGCTGGGTCTACAGTCGGCGTCCGCCCTCCACGAAGACCTTGGTGTCTTCGATAGCGAAGCTATGAATCGCGCTGACTACCCCGTCTACGGTGGAGTTGATGCGGGGAGCCACCTGCTCGTAGAAATCAGCACGGGCAGCCTCGCTCTCAAAACCGATGACCATCAGGCCGTGGTAGCGGTCTGCTGTGGGGTTATCGTGGGCGACGTTAGGGGTGTCCCAGGTCTTCTTGTGCCAGGGCAGGAAGGTTTCGGTTCGCAGTTCACTCACACCAGCGTGGCCCAGCACGGTGGGAGCCAGGGTCTCGTGCATAAAGCTTTTAAAGGCCCTGCCGCGAGCGCCCTCAGCCCGGCGGAAGAAGATGACGTCCCGGTAGCGGGTAGCGGGGCCTGCCGCCGGGGTGGTGTACCAGCGGGTTGAGCCTGGTAGGCCGATATACATGAGGGTGCGGCGGAAGACGTTAATTTCGTCTTTGAAGGCCAGGGCTGTTTGCTCGCGTCCTGCGATAGCTGCCAGGGTGCTTTGGAAGGTCACGTCAGCTATTCCGTTGATTCGGCGGTCGGCGCGCACCGAGGTTTCTAGGCCGGGTCGGGCTGGCCAGAAGCTGTGCTCGGTTTCGCTGATATGAAGCTGGCGGTATTCCTTGAGACCCTTGGAGGCGGCAATGATTTGGGCGTGCCCGCCAGCCCAGTAGTCCTTGCCCTCTTGCACGGTCATACCCTTGCGGATCCAGAGCAGAATAGAAGACGAAAATTCCTTGGTAAAGGTGGGGTTCTGTGCCATAGTTGGTCCTTATCTCTTCCGGGGCAGGCTAGTTTTCATCGGCCAGGAAGTCAACGAGCTTGGCACCGAATTCCCGGTGGTACTGGAAGACTCCGCCGTGGCCGGAGTTCTCGTAAATCACCAGTTCGCTGCCGGGGATACGATGGTGCAGCTCGTAGGAGTTTTCGGTGGGCACCATGCGATCGACATCCCCGTTAGCGATGAGGGTGGGCATGGTGATAAAGGACGCCAGCTGGGCCTTGGGCTTTTTGCCCCAGCGGTAGATGGCGGCTAGCTGGGTGAGGAAGCCCAGGGTGCTCATGGGCTTATCTTTGTCGAGGGTGCGGGCGTTGATGGAGTCCAGGAACTCCTGGGCAGCTGCGCCGCCTTCGGCGTCGTGGTTGAAGAAGAGGTAGCGCTTGGGATCGGTGCGGGCAATGAGGGCGCGAGCGATGTCGGCGAAAGTCACCCCCACGACCTGGGAAATGCCTGCCCCGCCGCGTCCGCCGGTGCCGGTGAGCACCAGCTTTTCGACCAGTTCGGGGCGCTGTTCTACAACCTCCTGGGCGATGAAGCCGCCCAGGGAGAAGGAGAAGAGCTTGATACGGGTGAGCCCCATGGCGTCGATAAAGTTGAGGGCCTGGTCTGCCATGCCCTTGATGGAGGTGGGAACCTTGCCGGAGGATCCGCCTACGCCCTTGTTGTCAAAGGCAATGACGCGGTGGTGGGCGCCGATCTGGTCGACCAGGCGGGGGTCCCAGTTTTCGAGGGTGGCGGCCAGGTGGACGAAGAGGACGACCGGGGTTGCGGTGCTGTCGGTTTGGCCGAATTCTCGGTAGGCGAAGACGGTGCCATCTGCGGCGGTGACGGTTTGGTTGGGGGCTTGCTGGTAGAGCAGGGTCATGGTGGTTCTTCCTTAGTTCATTTCAACGACGATTTTGCCGGGGCCACCCTTGCCTGCTGCGAGTAGGTCGAGGGCTTCTTCCAGGCGGTCAAAGGGTAGGGTCTGGGCGGCCAGGGGCTTAATAGCGCCAGATTCGATGGCGGGGGTGTAGCTCTTGAGCTGGTCTGCCTCGGCCCGCATGAAGAGGAACTTGTAGGTCACGCCGAGCTTCTTGGCAGCAGCCCGCTCCTTTCGGCTGAGGAACCACATGACCGGGGTCAGGGCCTTCTTACCGAGCTGGGCGGCGAAGTCGGTGTCGGGGGCGCCAACCACGGTCACCAGGGTGCCGCCGGGTGCCAGTACCTTCATGGAGCGAGTGGTTTCCCTCTTACCCAGGGTGTCGAGCACGATGTCGTAGCCCGAGATGTGCTCCTCGTAGTTCTGGGTGCGGTAGTCGATGACCACATCGGCGCCCAGGGTCTTAGCCAGCTCTACGTTCTTGGTGCTGACGGTGGTGGCGACGGTTGCGCCCAGGTGCTTGGCAACCTGAATGGCGATAGATCCCAGCCCGCCGGTACCGCCCTGGATGAAGACCTTATCGCCGGGCTTGATGGGAGCCTTTTCGGTGAAGGCCTGGATAGCGGTCAGCAGGACGAGGGGCAGGCCAGCAGCTTCAGCGTAGGTCAGATTGGCAGGCATGGGCGCAACCTGGGCAGCGTCTACAGCGACCTGCTCGGCGAAGCCACCAATAGCGTCGATGGGCAGGCGGGTAAAGACCTTATCCCCCACCGCGTAGTCGGTAACGCCGCTGCCGACGGCGAGGACGTCCCCGGCGACTTCCTGCCCCAGGATGAGGGGGAGCTTGTAGGGCAGGAGCTGCTTGAAATCACCGCGGGCAATCATGGCATCAAGCGGGTTGAGGCCTGCGGCGCGGACGCCAACAACCACCTGGCCGGGCCCGGCGACGGGGGCGGGGACGTCCGCCCACTGGGTGGCACCGCCATTGGCGTAGGAGGTGAGGGTAAATGCTTTCATGGTTTTCTCTTTCGGGTGGGTGGTGATGTTTTTAGATATAAGTCTTGGGGTGGGCTGCTAGGTAGCTGGCCCTGATATCTTCGATGACCGCATCCAGGGTGATTCCTGCCAGCTGGTCGGCCATGGCCTGTTCGGCGCGGGCGGCGATGGGGTCGAGTACCGAGTTAATGTGGCCCCCTACCGGGCATTCCGGGTTGGCGTTTTGGTGGGTATCAATGTGGATGTTGGGGTTAACGGCCCGGTAGATATCGAGCAGGGTCATTTCGGTTTTCGGCTTACCGAGCTGGTAGTCAAAGCTACCGGGGATGCGGTCAAGCAGGTCTGCTTTTTTGAGCAGGGAGATGATTTTGCGAATGTAGCTGGCGTTGGTGCCCGCGCTGGTTGCTATGGCCTCGGAGGTGAGTTTGTCGTCGGCTTCCGAGAGCATGACCAGGGTGTGTACGGCGACCGAGAATTTTGTATCCACAGAACATCCTTTTTGTATTTGTTTCAGCAACAGATACAAATATAGGGCACGAATCGACACAAATCAAATCTTCCCCAGCTAACGAACAGCCAGCACCCCAAAGAAGACTGCGCCAACCAGCAGCATTAGGCTATAGAGAGCGGTTAGGTTGGCATTCTTAATCCTTGTAAGCGCACCTGTGACAGCGTGAGCAAAGCCCGGGAAGCGGTCCCAGCTTGCTTCGAGTAGCAGGTAGGGCCCAACCATACCGACTGTAAAGATGAGATAGGCCAGCACCCATTCAACCGCGTTGTGGCTCACCGTTGTGAGCAGGCGACCCACCATATACATCGTTGCCATCGAGCTCAATCCGATAGCCGAATTCAAAAAGCCTTCTAGCACAGCTTTCCGGGGTGAGAGGTGTAAGTTTTTAACCTTATGTGCCCTCTTGGGGCGGTTTCTGCGCGTCCAGAGCAGGACTGCCGATAGTGCAAGCAGCAGGGCAGCGCCGGCGTCGATGCTCTTTCGCACGAGGATTTTGCTCGCATCACTGTGAACCAGCTGTATCAGGTTCTCTGGGTCAACGAAGCGGAAGAGTAGGACGAGGACGGTAGCCCCCATGACAATCCCGCCACTAATCCAGCGGACAATATGCATTTTGCTGGGGTCGTTGATGAGCGCCAGAAAGGTGATGCTGTAGAGCGAGGGGCTAAAGCCCATCATGAGTCCCAATCCGAGCAGGGCAGGCGCAGCGGCGAGAAGGGTTGTCATGGCTACCAGTATGACATGGGCAACCAGCCCTACCCATTTCGCACTTTACCCCTGCCAGGGTAAGCCAAGGGGCTTATTCACAGAATGGGGTGAAGCAGGCTCACAGCGAAGCTGCTGGCTCGGGGCTGGCGTGAATCGCCCTCGTGAGCGAAGCGAACCAGGCGAGAGGGTCAGCAGCGAGCGTGAGCCTGCAAAGCCCCTTATATATAAGCCTTAGTGCACAAATTAGCTGCGCAGCACCTTGGCAATATCGTCCAGTACGCTCATGTCCTCAATGGTGGAGGGAACAGTGTACTGTTCCCCGTCAGCAATCTGACGCATGGTCTTGCGCAGGATTTTGCCGGAGCGGGTCTTGGGCAGGGCCTCCACAATCTTGACGTCCTTGAAGTCGGCTACCGCACCGATGTCATTGCGCACGCTGGCGATGAGTTCGGCAGCCAGCTGTTCTTCGGTGATGTCGGCGCCGGCCTTAAGCACCACGTAGCCGGCGGGCCGCTGGCCCTTGAGCTGGTCAGCCACACCGATCACAGCACATTCAGCAACAGCAGGGTGGCCTGCGAGCACCTGTTCCATAGCACCAGTTGAGAGGCGGTGGCCCGATACGTTGATGACGTCATCCGTGCGCCCCATGACGAAGACATAGCCGTCCTCGTCGATGTAGCCAGAGTCGCCGGTGGTGTAGTAGCCGGGGAAGGCGTCGAGGTAGGAGGAAATGTAGCGGTCGTCGTTGCCCCAGAGGGTGGGCAGGGTGCCCGGGGGCATGGGTAGCTTGATGGCAAGGTTGCCCTCTTCGCCGGGGCCGACAGGCTCGCCAAACGGGTCAAGCACCTGAAGGTTGTAGCCGGGGGAAGGAACGGACGGAGAACCGGGCTTCAGAGGCAGGGCTTCCAGGCCGCGGGGGTTAGCCGCGATGGCCCAGCCGGTTTCGGTCTGCCACCAGTTATCAATCACAGGCACACCCAGCTTCTCGGTGGCCCAGTGGTAGGTTTCGGGGTCCAGGCGCTCACCGGCAACGAAGAGCAGCTGCAGGGAGGAAATATCGTAGCCGCCGAGCAGCTCAGCTTCAGGGTCAGCCTTGCGGATGGCTCGCAGGGCGGTAGGAGCTGTAAAGAGGGACTTGGCACCGGATTCCTGGATAACCCGCCAGAAGGCACCGGCGTCCGGAGTTCCAACAGGCTTACCCTCGTACAGAACGGTGGTTGCCCCGGCCAGCAGAGGGCCGTAGACAATGTAGGAGTGGCCCACAACCCAGCCCACATCCGAGGCACACCACATCGCTTCGCCGGGGCCCACGTTGTAAATATTTTTCATGGTCCAGGTCAGAGCCACGGCGTGCCCACCGTTATCGCGCACTACACCCTTGGGAGAGCCGGTCGTGCCGGAGGTGTACAGAATGTAGAGAGGGTCGGTGGCCTTCACCTCGACAGGCGCGTATGGCTGGGCTACCTCAACGGCCTGCCCCCAATCGAGCCAGGTCACGCCGGTGGAGTTCTCTTCAGCTCGGCGCACCGCATCAGATACTGAATTCTCAAAGCCCTCACGTTCGAAGACCAGCACGGTCGCAGGCTTGGTCTGTGATAGCTCAATAGCCTTTTCGACGGCGGGAATGTACTCGATGCGGCGCTTGGGTTCCACACCGCCAGAAGCGGTCAGAACGACGGTGGGCGAGCAGTCGTTGATACGGCTAGCCAGTTCGTTGGGGGCAAAGCCACCAAAGACCACCGAATGCACGGCGCCCAGGCGGGCAACCGCCAGCATGGCCATAGCAGCCTGAGGAATCATGGGCATATAAATGAGCACGCGGTCGCCTTTTTCGACCCCGGCGGACGCGAGCGCCCCGGCAATTTTTTCTACCTCGCCTTTGAGTTCTGAGTAGGTGATGTTCTGGCGGGTGCCGAGCATGGCTGAGTCGTAGGTGATGGCGGTGCGATCGCCGTGGCCGGCTTCTACGTGGCGGTCAACTGCGTTGTAACAGGTGTTGAGGGTACCGTCGGGGAACCAGCGGTAGAGGGGCGCAGCTTCACTCTCAAGGGCGCGGGCTGGCTGAGTAGACCAGGTGATAGCCTGCGCCTGTTCCAGCCAGAATTCTTCTTGGTTTTCGATGCTACGGGTGTAGGTGTCAGCGTATGTTGCCATGTGGGATGCTCCTTTACGGACGCCGGTGGTGGGCTTGTTGGAGGGAGTGACTCCAAACTAGTGCTAGGGGTCACATTAAGCAAGAGTTTGTATACAGAAATTTGCAAAATCAGCGAAAATGACACATTATTTCAGGCTTAACCAGAAAAATTTTCCCTATTTGTATACAAAATCAGGAGTGGTGTTTTAGAGTGGTCACAACTGCACACCTCAGTGCGACGCATCACAGATACATGAAAGGAGAGAGCCAATGAGAGCTGGCGAACTGGCCTACCAGAGCCTCCGCAGCGACATCATGGAGGGAATGCTCGCTCCGGGTTCTGTGATTGCAGAAGTAGAACAGTCAGAACGACTGGGAGTCTCCCGCACGCCCGTCCGCGAAGCTATCTCCCGGCTACTTGCCGAAGGGCTAGCCGAACCGGCCCCCGGGCGCGGCGTCATCGTCGCCCCCATATCGCTAGCAAACGTCTACGCCCTTTTTGAACTCCGCACATCGCTCGACAGCACCGCAGCTGCGCTCGCTGCCCGACGGGGCGACGCCAAGGTCTTCAAGGCCCTGGCTCAGGCCTTCGAAGAGGCGTCCTTTGCCCTGCACAGGGGCGAGGCCTCTTTAGCGGAGTACTACTCCCTCGTAGACGAGCTCGATACCGCTATCGATCAGGCAGCCGATAACCGCTACCTGCACCAGGCACAGACGTCCTTGCGTACCCAGCTCACCCGCATCCGCAAGCTTTCTAAAGCCAACCCCATCCGGCTAGAGCAGGCGGCTGAAGAGCACGCCCAGATTGCCCGCTGCATCGCCTCCGGCGACCCGCAGCTTGCTGAAGCCGCTACCCGCCTGCACCTGGCCAACGCGCTCTACGCCATCGAAGAGGCCGCAGCCTCTCAGAGCCAACACAGTCTTTTCAACCATCCAGAACCAACAGCCTAAGAATCCCCTCACCGGCGCCGCTGCCGGTAGGAACAACCTGAAAGGAAACATCAGTGACCAAGCTGCACTCCGTTCGAGTTTATAAGTCAGAAGAGAACCTGCCCCGCGAAGACCAGCTCGCCTATAAGCTGGCCAAGGTAGCCACCGACCCCGTTGAGGTGCTGCCCGAGGTCGAAGAGATGGTCATCAACCGCATCATCGACAACGCCTCGGTTGCTATCGCTTCACTCAACCGCGGCCCCATCATCTCAGCCCGCGACCAGGCTCTCACCCACGCCCCCTCCCCCAACGGCAAGGGTGCAGCCATCTTTGGTGTTTCAGCCAACACTAAGGTCTCCCCCGAATGGGCAGCCTGGGCCAACGGCGTGGCCGTCCGCGAGCTGGACTACCACGACACCTTCCTGGCCGCTGAGTACTCCCACCCCGGCGATAATATCCCCCCGATTCTGGCCGTAGCCCAGCATGTGGGCTCCACCGGCCGTGACCTCATTCGCGGTATTGCCACCGGCTACGAGGTCCAGGTTGACCTGGTCAAGGCCATCTGCCTGCACAAGCACAAGATTGACCACGTTGCCCACATCGGCCCGTCCGCTTCCGCCGGTATCGGAACCCTACTGGGTCTGGACACCGAAACCATCTTCCAGGCTATCGGCCAGGGCCTGCACACCACCACCGCCACCCGCCAGTCCCGCAAGGGTGAAATCTCCACCTGGAAGGCCCACGCCCCTGCCTTCGCCGGCAAGATGGCTGTTGAAGCAGTAGACCGCGCCATGCGCGGACAGACCTCCCCCGTGCCGATTTACGAGGGTGAGGACGGCGTCATTGCCTGGATGCTGGACGGCCCCGACGCCCACTACGAGGTTCCCCTGCCCGAGCCCGGCGAACCCAAGCGCGCTATCCTCGATACCTACACCAAGGAACACTCCGCCGAATACCAGGCCCAGGCCTGGATCGACCTGGCCCGCAAGCTGAACCGCGAGCACCCCGAATTCGCCAACCCCGAGAACATCGAGTCGATTGTTCTGCACACTTCCCACCACACCCACTACGTCATCGGCTCAGGTGCCAACGACCCCCAGAAGTACGACCCCACAGCCACCCGCGAGACCCTGGATCACTCCATCCCCTACATCTTCACGGTCATGCTGCAGGACGGCGAGTGGGACCACGTCGGCTCCTACGCCCCCGAACGTGCCCAGCGCGAAGACACCGTAGCCCTCTGGCACAAGGTCACCACCGCCGAGGACGCCGAATGGACCCGCCGCTACCACTCCAACGACCCCGCCGAAAAGGCCTTCGGTGGCCGCGTTGAAATCAAGCTGGCCAACGGTGAAACCTTCAGCGAAGAAATTGCCGTGGCCGACGCCCACCCGCTCGGCGCCCGTCCTTTCGCCCGCGAGGACTACATCGGCAAGTTCCGCAAGCTGGCCGAGGGCAAGGTCTCTGAAGAAGAGCAGAACCGCTTCATCGAGGCAGCCGAGAACCTGGCTAACCTGGGTGCAGGTGAGCTGGACGCCCTCAATATCACCGCCTCCATCGACCTTGAAACCGGCAAGAAGGGTATCTTCTAATGCTGTACGCTTCAAAAACCGCAGCCGAAAAGCGCAAAAACCTACGCGAGATGCTGGCCAGCGACCAGATTCGCCAGTTCCCCGGCACCTACACCCCTATCTCAGCCCGCCTGGTTGAAGAAAAAGGCTTTGACGGTATCTACATCTCGGGTGCAGTGCTGGCCAACGAGCTGGGATTTCCGGACGTCGGCCTCACCACCCTCTCCGAGGTAGCCCAGCGCGCAGGGCAGATTGCCCGCATTACCAATCTGCCCGCTATCGTGGACGCCGACACCGGTTTCGGTGAGCCCATGAACGTGGCCCGCACCATCCAGGAGTTCGAAGAATACGGCCTGGCAGGCTGCCACATCGAGGACCAGTTCAACCCCAAGCGCTGCGGCCACCTCGACAACAAGAACATGGTTGACCTTGAAACCGCGACCAAGCGAATCAAGGCAGCAGCCGAGGCCCGCCGGGACGAGAACTTCCTGATTATGGCCCGCACCGACCTGCGCGGCACTTCTTCCCTTGAGGAAACCATCAACCGTATCAAGGCTCTGGTCGATGCCGGCGCCGATGCGATTTTCCCCGAGGCCATGAAGAATCTCGACGAGTTCAAGGCTGTCTGCGACGCTGTGGACGTGCCGGTTCTTGCCAACATGACCGAGTTCGGCAAGAGCGAGCTTTACACCAAGGAACAGCTGGCTGAAGCGGGTATCTCAATGATTATCTACCCCGTCACCCTGCTGCGCTCCTCGCTGGGAGCCATGGAACGCGTCCTGGAAACCATCGAGCGTGATGGCACCCAGGAGGCCTACGTGGACCAGATGTTCACCCGCTCCCGCCTCTACGACCTGGTCGACTACGAGGCCTACAACCAATTCGACACCGGCATCTTCAACTTCGAGGTTCCCGGTAAGTTCGAAGCCTAAACGCACAAGGAGAAACAGACATGAGCGACAACGAGGTCAAAAAAGGTCTGGCCGGTGTAGTTGCTGACTATACCGCCATCTCAAAGGTCAACGCAGAAACCAACTCCCTGCTCTACCGGGGCTACCCGGTACAGGAACTGGCAACCGTCCCCTTTGAGAAGGTAGCCCTGCTGCTCTGGAACGGGGAGCTACCCACCGACGAAGAGCTGGCAGAGTTCACCGCTTTCGAGCGAGCCCACCGGGCTCTGCCCGACGCCCTCAAGGCAGTCATCGACGCCCTGCCCGCCGACTGCCACCCCATGGATGTCTGCCGCACAGCAACTTCCTTCCTGGGTGCAGCCGACCCCAAGAGCGAGGATCTCTCCCCCGAAACCGAGCTGCTCAAGGCCAAGGAACTGTTCGCGGTCATGCCGGCTGTCGTCTGCTACGACCAGCGTCGCCGCCGGGGCCAGAGCATCATCGCCCCGCGCGAAGACCTGGACTACTGCGACAACTTCCTCTACATGGCCTTCGGCGAAGTCCCGGCCCCCGAGGTCAAGACCGCTTTCAACGTCTCCATGGTCATGTACGCCGAGCACTCCTTCAATGCCTCGACCTTCACGGCCCGCGTCATCACCTCTTCTCTTTCTGACCTGCACTCAGCCGTCACCGGTGCTATCGGGGCTCTCAAGGGTCCCCTACACGGTGGAGCTAACGAGGCTGTGCAGCACACCTTCGATGAGATCGGGGTGATTGAGGGCGAGTCCCAGGCAGACGCCAAGGCCCGCGCTAAGGCCTGGATGGAAGCTGCCCTGGCTGAGAAGAAGAAGATTATGGGCTTTGGCCACCGGGTCTACAAGAACGGTGACTCCCGCGTCCCCACCATGCAAAAGTCTTTCTTTGACATGGTCGAATACTACGGCCGCCAGGACATCATCGGCCTCTACCAGGGTCTGGCTGAAGCAATGGACGAGGCCAAGGGAATCAAGCCCAACCTGGATTACCCGGCTGGCCCCACCTACCACCTGATGGGCTTTGATACCCCCACCTTCACCCCCATCTTCGTGGCTTCTCGCATCACCGGCTGGACTGCCCACATCCTGGAGCAGCGCGCAGCCAACTCCCTGATTCGCCCGCTCTCTGCCTACAACGGTGTGGATGAGCGCCACCTGAGCTAAAGCACAAGCCCCATAAGCTCACCTATAGGGCCGGCTGGTTCTGAGGTCAATCACCTCAGAACCAGCCGGCCTTTTGTGGTAGGTAAGTATCTTTAGCGGAGCTCTCTAGGCAGCTTTTCTAGCAGTCTCAACCAGATCTCTGAGGCCGTTGGATAGGCGGGTACCGCGTGCCGCAACACCTTTACGGGCAGTTGAGCAGTAACTGCGATAGTAGCTGCGTGCAGGAGTTCGGCGGCTTCCTCGCCCACAAAGACAGCGCCGAGCAGGACGCCGGTATCAGCGTCAACGGTCAGTTCTGCAAAACCCCGGTTGAGGTTCGATAACAGGGAGGCACCAGCAGCTTCATTCATAGCGGCGCGGCTAGTGACCACAGCATGACCCTGCCGGAGAGCTTTGGCGTGGGTAAGCCCCACCTGAGCTACCTGGGGTTGGCTAAAAATCACCTGCGGCACCGGGACTTCTTGCTTCGGGGTGTATTCTTCCTCGCTGGCCAGGGCAGCCCCTAGAACTCTGGCCCGATATTTGCCCTGGTGGGTCAGCATCACCTGACCGGCTGTATCCCCGATGAGGTATAGCCAGTCAGGCCCCTGCCCGGCTAGAGCTTCTTCTGAACTCAAGCCAATACTCTCTAAACCTACCGAGTCTAAAGTCGGGGTACGCCCGGTAGCCAGTAGCAGCTCTTCGCTCTCTAGCACCTGGCCATCGTCAAGGGTGAGCATCACCTGCCCACCGTGTACCCTCCCCAGCCCGGTAGGGCGGGGGCTCTCGCGCCGCGCGTCCGTAACTCTAGCACCCAGGTGCAGGGTTACCCCATAGTCGGCGAGAGCCGAAGCAATCAGATCGCTAAGCCCCTCGACCTCGGCCCCTAGTTGCCCCAGCAGATGCTGTCCGCGCACCAGCAGGGTCACGTCGCTTCCCAGGGCAGTCATCCAGGTGGCAGCTTCCACTGCCACCACCCCACCTCCCACAATGATGAGTCGTCGGGGAATCTCAACCACGCCGGTAGCGTCCCTGTTATCCCAGGCTTCAAGCCCCGTGTAGAGATCAGGTACCGCTGCGCGAGACCCGGTTGCCAGAACTACGGCTTTTCGCGCCCTCAGAGTTCGGTGTGCCCCATCTGCAGAGGTCACCCTGACGGTTTTCCTACCGACTAGCTCACCGTGACCGCGCACCACGGTTATACCGGCGGACTTTGCCCATCGCATTTGCCCTGTATCCCTGTACCGAGAAACCCAGGCATCGCGCCGTTTCAGCAGGTCATCTGCGTTCACAGTGGTTCCGGTGAGGCCGGGCAGGTGCTGGGCAATCTGAGCTACCTGCAAGGGCCGCAGCAGGGCCTTGGAAGGCATACAGGCGTAGTAGGAGCACTCCCCGCCCAGAAGTTCGTGCTCAATCAGGGCAACGTTCAGCCCGCCCTGGGTGGCGTAGTCGGCAAGGTTCTCTCCCACCGGGCCAGCGCCGATGACCAGCACATCGAAGGTAGTGGTATCTAAGCGGGTTTGGTCTGTCTGCGGGGTAGTATTCATCGTTGTCTCTCGTATATCTAGCGGGCGCGGGGGTGGCTAGCTGCAAAGACCTCGCGCAGGGTATCGGCGGTGACTTTGGTATAGACCTGGGTTGTTGTCACCGAAGCATGCCCCAGAAGTTCCTGCACCACGCGAATATCGGCCCCGCCTTCCAGCAGGTGGGTTGCGAAGGAGTGGCGCAGGGTGTGCGGTGAAATCTCGGCCTGAATTTTCGCGCGTTCAGCATGATTTTTGAGGATCAGGTAGGCCCCCTGCCGGGTGATACGCCCGCCTCTGGCGTTGAGAAAGAGGGCAGCACCTCCCCTACCCCGGGAGGCGAGCGCCGGGCGTCCGCGCACCAGGTAGTCGTCAATAGCTCGGGCAGCGTAGGAGCCGACCGGCACGACCCGTTCCTTGTTGCCTTTGCCGAAGAGCCTGACAATGGCAGGCAGCTGGCCGGCCTCATCTGAGTCTGGTCGGTCAATGACGATATCGTCGATGTCCACGGTGATAGCTTCACTGATGCGGGCTCCGGTGGAGTAGAGAAATTCCAGCAGGGCTCTGTCTCTTAGCCCGGCGGGGGTGGCCGGGTCGGGGCTTTCGAGCAGGCGGGTGATATCGGCCAGGGGCAGGGCCTTGGGCAGGCGGGCAGCAGGTGTGGGCGGGCGGACGGTTGCCGCCGGGTTGGTGGGGGTGGTGCCTTCCCGGTACCAGAAGGTATGAGCACCGCGGACCCCGCTGATGACGCGGGCAACGGATTTGGCGGCTAGAGCTGCGCCCCCGTCTTGTGCAGGGGCCGAGCAGTGGGCGGCAAAGTCTCGCACGTGTTTTTTGGTGACGGCTCGCGGGTCGATGACGCCCTGGTCTGCCAGGTAGGTGCGGTAGCGGGTCAGGTCGCGCCGGTAGGCTGCCTGGGTGTTGGCCGCCAGACCGCGTTCGATGCCCAGGTGGTTGAGGTAGGCATCGATGGCGCTTTCGAGTGGGGTAGCTGCCGCCGCTGCTCCTTCGGTCATTTAGAGCCCTTCGGCGGGGCGGATTTCTCCCCGGTAGTTGGCTTCGCGCAGAGCGGGGTGGGCGGTGAAGGGGGCGGACGCCGGGTAGAGGGTTTCGAAGTTACGGCGGGCAGCTGCGTCGGCGGCGAGGATCGCGTTGGTGGAGGCTGCGTTGTGGATTCGCCCTGCCAACACGGCGCGCACTGCCTCGTCGAGGGGCACCCAGCGCTGTACGATTTCTGCTTCTTCGTGGACTCGCTCTTCGCGGTCTTCGGCAGGAATTTCGCTGAGATCGCGGGCCAGGTAGATTCGGCAGGTCTCTCCCATGCCACCGGGTGAGTTGTAGAACTCCATGAGGGTATCCCACCGAGCGGCTTGGAAGTCGGTTTCTTCTGCCAGTTCGCGGGCAGCTGCATGCACGGGGTCTTCCCCGTCTATGTCGAGCAGGCCCGCTGGGATTTCCCAGAGGTTGGCGCGCACGGGGTGGCGGTACTGGTTGATGAGCAGTACCTCGTTCTTCTCGTTGAGAGCCAGGACGGCAACCGCCCCGGGATGCAACAGAAAATCTCGTTCGAAAGGCTCGGCGCCTTCATCCAGTGCTATCCCCTCGCGGATGACGTCCCAGACGTAGCCCTCAAATTTGGTGGTGCGGCTGGTGACATAGCGGGGGTTGGCGATATCGGCGATGGTTTCCTGGGATGCGGCGAGTGCCGGGGCATCGAGGCGGGGGGCGTCCCCCACCTCATACGAGAGATTCTGTTGCATACCTTAGAACAGTACTAGCCGTTCTTGCGGGCCTCAAGCGCCGCCTTAATCAGTCCGGCGAAGAGGGGGTGGGGGCGGGTGGGACGGGAGCGGTATTCGGGGTGGGCCTGGGTGGCGATGTAGTAGGGGTGCTCGCTCACGGGCAGCTCTACGAACTCCACCAGGGAGGAATCAGGAGAGGTACCGGAGATTACCAGGCCCGCTTCTTCCAGTTGCTGACGGTAGTCGTTGTTGACCTCGTAGCGGTGGCGGTGGCGCTCAGCTACCTCGGTTGCCCCGTAGACGCTTTCAGCCAGGGAACCGGCAGCCAGGGTCGCCGGGTAGAGGCCCAGGCGCATGGTACCACCCAGGTCACCTGCGCCGTCCACGAATGCCTTCTGCTCTTCGATGGTAGCGATCAGCGGTGAGGCGGTCTCGGGGTCGAACTCGGTGGATGAGGCGTCCTTGATACCAAGTACGTTGCGGGCGTATTCAAGCACCATGGACTGCAACCCTAAGCAGATACCCAGGGTAGGAATCTTGTGTTCGCGGGCGTGGCGCAGGGCGCCAATCTTGCCGTCGAGGCCGCGGATGCCGAAGCCACCGGGCACGAGAATGGCGTCCATGCCGCGCAGCTGGTGGGCGGCGTCCTCCTGGCTTGCGCAGAGGTCGGCGGCAACCCACTTGATGTTGACCTTGGCATCGTTAGCAAAACCGCCGGCGCGCAGGGCCTCGGTGACCGAGAGATAAGCGTCGGGTAGGTCGATGTACTTACCAACCAGGGCAACGTTGACCTCGGTTTTGGGGGTGTGGACGGCGCTCAGCAGCTTATCCCACTGGGTGAAGTCAACGGGGTTAGCCTCAATGCCCAGGTAGTCCAGGATGTAGGCGTCCAGGTTCTGGCTGTGCAGGGTCTTGGGGATGTCGTAGATGCTGGGGGCATCTGCGCAGGAGATGACGGCCTCGGGCTCAACGTCGCAGGCGTGGCCGATTTTGATCTTGTGGGATTCGGGTACTTCGCGTTCACAGCGCAGAATCAGGCCGTCGGGAATGATACCCAGGCCGCGCAGGGCAGCAACGGAGTGCTGGGTGGGCTTTGTTTTCAGTTCACCGGACGGCCCGATGAAGGATACCAGAGACACGTGCAGGAAGAAGACATTCCGGCGGCCTACATCGCGGCGGACCTGGCGGGCTGCTTCGAGGAAGGGCAGGGATTCGATGTCGCCCACGGTGCCACCGATTTCGGTGATGATGATGTCGGGGGCGTTCTCGCCTTCGGCAGGCAGGCGCATACGGCGCTTGATTTCATCGGTGATATGGGGAATGACCTGTACGGTATCGCCCAGATATTCGCCGCGGCGTTCCTTGGCGATCACGTGGGAGTAGACCTGGCCGGTGGTCACGTTCGCTGCCTGGGAGAGGTTCTCGTCGAGGAAGCGTTCATAGTGGCCGATGTCGAGGTCGGTTTCTGCCCCATCGTCGGTGACAAAAACTTCACCGTGCTGGAAGGGGTTCATAGTTCCGGGATCGACGTTGAGATAGGGGTCGAGCTTCTGCATGGTCACAGAAAGACCGCGAGAGCGAAGAAGCCGGCCAAGAGATGAGGCCGAGAGGCCCTTGCCGAGAGAGGATGCAACACCGCCGGTGACGAAGATCTGGCGGGTGACTTTACCGTTGTTTGATGCGTTTGTATCTACCACGGAATTTCAGCCTATCACCGTTTCTGTTTCGCGCGTGTAAACACTGTGGGGCAGGGCCCGGTGGGCGGACGTCTGCCCCGGCTTCTGCTGAGCAGGTAGGGCACCTGCCCGGGGCTAGATCTGCCCGGCGTCGGCCAGGAGTTCTCGGGCGTGTTCCTGGGCTGCTGCCGACTGGTCGTGGCCAGAGAGCATGCGGGCAAGCTCTACGACTCGTTCCTCGGGTGTGAGAACCTGCACACGAGAGAGGGAGCCGTCATCGTTTTTGCGCACCAGGATGTGCTGGTCGGCAAAGGCAGCTACCTGGGGCAGGTGGGTGACCACCAGTACCTGCACGTTCTTAGCGAGCATGGCCAGGCGGCGGCCAATTTCGATGGCGGCCTTGCCACCAACGCCGGAGTCCACCTCGTCAAAGATGAAGGTGGGCACGGGGTCTACCTCTGAGAGCACCACTTCGAGGGCCAGCATCACGCGGGAGAGTTCACCGCCCGAGGCGCCCTTGCCCAGAGGGCGGGGGACGGCCTGGGTGTGGGGAGCCAGCATGAAAGTCACCGCGTCCTTACCGTAGCGGTGGAACTTTTCGGTTTCTTCTACCTCAACCACCAGTGAGGCGTTCGGCATGGCCAGGGCTGAGAGTTCTTCGCTGACGGCCGCTGCCAGTTTGCGGGCTGCCTTGGTGCGCAGGTCGGTGAGCTCCGCAGCCTGCTCCCCCAGGGTCTCGCGCAGCTGACGCAGTTCGGCTTCCAGGGCCTCCTTGCGGGCCGGGTCGTCGGAGAGGGTTTCCAGGCGGGCCCGAGATTCTTCTGCCCAGGCCAGTACCTCTGCAATATCAGCCCCGTACTTGCGGGTCAGGCTCTTGAGCTGGGCCCGGCGGTGCTCGACCTCAGCAAGGCGTTCTGGCCCCTCGGTATCTAGTCCCGAAGTGTAGGCCGAGATTTCTTCGGCAATGTCGGTCACATGGATCAGTGCCTCGTTCAGCCGTCCAGCGAGAGCTGCCAGGTCGGCGTCCGCATCTGCTTCTGCGGCCAGGGCGGTACGGGCGGCATCGAGCAGCCCCAGCACGTTGGGCTCGTCCGCGTCCCCGTATTCGGTGCCCGACAGGGCAGCGGACGCCGTCGCCGCCGCCAGGCGCAAAGACTCAACGTTAGCCAGTTTTTGGCTTTCTGCCCGAAGTGCCTCATCTTCGCCCTCGGCAGGCTGCACCGAGTCAATTTCGGCCAGTGCCCCCTGCAGGGTCTGGGCTTCCAGGGCACGGGCACGGGTATTTTCGCGCACGTCTCGCAGTTCTCCGGCAGCCTGGCGGTAGCGTTCGTAGTTGACGGTGTAAGAGGCTAGGAGTTTTTCAAGCTTTTTCCCTGCGTAAGAGTCCAGAGCGTGGCGCTGTTCGACGGCGTCCTTGAGGCGCAGCTGGTCGGACTGACCGTGCACCGCCACCAGGGTATGGCCGATGTCGGCCAGAGTGCCGATAGGGGCAGAGATACCTCCCACGTGAGCGCGGGAGCGGCCCGCGGCGCTGACAGTTCGAGCAAGAAGTAGCTCGGCAGAACCCCCGTCGAGCTCCTCCACCGCTCCCCCGGCGTCCTCAGCCAGAGCCAGTGCCCGGTGGCCCCGTGGCAGGCGGATAACAGCCTCAGCCAGGGCGTTCTTGGCCCCGTTGCGCACGCTTGAAGCGTCAGAGCGGGCACCCAGCAGCATGCCCAGAGCCGTGACGACCATGGTTTTACCGGCACCGGTCTCGCCGGTCAGCACCGAGAAACCAGGTTCAAGAGGCAGGCGGGCATCGGTGATGACGCCTAGGTCGCGCAGGTGGATTTCTTCAATCACGAGGGAAAACTTTCTTGGCGGGGTTAGTCGTTGCGAATGACGGTCAGGGCGCTGGTCGCAGGCCCGGGGGTGTGGGGCCCCCGCCAGCCAGCGATGGGAAGCTCGAACTTCTTCACCAGGCGCTCGGAGAAGGGAGCCGGGTGCATACGTGCTAGTCGCACCGGCTTGGACGAACGAGTCACCTCTACGCGGGCCCCCGGAGGCAGGTCGCGGGTACGCCGTCCATCGCACCAGAGCACACCTTCTGCCCCGTTGGTGGAGATCAGCTCTACCGCCATCATCGAGGTCGGTGCGGTCACCAGGGGGCGGGCAAAAAGAGCGTGGGCCGAGAGGGGCACCATCAGCATAGCCTCAACGCTGGGCCAGACAATCGGGCCACCGCCAGAAAAGGCGTAGGCGGTTGATCCGGTCGGGGTTGCCAACACCACGCCGTCACAGCCAAAGGACGAGAGCGGGCGCCGGTCTACCTCAATGACCACCTCGATCATTTTTTCGCGGTTGCCCTTTTCAACGCTGGCCTCGTTAAGGGCCCAGGTTTCAAGAATTTTCTGGCTGCCGTCCCAGACCTTCACGTCGATCGCCATGCGCTCTTCGACCGTGTAGTCGCCCGAGACCACTCGCTCAACGGTTTCGGTTAGGTCGAATTCTTCGGCCTCTGCAAGAAACCCTACGTGGCCAAGGTTGACGCCGATGAGGGGTATCTGGGTGTGGCGAATCATCTCGGCAGCGCGCAGAATCGACCCGTCACCGCCCAGCACCATACCCAGCTCGATGTCTTTGAGCGCCACAGACTCGTGGGCCACCGCCACGGGCACGGGGTTCTCCCACTTTTCGGTCAGGGCTTCCAGGTCAGCGCGGTTCATCACGGGCACCAGGCCAGCCCGGTGCAGCTGCGTGCAGGTAGCACGAGCAGCGTTGCGGGCTTCAAGACGTCCGGTATGGGCGAAGACAAGAATATTGCGCTCCCCCGGCGTCTTGGTCTGCTGGGGTGTGAGGGCGGTGTCAGGTGTTTCGTTCACACTTTTAGGCTAGCTGACCGTAAACGGTTTTGCTGTTTTTCTAAGGCCCAACACACCGGATTTTTTCGAATATTTATTCGACTTTGGGTGCCCTATGAAGCGGGGGTCGCTTCGTCAGGCTTGCGGCACCAGAGGAAGAATTCTACGTTGCCGTCCTGCCCCGGCAGGGGGCTTTCCTGCTCCCCCAGCACGAGCAGGCCGGCGTCCTGCGCTGCCGCGCGGACGGACGCCACGGCGTCCGCTCTCACCTCGGGGTCGGTCACTACCCCGCCCTTGCCGATGCGGGCCGGGCCCACCTCAAACTGGGGTTTGACCATGAGCAGCAGGTCCCCGCCTGCGGCCGTTGCCCGGGCCAGCGGCTCAACGACCTTGGTTAGGGAGATAAAGCTCAGGTCTGAGACCGTAAGGGCAACCTGCCCGCCGATATCGTCGGGGCTCATGTGCCGCACGTTCAGGCCCTCATAAACGTCAACGGCCGGGTGGTTCCGGATCTGTTCGACCAGCTGGTCGTGCCCCACATCAACCGCCGCAACCCGGCTGGCACCCCGGCGCAAGAGCACATCGGTAAAGCCGCCGGTAGAGGCGCCTGCGTCCAGGCAGAATTTACCGGCAACGGTGATCTCGGGGAAGGCATCCAGCGCCCCGGCCAGCTTGTGCCCGGCACGGCTCACATACTCGGTCAGCTCGCTGCGGCGGACGCGGACGCGGTCCCCCTCCTTCAACTTTTGGGCTGGCTTCGTCACGGTACGGCCGTTCACGCTGATGTGCCCGCCCTCAACCATCTTGGCCGCCAGCGTGCGGGAGCGGGCAATCTTTGCCTGCACCATGTACTGGTCCAGTCGCATGTTCTTCCTTCCCGCTCCGCACTCGGCTCTAGCGGCTTGAATCTAGGTCTTCTTTGAGGGCGGACGCCAGCTGGCCCAGCCTCTCGATGCGTTCGGTGGCGTCCAGGGCCAGGGCAGCTGTCATCGCCGCCTCGAACTCGGGGTCAAGGGCCTCGGCTTCTTCAGTCGGTAGCCCCGAAACTGCCTTTTCTTCGAGACTCTGGGCGGTTTCGTCCGCGCCCTTAGCCACGGTGCACCTGGCTAGGGGCAAGCGAGGCGGACGCATCGGGGTGGGCAGCCCACCAGGCTGCGCAGGCCACACGCCAACTATCGATCTCGCTGCCCTCACCGGTGATGGTGAGTTCGGTGTCGGTTGCCTCAGCGGACCAGCCTGCGCCCCGGGCGCTCATACCGGTTGCTGTAGCCTGTATCTGGATCTGGGGGTAGTCCTCGAAGAAACCGGCGAGGTCTTCCAGAATATAGGTGGGACGCTCCACCGGAATAGCCGCCAGAATACTCTGGTAGGTCTCCACCCCGGTCATGACCACGGCCGTCGCCATCGCAGCCCGGTTGCCGCCCTGGATATCGGTATCCAGACGATCGCCCACCACCACAGGACGCTGAGAGTTCAGCTTCTGGGCGGCGGTGACGAAAATAGGTGACTCCGGCTTACCAGCTACCTGCGGGGTGCGCCCGGTAGCCGTCGCTACAGCCCCCACCAGGGTGCCGTTACCGGGGGCGATGCCACGTTCCTTCGGGATAGTGAAATCGGTGTTCGAGGCAACCCACAGCACCTTCTCATCGGCCAGGGTGTAGGCGGCTTCAGCGAGATCTTCCCACACAATCTTAGGGTTGAACCCCTGGGCCACTGCGACCGGCTCGTCAGCCTGGCTGGTGACGGGGGTTAGCCCGGCAGCCGCTACGCAATCGGCGAGAGCCTGTGCCCCGGTAATCAGCACCTTAGCCCCCGCAGGGAGCTGGGCTTTCAGCAGTTCAGCTGCAGCCTGGGCTGAGCTAATCACGTGGTCAGCATCGGTATTGACGCCGAGTTCCACCAGGTGATCAGCAACGGCCTGGACGCTGCGTGAGGCATTGTTGGTCACGAAGGCTACCGGTACCCCGGCGTCCTGTGCCCTATTCAGAGCCTCCGGGGCACCTTCAATAGCGAAGGGGCCCGCATACACTACACCGTCAAGGTCAGAGAGAATAGCGTCGTGGGCTGCCAGCAGCATTAGTCGCGGTCCTCCTCAGCAGCTTCAGCAGACAGCTCGAAGAGGGCTTCTTCCTCTGCCTGGTCTTCGCTCACTACGGTTTCAGTGGTCGTCAGGGTTTCGTCGACCTCAAAAAGAGCGCCGTCTTCGCTGGCTTCAGACTCTTCGGCGACTACTGCATCGGCAGCCTCAGTTTCGGCGGCTTCAGCAGCGTCTGCTTCCGCGTCTGCCTCTACAGTCTCAGCAGCCGGTGCCTGGGCTTCAGCAGCTTCAAGGTCAACGGAGGGTTCTTCGGGTTCAAGCAGGTCCTGCTCAGTGAAGATATCGAAGATTTCAGGTTCAACGAAGTCGCCCTGGCCTAGAGCGGCCTCAGTCATCAGGGCAAGACGGGCCCAGCGAGCTGCTTCCTTACTACGTCCGTCCTGCTCCAGCAGTTCAGCATAGGTATTGAAGAGGCGGGGTGAGTAGTCGAACCCACGCTTGGGGTTCAGCTCAGGAATCTCAAGGGCCTTCAGAGCCTTCTTCAGCTCGCCCTGGTCACTGTAGATACCGGAGACAACGATAGCGACCTCAGAGCGGACGGCCGCAGGTACCTCTTCGTTCTTCGCTTCTTCAGCCAGGGTCAGGGCCTTTTCGACACGCCCCAGGGCACGCTCGCAGTCTACGAGCAGCGCGAGGTGCTCGTTGGAGCCCGAAATACGGCGGTGGGTACGCAGTTCACGCAGGGCCAGTTCAAAGTCCTCTGCAGCGTAGGCTGCGATACCGACGACCTCGCGGACGACGCCGATTCGGCCTGCGCGCTTTGAGGCAGCAACAGCGTGTTCTAGGGCGAAGTCGGGGTCGATGTCGAGGTAACGGCCGACCATGACCAGGTGCTTGGCTACGGTGTCTGCGTTCTGGGCTTCTAGCTGGCGCAGGGCACGCAGGGTCCAGTTTTCGAGTTCCTTGCCGGTGACGTCGGTGTCGATCTCGGGTGCATTCTTTGACGGACGGTAGTCACCGCTGGGGTTCTTTGCCTCAGCAGTAAAGTTACGGTCTTTGCGCTCCACCTGGAAACCGCGCTTATTCTGGTCGCGGTCGAAGTCCTTGCGGGGGCCGTTACCCTTACGGTCGAAGGAGCGTTCGCCGCGGCCGTTACCGTTGTTTTTACGGTCGTCGAAGCGCTTGCCACCGCCGCGGTTCTTATCGAAGGGCTTCTTCTTGTCGCCGTAGGGGCGGTCGCCGTCGCGCTTGGTGTATCCGCTGTCGTTACGGTCGGAGCGGTCGCTGCGGTAGGGGCGTGAGGAGTTACGGTCGTTGTTCTTCTTGTAGCCACCGCGGTTTTTATCTGAGTGGTTACGTGAGTATTCAGCCAAGTGAGCTCCTCTATGGTGTTTGTGGTGGGGGTTGGGCTCTTTTCTGCCCTGTTTTTAATGCTAGGTTCTAGTCTATCTGGCTTGGGGTACCTTGCGTAGGGGCTGCCTGGTCTTACCGGTGCGTTTTCAGGCACACAGCTTCACGCTTGGCCGTCGCTTTAAAACAAAAAGGGCTCGGAGCGATAGCTCCGAGCCATAAACAAAAAGAGCCTGAGCTTTATAGCTCAGGCTCTTCCTGTATCCCAATATAAAAACCGGCGGTGACCTACTCTCCCACACCGTCACCAGTGCAGTACCATCGGCGCAAAGAGCC